>JBBQHA010000001.1:0-76854 GCA_038323475.1 Lysobacterales bacterium
AATCGGGGCATGCGCAGTCGCGCGGCCAGGCGCCCGCTTTCCGGATTGGCCACAGACTCGCCGAACGCGCAGTCATCGCGATGACACCGTGGCGGCCTCATGCATCATCCGCGCTGCGTTGTGGCCTGGCTGCGCCGCCGAGCCGCAGCTTGAGCGTGTCCATGACCCGTTCGGATGCCTCCAGATCGGACATCGCGATGCCCGCGAACACCTCCTCGCGCAATTCGCTGGCGATGCGATCGACGCCGGACATCACCATCGCCGATCCTGGCGCGAGGTACAGGCGCCAGCAACGACGGTCGGTCGGATCGGGCCGGCGTTCGATGAAACGCGCCTTCTCGAGCCGGTCGATGACGCGCCCGACCGCGATCGGCGCCAATTCCAGATCCTCGGCGAGGGCGACCTGGGTGAGGCCTTCGACGCGCTCGATCCGGCGCAGGGCGCGCCATTGCACGCGGGTCAGGCCGAGATGGGCGGCGCGGCGGTCGAATTCACGCCGGTACAGCCGGGTGACGTCGCCGATCAGGAATCCGAGGGTCGAGGTGATCGATTTGTCCATTCGCGGTATATAGATGCTTAGGACATCAATGACAAGTGTATCAAGTCATCCATCCGGTCACTGGAAACGAAAACGCCGGCACGAGGCCGGCGTCAACGCGTCGGAATGGCGATGCGATCAGCCGTTCCACTGGCCCAGCGCAGCCATCCCGTTGTCGCGGGCGCGGGCGTGGACCATCTTCTGGGCCTCGGCCACGTTCGCGGCGGTGTTCGCGCCCCAGATCTTCAGCGCCGCCGACTGCATCGCGCGGCCATAGCTGAAGGACAGCGGCCACGGATGCGGACCCATCCGGTTCATCGCATCCAGGTGCGCGGTCGCGTCGCGGTCGGACTGGCCGCCGGACAGGAACACGATGCCCGGCAGCACCGCCGGCACCGTCGTCCTCAGGCAGCGCAGGGTCGCTTCCGCGACGTCCTCGACACCGGCCTGGTCCGGGCAATCCTTGCCGGCGATGACCATGCTGGCCTTGAGGATCGTGCCTTCCAGCAGCACGTTGTGCTCGTACAGCGCGCCGAACAGCGAACGCAGGGTCACTTCGGTGACTTCGTAGCAGACTTCGATGTCGTGCTCGCCATCCATCAGGATTTCCGGTTCCACCATCGGCACCAGCCCGGTTTCCTGGCACAGCGCGGCGTAGCGTGCGAGCGCATGGCAGTTCGATTCGATGCAGGTACCGGACGGGATGTCGTCGCCGATGTTGATCACCGCGCGCCATTTCGCGAAACGAGCCCCGAGCCGCGCATATTCCTTGAGCCGGTCGCGCAGGCCGTCAAGACCTTCCGTGACGACCTCGCCCGGGAATCCGGCCAGCGCCTGCGGTCCCTTGTCGACCTTGATGCCCGGGATGATGCCGGCCTTGGACATCAGCGTCGCGAACGGCACGCCGTCGCGGGTTTTCTGGCGCAGGGTTTCGTCGTACAGGATCGCGCCGGAAATGTGCTCGCCCAGGCCCGGCGTCGACAACAGCATTTCGCGATAGGCGCGGCGGTTCTCTTCGTTGTTCTCGACGCCCACGCTCTGGAAGCGCTTCGCGATGGTGTTGGTGGATTCGTCGATCGCGATGATGCCCTTGCCCGGGGCCACCATGGCCTGGGCGGTTTCGGCAAGCTGGTCGATGCTCATGTATGGGTTCCAGGGAGAGAAGAATGGATAGCCCATTATTGTAGCCTAACGCCCGCGGCCGATCCGGGGCCCGCCATCGCATCGCCAGCGGCTCACGAAGGAGTGGCTCCATGATCGGCACCAAGGCCCCAGCCCAGCTCGCATGCTCGCGCAACCCATCGCGTCCAGCGCGCTTCCTGCTGCTCGTGCTCATGCTCGCAATGGCTGCGCCGGCACTGGCGGGCAAGCCGCGCGCGCGCGACCTCGGCATTCCTTTCGACGGCACCCCGGGTCACAACAACGCGATCACCGATGTCGACGGCGTCACCGTCGGCTTCACGACCGTCATCGCCGACCTGCCAGACAAGGTCGCCGTGCGCACCGGCGTCACCGCGATCCTGCCGCGCGGCCGGGCGACGCTGGACCAGCCGGTGTTCGCGGGCCTGTTCGCGCTGAACGGCAATGGCGAGATGACCGGCAGCCACTGGGTCGAGGAATCGGGCTTCCTCGAAGGCCCGGTGATGCTGACCAATACGCACAGCGTCGGCGTGGTGCGCGACGCGGTCATCAAATACCGTGTCGACCAAGGCACCCCCGACGCGTCGGGCTATTGGTGGTCGCTGCCGGTCGTCGCCGAGACCTGGGACGGCGACCTCAACGACATCAACGGCTTCCACGTCACCCCCGAACACGTGGCGCATGCGCTCGACAGCGCGAGCGGCGGGCCGGTCGCGGAAGGCAATATCGGCGGCGGCACCGGCATGATCTGCCACGAATTCAAGTGCGGCACCGGCACCGCGTCGCGCATCGCCACGATCGACGGGCATGGCTACACCGTCGGCGCACTCGTGCAGGCGAACTATGGAGTGCGCGGCGAATTGCGCATCGCCGGCGTTCCGGTCGGCCAGGAACTGAAGGACGACCTGCCGAGGGTCGTGTCGAAAGACCGGGGTTCGATCATCATCGTGCTCGCGACCGACGCGCCGCTGCTGCCGACCCAGCTCAAGCGGATCGCGCGCCGCGCAGCGATGGGCCTCGCGCGCAATGGTTCCTACGCCGGCAATGGATCAGGCGACATCTTCATCGCGTTCTCGACCGCGAACCCCGGCACCGGCCAGCACCAGGCGACCGATCGCATCAGCATGCTCGGCAACGACGAGATCGATCCGTTATTCATCGCGGCGGTCGACGCGACCGAGGAAGCGATCATCAACGCGATGGTCGCCGCCGACAGCATGACCGGAACTGGCGGTTTTCATGCGGCCGCGATCGACCACGAGGCCCTGCGCAAGGTGCTGAAGCAGTACGGGCGATTGCTGCCGGTGAAGTAACCGCGCGACGCCCCTACAATTCCCCAAGCCCGTCCGCCACGCCGTCCTTGCCCACTTCCAGCAGACGCAACGTGTTGGTTGCGCCGCGCAGTTCCATCGTGTCGCCGCTGGTGAAGATCAGCTTGTCGCCTTCGGCGAGCAGGCCGGCCCGGAACAGCACGCCGACCGCGGAACGCGCGGCGTCGCGCGGCGGCAGGCCGCGGCTGTCGAACGCGATCGGGAACACGTCGCGCATCATCGCCATCCGCCGGCGCGCGTCGGCATGGCGCGAGAGTCCGTAGATCGGCACCGATGAGCGATAGCGCGACAGGAACCGCGCGGTGCCGCCGGATTCGGTCAGCACGACCACGGCGCGCACCTTGATGTGTTCGGTCAGGAACATCGTCGCCATCGCGATCGCCTGGTCGGCCTGTTCGAGGTTGCGCTGCGCCTTCTCGAAATCGGTGTCGGCCTCGAACTGGCGCTCGGCGCCGAGGCAGATGCGCACCATCGCCTCGACCGCGCGCAACGGATGCAGGCCCGACGCCGATTCGGCCGACAGCATCACCGCGTCGGTGCCGTCGATCACCGCATTGGCGACATCGAGGACTTCGGCGCGCGTCGGGATCGGGTGGTCGACCATCGACTGCAGCATCTGCGTCGCGGTGATGACGACGCGACTGCGCGCGCGCGTCTCGCGGATGATCTTCTTCTGCAGGCCCGGCAATTCGGCGTCGCCGATCTCCACGCCGAGGTCGCCGCGCGCGACCATCACCACGTCGGACGCATCGATGATCTCGGCGAGGTTCTCGATCGCCTCTGCGCGCTCGATCTTCGCGACCAGCGCCGCGCGCGACCCCGCCTCGCGCGCGAGCCGGCGCGCCTCGTGCATGTCCTGCGCGGAACGGCAGAACGAAATCGCCATGAAATCCACGCCGATCTTCGCCGCATGCACGATGTCGGCGCGGTCCTTGTCGGACAGCGCGCCCAGCGACAGCCCGCCGCCGAGCCTGTTCAATCCCTTGCGATCCGACAGCACGCCATCGGTGATCACGACGGTGCGGATGTCGGCGCCTTCGATCGCGACCACGCGCAGCGCGATCAGGCCGTCGTCGAGCAGCAGCACGTCGCCCGCATGCACGTCGTCGACCAGCCCGAGGTAACTCATGCCGACCCGGGTTTCGTCGCCCATCGGTGCATCCGCGCGGCACATCAGGGTGAAGGCCCCGCCTTCGCGCAGTTGCACCTTGCCCTCGGCGAAGCGCTCGACGCGGATCTTCGGGCCCTGGAAATCGGCGAGCACGCCGACTTCGCGACGCAGCTCCTGCGCGATCGCGCGCACCTCGGCTGCGCGCCGCGCGTGGTCCTCCGCCAGGCCGTGCGAAAAGTTCAGCCGCACCACGTCCACGCCCGCGCGCAGCAGCGATTCGAGCACGCCGGGCGCATCGGTGGAGGGACCGAGCGTGGCAAGGATCTTGGTGCGGCGCAGCTGGTCGGTCATGACGGGATCCATGCATGGGGAAAACGCGTTCGCGGGTCGGACTCTACGGCATGACCGTGCGAACGACGTGTCGGATTCATTGCGAGTGGCCGGCCTTGCCCGCCGGCATCGCTGGCGAACCCGGCTGCGTGGCGGGCTGCTCCTGCACCGGCTGCACGTACGCGCGGCGGGCCTTGTACATGTCCAGGCGCTCGCGCATCCGCATCGCCGTATCGGATGCGGGGTCGAGCATCGCTAGCGCGCGCGCTTGCGACGCGGTCGCGTCCTCGAAATGCGCGATGGCGGCCTGGCACGCGGCCAGCGTATCGACGAATCCGGCCCGAGCTTTCGCGGACGCGACGTGCTGCACGGCTTCAAGCCCCTTGCGCGGATCGCGCGCGCCTGCATCCGGCGTCGTGCACAGCTCCCAGCCCATGTCGTTCCATGCGACGTCGTTGCCCGCCTGCGCGGATTTCGTCCACAGGTCGATGGCGCGCGCGCGATCGGATGCCAGCCCGACGCCGTTGAACATGTCGCTGGCGATCATCGTGGCGACGCCGGGATCGGCCTTGGCCAGCGCCTTCTCGGCCCACTGCTGGGCGCCATCGGCATCGCGCGGACCGAGTTTCCCTGCGTAAAGCGCACGCGCCAGCGTGACCATGGCGACCGCATCGCCCGTCTCCGCATCCTTGGTCAGCACGGCTTTCGCTCGCGGCAGATCGCGGGCGATGCCACGACCGTCGATCAGCATCTTCGCCAGGTGGCGGCGCGCGGTGAAACCGGCCTTGCTGGTGGGCATGTCCTGATCGATGGCCTGGTAGAGCGTGACGGACTGCTTCGACGAACCGGCAGGAAATCCTTTCGGCTCGTCCTCCATCAACGCGGCCAGGTCCAGCATCGACTCGGTGTCGCTGAGTTGGGTGGCGCTGAGGAACCATTCGGCCGCCAGTCGCGTGGAATCCGGCTGCGCCGACTGGTCCGCGTAATGCCAGGCGACGTAGCGCATCGACGGAATGTCTCCGAGCATGCCGGCCTGGGTCCGCCAGCGCAGCGCCTGCACGGGATCGGCGGGCACGCCCGGCTCATCGCCGGTTTCGTAGGCCCAGGCAAGAATCGAAACGACGGCAGCGCGCAGCCGTCCCGATGTCGTCATTCCGGCAATCGCTGCGGCATTGCGCATCGTCGCCGCACCGTCCTTGTTCCGCGCAGACACAGCGAGCGCATAGCGCGCACCGAAATAGCCGAGCCCCGCCTTGTCGACCTGCTGCCGGTAGCGTTGCACTTTGGCGGCATCCACATCGAACGCGGCGATCATGCCGGCCAGGCGCAATGCCATGCCCGCCGCGAGTGCGTCGCCGCCGTCGGCCGCCGCGGAGAGTTGCCCATGGGCCCAGCGCCGGAACGTGCTGGCGTCGTAGGTGTTCAGCCTGTCCAGCTCGAAATAGGCCTGGAACGCCGCGCCGACGCCTTCCTTTTTCGCGGCGCCCTGCATCAGCGCCTTCGCGGCTTCCTCGTCGTGCTTGATGCCCTCCACCTTCGTGTATGCGTAGGCCAGCAGCACCATCGGCGCCGCATGGCCCTTCTCGGCGAACGACAGCAAGTCGTCGACGGCCGTCATGGTGCAGCCGGCCTTCGGGCGCGCGAAGCAGTAGTCGGCCAGCACGATCGCCGCGGACATGTCGTCGACGGCCGCCAGTTGCTTGATGCGCGCAGCGCGTTTTTCCACGGGTTCTTCGTCGAGCGCACCCAGCGTCGTTTGCACGGATCCGGTCGTCATGGATGCGTCGCGAAACGCTTTCGCGGATTGCTGGAGCGCCAGGATGCGGATGTAGGGGGAACGGGACGCTTCCGGATTGCGGATGAGCCGCAGGCGCGACTGCACCAACTCGAACGACAGGTTGCGCTCGCGCCCGCTGACCTGATCGCGCAGGCCGGTGCGCCAGATGATGCCGTTTGCGATGTTGTCCAGGTCGACGTACGAGTACGTCACGGTCTCGCCACTGGCATCGAGCAATGCATTGCCGTCGATGACGGTGCCGATCGGGATCGGCGTCTGGCCATCGTCGGGAGGAACTCCGGCGAGCATGTCGCGCAGTACCGCAGCGAGCGCATTTTCGCTTGCGTCGCGCGCTGCGGCGCCGCCAAGCGCCTCTGCGCAGCGCACCTTGAAATACCAGACGCCCAGGCTCAGTGGAGCGTGCCGCGCCGCACGATCGAGCGCATCCGCATGCGCCCGGCAACCGGATGCGCCGACCTTGCCCTTGTCGACTTCCATGAGTTTCGCGGCATGGAACGCCTCGTCGATCGCATCCACGCTTGCGGATGCCTCGAACTGCGCGCGGATCTGCGCAACCGGGGTTGTCGCAGGCGATGGAAATTCCGGCATCGTCGCCGCCGTGGCGGGCGCAACGCACACCCACAACCCAAGTGCAGCGCAGCCCACCGAGGCGCGCAGCGAGAGCGCATCCAAGGCCACCTCAATTCTTCCTGTCGGCATCGGGGCTGGCGCCATTTCCGTTGTCGTCCAGGATTCCCTTGACCAGCCTGCTCAACCGGTCCTCGCGCACTTCGGCGGTGTCGTTCCTGGACACCAGGAAACGCCGGTTGACCAGGTCGTTGACCTGGCGCTCGCCCTCGACCAGGCGCCCGACCGCATCGCCTTCGACGTATGCGGCGGTGCTGCGGTAACGGTGCACGAAGCTCACCTGCGCATCCTTCTGGCTGGTCGTGAGCGAGTAGTTCATGCCGGGCACGTCGATCGACTTGTGCAGGTTCGCACCGCGCCACGACCAGCCCGGCGGAAGCTCGAACTCGATGCGCTGCTCGGCATCGACGGGATTGCTGAGCGCGATCGGATAGTGGTTTTCCATGCCGGCCGGCAGCTGCACATAGGTTTCGATCGCATTGGCTTCGGTGTCGAAACCGCGGATCCCCTCGTCGAAATCGGCCCAGGGATCGCCCAGGGCGTAGCTTTCGGTGATGACGATGCGATTGGCCGCAGGATCGTCCTGCACCTGCAAGGGTTCGGCCACGCGGATATGGCTGTAACGCTTGCCGTAGTAGTTCATGTACTCGCTCTGCAGGCGTTCGCGATCGGTGTCGGCGAGGCGAGTGCGCATGCTCTCCGCCGCCGTGCCGCCGACTTCGGTGATCACCTGCAGGCGCACGTTCTTGCCGTCCGCATCCGGCTGGTAGCGCTCGTTCACGCGCCAGCGCGCGAGCGCGCCGGATGTCTGCGTCACCGGAACCAGCGCATCGACGCCGGCAGCCACCGGCAGGGCGTCGCCGAAATTCGAAACGGCGTGATCGTCGAGGCTGCCGCGTTGCTGGCTGCGGGTCGGATCGAGCCAGATCGTCCGGCTGCCGAGATGCACCCGCACGATCACATGGTCGAAAGCCGCCGCCGAGGGCGGTTGCCGCGCCGCCCAAGGTCCGCCGCGACTGGCCACCAGCGCGGGTTCGGCGACGATGCCAAGCCGGCCGAGGATGGTCGCGAGCAGGCGCGCCTTGTCCTTGCAATCGCCCGCGCGCTTGCGCCACACGTCCGCCGGTTCGGCCGGGCGATGCGAGTTCTCGCCGATCTCGACGCCGAAATAGCGCACCTGGTCCTGCACCGCTTCCAGCGCATGCACGACGCGCGACTCCTTGTCCGGCAGCGCCGACCATTCGCGGATCAGCGCCTCGAGGTCTTCCGGCAGCGGTTTCGCGGCCGGATACAGCGCACGCGCCCAGGTCGCGATGTCCCGCCAGCTATGACGTTCGGCGATGATCGCGCGCGGCAGCGGAACGAACCACGACGGATAACTGCCGTCTTCCGAAACCGGCTTGAGGTTGTGCTGTTCGATGGTGATCAGTTTGCCGGCGGCGACCGTCTCGACGCGCTCGGCGGGAATCCGCGCATCGCGCTGCACCAGCGGATCGGAACCGGCATCGAAGATCACCCGCATCCGCTGCCACAACAACGGGCTCTTGCCGCCGAAGCTCAGGTCTTCCGCGTCGAGTCCCGCGAGCACCGGGTTGGCACCTTCAACGGTGTAGCTGACCCGCACCAGGTCGCCAACGCGCAGGTCATCGAGCACCAGCAGCGCGGTGACCTCGCCCGTGGATAGGTCGGACTCGAAATCCGTTTCGCGCCGGGCCAGGGTGATCGCCTCGGGCTTCAGCCGCGTCGTCCAGCGACCGTCCCTCCGCAATTCGACGCGGTGGATCGTGAGCGACTGGAAATCCGGCAGGAAACCGATCTGGTACTTGGATGCATCCGCAAGCCCTGCCTGCGTCATCGGCTGGTAGATGTAGTCGTGGTAAACCGCGCGCTTGCCGTGGCGTCGGTCCACCTGGATGTCGTACTGCCAGTTGCGCCAGACCGCGCCGGTCGCCCCGGGCGCATCCGCCGCCCATTGCTCCGCAGGCCTCGCCGGATCGACCCAGTCCGGTGCGGGCGCAACGTCGAATCGGTAGCCACCGGTGTTGAATGCCTGCGCGTGCACGCCGACGACCGCCACCATCCACACCGCGCAGCACAGGGCGCACGCCTGCAATCCGTCCCGCAACCGTTTCATCGTTCCTGCACCCCGGCACCATCCATCGCTGCACAAGCTTACACAACCGCGCCGGTGCGATGCCGGGCCGGATCCTGGCGCATGCCGATGACCGCCGCTGGGTGCGTGCCGGGCCACGACCGACCCTGCGTTATCATGGGATCCGACCGCCGCCGGATGCATTCGCAATGCCGGCCTCGACATGTCCCGTGTTGCGAGTTGCCAGGCCACGGCGGCTCGTCCTCATTCCGCTCCTGCACGAAATGGTTTGATGACCCACCAAGACAAGACAGCCCCTTCGGACCGTCCGTTGTTGCGCGCAGCCCACGCCGCGGTCGAACAGGGCGACCTGCGACGCGCCAACGCCTTGTTCCTGGAACATCTGGAGCACACGCGCGACGATCCGGCCGGGCTTGCCGACTACGGCAATTTCTGCCTGCGCACCGGACGTCCCGAGCCGGCCTGCTATCTGCTTTACAAGGCCGGCAAGCTGATCCCCCGCAATGCGGGACTGTTGAGCGAACTCGGCCACGCCAAGCTGGAAGCGCAGGATCCGCAAGGCGCCCGCCGAAGCTTCGGCGAGGCCCTCACGCTCGATCCCGCGAACGCCGCCGCGAACTACGGCATCGCGCTCTGCCACCAGCAGATGGAAGCCTGGCCGGAAGCCGCCGCCGCGTTCGAACGAGCGCTCGCGGCGCAGCCCGACACCCTGCCCATTCTGCTCAGTCTTGCCGACGCCCTCCATCGCATCGGCGATACGGGCAATGCCGCCATCCGCTTCGCGCAGGCCGAGCGCCTCGCACCCGATGATCCGGCGATGCTGCTGGAATACGGCAAGTTCCTGCGCGATACCGGATCGATCTGGGAAGCGCTGCTGCGCCTGGACCGCTGCGCGCGCGAGCATCCGGACGAACCGCCCGTGCTGCTGGAAACGGCACGCTGCATGCACGCGATGGACGAGCCCCAGAGTGCGATGCTGATGTTGGACAAGCTCTACAGATTGGCGCCGAACATGCCCGAATGCGTCGAGGAATACGGCAACTGCCTCGCATCCGTGGACGATGCCGCCGAGCGCGACCGACATTGGGGCGTGGCGTGCAGCCTGTGGATGGATGCAGAACGATTCGACGCCGCGTCTGCGCTGCTGGAAAAAATGCTGGCCGCCAATCCCGGCAATGCGCGCGCGTGGAACTCGAAAGGACTGCTGCACGACAAGCAACTGGACTTCGAACTGGCCGAGGCCGCATTCCTTCGGGCCATCGAAATCGATCTCGGCCTGCTGGATCCCTACGCCAACCTCGGCAACATTTACGAACACAGAAACCGGCTGACCGAAGCCAGGTCGTTGGCCGACTCCGGCTTGCACCTCGCCGCCGCGCATGCAGCCACGAGGCATGCCGCCGTGCCTAGCCTGCATCTGCTCCGCGCCCGGATCGCGCGGCGAGAAAAGCAATACGCGCTCGGCCTCGAGCACCTGGACGCCGCCGCGAATCTGCCGAAAACCAATCTCGAGCAACAGGCGGAACTGTTCGAGCGCGCCAAGCTATTCGACCTGCTCGATGATGTCGATGCCGCGGTGGCGACCTTCGACCGCGCGAATGCACTCGCGCTCTCCGAACTGGGCGCGCCGGACCCGCAGGGCAACAAGTTCCTGCGCGGCATCGAATACATGATCGACCTCGCCGGCAAGGGCTGGCTGCGGACCTGGCGCAAGCCCGCTCCCGATCCCGCCGGTCCCACGCCGGCCTTCCTGGTCGGCTTCCCGCGGTCGGGGACGACGCTGCTGAACACGGTGTTGTACAGCCACAGCTCGATCCAGTTCATCGAGGAAAAGCAGACCATCGCGAAAATCCTCGGCGCGATGCGGCAGATGCCGAAGAGCTATCCGCACGCGATGCCCGAATGCGACGAACTGGACGTCGCCTACCTGCGCGAGGCGTACTGGAAGGCGGCCGCCGAGTACTGCGACCTCGATCCGGCGAAGCTGCTGATGGACAAGTTCCCGCTGCACCTCACCACCGCCGGGCTGATCCACCTCACGTTCCCGCGCGCGCGGTTCCTGTTCGCCCTGCGCCATCCCTGCGACGCCGTGCTCAGCTGTTTCATGCAGAACTTCAAGCTCAACGATGCGATGGCGAACTTCTGCACGCTCGGCGAGACGGTCGCGCTGTACGCGAAGACGATGGACATCTGGCAGATGTACCGTGACCAGCTGCCGTTGAACGTGCACACCATCCGCTACGAGGACGTCGTCGACGACTTCGACGGCCAGGTGCGCGCGCTCTGCGAATTCCTGCAGGTTCCCTGGGAAGAAGGGCTGCGGGAGTTCTCGAGCCGCGCACTGGATCGCGGACGCATCAACACCCCGAGCTACGAACAGGTCAGCAAGCCGATCTATCGCGAGGCGCGTTACCGCTGGGAACGCTACCGCAAACATCTCGAACCGTTCCTGCCTGCGCTGCAGCCGTACATCGAACGCTTCGGCTACACCGCATCGTCCGCATGAGTCCGGCGCGCCGTCAATGAGCCCGTCCGATCCCGGCGACCGCCCTCTGTTGCGCGCCGCGCGTGCCGAAATCGAACGCCGCGATTACCAGCGCGCCGAAGCGCTGTTCCTGCAGCACGTCGCGCAGGCACGCGACGACGCGATCGGGTTGGCCGAGTACGGCATCTTCTGCCTGCGCAGCGGTCGCGCGGATTCCGCGTGCTATCTCCTGGACAAGGCGAATACGCTGCAAGCCGGGCACCACGAATGGTTGAGCCATTCGGGCTACGCGTGCCTGGAGCAGCAGGCTTTCGAAGCCGCCCGGAGGAATTTCGAAGCTGCGCTCGCGTGCGTACCCGGAAACGCGCAGGCGAGCTACGGACTGGGCCTGTGCCACGAACATGCGGGCGCGTGGCCGGATGCGATCGCCGCGTTCGCCGGCACGCTGTCCGAACCGGGCGAAGCGCTTCCGGTCCTGCTGCACCTGGCCGATTCCTGCCACCGGGCCGGCGAACACGCGCAGGCGCGCCAGCACTACGAACATGCGCAGCGCGAAGCCCCTGACCACCCCGCATTGCTGCTCGCTTTCGGCACGTTCCTGCGCGAGCAGGGCGAGCCGGCGCGAGCGATGGCCATGATCGATCGCTGCGGCGCGATGCATCCGGACGAACCCAGGATCGTCCTCGAAAAAGCGCGCTGCCTGCGTGCGCTCGACGATGCGACGCATGCGTTGCGCTGGCTCGACAGACTCGAAAAGCTCTCGCCGGGCAAGCCGGAGACCAGCGCGGAACTGGGCGATTGCCTTGCGCATGCCGGCAGCATCGCGCTCGCGAACGCGCATTGGCTGCGGGCGATCGATCTGTGGGTCGCGGCCGGGGAACTTGCGGTGGCGGAGTCGCAGATCGAGCGCATGCTCAAGCGCGATCCGGACAATGCGGCATCCTGGAATGCGCGCGGAAACCTGGAGCGTGCCAAGCACGATTACGTCGCTGCCGAGGCCGCCTGGCGCAAGGCGCTGGGCCTGGAACCGGCGCGTCTGGATGCGTCCGCGGGCCTTGCCCTCGTGTACGAGAGCACCAACCGCGTCGTCGAAGCGAAGGCGATCGCGGAACGCGCCGCGACGGCGATCGGCAGCGGACGCGGCCAGCACGGGGCGATCGAGCTGCTGTTCGTGCTGGGCAAGACGTTGCGCCGCACGCACGATCTCGCTGGCGCGATGCGCGCGCTGGATCGGATCGATGCGCTCGCCCCGAACGAGACGCAGCGCATGGCCGCGAGCATGGAGCGCGGCAAGCTGCTCGACCTGCTCGACGACGCGCCCGGCGCGATGGCCGCCTTCGCGACCGGCAATGCGATCACGAGCGCGCGCTGGTTGCGCGGCAATCCCGGCCGCAACAAATACCTCGCCGGCGTCGACTACATGCTCGAGGCGATGCGCAGCGACTGGATACAGCGATGGAAGCCCATCGAACGCCTGTCGGAACATCCGAAGGTCGCCTTCCTGGTCGGCTTCCCGCGCTCCGGAACGACCCTGCTGAACCAGGTCCTCGACGGCCATCCGTCGATCCAGACGATCGAGGAAAAACCATCCGCATCGAAGATCACGGCGGGCCTGCGCGCGATGCCCGGGGGCTATCCGCACGCGCTCGCGGATCTCGACGCGTTCGACGTGACCTGGCTGCGCGACGCGTATTTCAGGTCGGCCGCCGAACACGGCGCGAGCGACCGCAGCAAACTGCTGCTCGACAAGTTCCCGATGAACACTGCGCTCGCCGGGATGCTGCACCGGGTGTTGCCGCGGGCGCGCTTCGTGTTCGCGCTGCGGCATCCCTGCGACGTCGTGTTGAGTTGCTTCATGCAGAACTTCGAGCTCAACAACACGATGGCGAATTTCTGCACGCTCGCCGATACGGTGGCGCTGTACACGCGCACGATGGATCTCTGGCAGGCCTGGCGCGACGCGTTGCCGCTGGACGTGCACACGGTGCGCTACGAGGACGTCGTCGAGGACTTCGATGGGCAGGTGCGCGCCCTGTGCGATTTCCTCGGCGTGCCCTGGCAGGACGACCTGCGCGATTTCTCCGCCCGGGCGCTCGAACGCGGCAGGATCAATACGCCGAGCTACGAACAGGTCAGCCGGCCGATCTACCGCGAGGCGCTGTACCGCTGGCAACGCTACCGCGAATACCTCGAACCGTTCCTGCCCGCGCTGCAGCCGTACATCGATCGCTTCGGTTACTCCGATTCCCCGGCCTCGTGATCCTGGGTGAAACCAGGATGAGGGCCGACGCTCGCAGTCTTCGGTCTGCCATTCGGTGCATCGTCACGGCGCAATCAAGGGCGTTGATGCAGCCCGGATGAAATCCGGGGAGTCCTTCGAATGGAGCCCCGCATTGCATGCGGGCTACGCGAGCAAGCCGGGCAACTCTCCCGGCATTGCGCACAAACGCGTCGCGTCGCGCAATTCATCCGCCTCGCCGAAGCCCCACAGCACGCCGACCGATCGCATGCGGTGATGGCGCGCGCCGTCGATGTCCATGTGGCGGTCGCCGATCATCCAGCAATCGCCAGGATCGACGCGAAGGCGCTCCAGCGCTGCCGCGATCAGTTCTGGCTTCTCGCCAATGCGTCCATCGCTGGTCGCTCCGGAGACGGTCTCGAACAGGGCGCCGAACGGCAGGTGATCGACGATGCGTTGCGCATGCGGCTGGTTTTTCGCGGTCACCACCGCGAGGCGATGGCCGCCCGCGTGCAAGGCGAGCACGGCCTGTTCGATGCCTGGGTAGATCGTGTGCTCGGACCAGCCGATCGCATCGAAACGCTCGCGATACAGTTCCACCGCGCGCTCGGTACGCGCGGCATCGCCGAGCAACGGACCGAAGCTCGTCCGCAATGGCGGGCCGATCCAGCGCCGCAACGCTTGCATATCCGGCACCGGCTCGCCGAGCCGTTCGAGCGAATGCGCGACGCAGCGAGCGATGCCGACGGCCGAATCGATCAGGGTTCCATCGAGGTCGAAGAACAACGTGTCGCGCATCGCCTCAGGCCACCGCACGCGCCTTGAGCGCGGCGACCGCCGGCAATTCCTTGCCTTCGAGGAATTCGAGGAAGGCGCCGCCGCCGGTGGAGATGTAGGACACCTTGTCGGCGATGCCGTACTTGTCGACCGCGGCGAGCGTATCGCCTCCGCCCGCGATCGAGAACGCCTGCGAATCCGCGATCGCATGCGCGAGCGTTTCGGTGCCGTGGCCGAACGCGTCGAACTCGAACACGCCGACCGGCCCGTTCCACACGACAGTGCCGGCGTCGCGGATCAATGCGGCGTAGCGCGCGCTGGTCTCCGGACCGATGTCGAGGATCATGTCGTCGGCGCCGACATCGGCAATGCGCTTGACCGTCGCCGGCGCATCGGCAGCGAATGCCGGCGCGACCACGACGTCGGTCGGGATCGGGATCTCGGCGCCGCGCGCTTTCGCATCCGCGATGATGTTGCGCGCGGTATCGAGCAGGTCGCGCTCGCACAGCGACTTGCCGACCGGATGGCCGAGCGCGGCGAGAAAGGTGTTGGCGATACCGCCGCCGACGATGAGTTGGTCGACCTTCGACACCAGGCTGGTCAGCAGTTCGAGTTTCGTCGACACCTTCGAACCCGCGACGATCGCGAGCAACGGACGCGCAGGTTCGTGCAGGGCCTTGCCGAGCGCATCGAGTTCGGCCATCAGCAGCGGCCCGCCGCACGCGATCGGGGCCTGCCGGATCACGCCGTGGGTCGAGGCCTGCGCGCGGTGCGCGGTGCCGAACGCATCCATCACGAACACGTCGCACAACGCCGCGTATTTCTTCGACAGCGCCTCGTCGTCCTTGCCCTCGCCGACATTCATGCGGCAGTTCTCGAGCAGGGTCAGGCTTTCCGGCGCGACATCGACGCCATCGACCCAGTCCTTCACCAGCGGTACGTCGATGCCGAGCATTTCCGACAGGCGTTGCGCGACCGGCGCGAGCGAATCCGCCTCGCTCCACACGCCTTCCTTCGGCCGGCCGAGGTGCGACATCACCAGCACGGTCGCGCGATTGGCGAGAGCGTGCTTGAGTGTCGGCAGCGAAGCCGCGATGCGCTGTTCGGAGGTGATGCGGCCGTTGTCTAGCGGCACGTTCAGGTCCTGCCGGATCAGTACGCGCGTGCCCTTCAGATCGAGGTCGGTCATGCGCAGGATGGTCATATTGGAAGGCTCCGGATCGCCGAAAGACGCCTATTGTCCCCTGCCCGGCCCGTGCGCGACAAACCGCGCGAGGAAATCCGCGAATGCAGCGTGCGCAGGCCCGGCATGCGCGCGCCGCGACCAGCGACAATCGGCTCGATCGGGTTCGATCGACCGGATGGCGATGGACGTCGGACTTTGCCTGCTCGTTTCCCGCGGACCGTTGTGGCCTAGGAGGAAATCTGGTTGCTGTCGATGCGTCGCACGGGGGCGGCTGGCACTGGAACCGATGGGGGCGGCAAGATCGCCAACCTGGCATGGCTGCGCACAGGCGCGACCGGAGCGGCATTGCGGCCCTTGGTCAACACCCTGGACAGGCGCTTGAGGGTCATGATGAATCCGCGCCCTGCGATGACTTTCGGAGTCTCGATCGCTTCGGCGGTCGGATCGCCATCCGATCCCCGCCACGACTGCACGCGGTCGACGTCGTAGTCGGCCCAGCGCGAGTGGAAGATGCCGTTGGCGAAGGTTCCGTGGATCGCCTGCTTGCGATCTTCGAGCATGAACTCGATCGGCTCACCCGTGTAGGGCAGGAAGGTCGAGCTGAAGATCCATTTCGTTTGCATGACGCGGCTCCCCGCCAGCGACGCGCGCATCCCGCGCGCGAGGCGGTCGCGTCCTTGCGACCATTCGCTAGATCCTTGCGTGGCCCCGTCCCTAGGGCACAGCTTCCAGATCCTTCATCGCAATGGTGTGCGTTCTATCGGAAGCGGTCTGTCTGCCAGCGTACATAGGCCGGAGTTGCAGCTATCAGCAGCCGAGTAAGCTCGTGTAGGCGTCGCGATCGATGCGGTAGCAGGCGCAGGAAACCGCTTCCAGGCCGGAGCGGTCGAGGATCGTGATCGTGCCGCGCGTGTAGCTGATCAGGCCTCTGTCCTGCAGCGCACCTGCGGCCTTGGTGATTCCGACGCGGCGCATCCCGAGCATGTAACCGAGGAATTCCTGGGTCAGGTGGAAGGTGTCGCTGGACGAGCGGTCGTGGGTCATCAGCAGCCAGCGCGCGACCCGCGCCTCGAGCAGGTGGAAACGCGTGCACGCGCCGGCCTGCGCCATCTGCGACATCAGCACATACACGTAGCGATCCAGCAGGCGCCGCAACGACGCATTGCGCGCGAGTTCGCGCCGGAACGCGGTGGCGTCCATGCGCAATGCCGAGCCCGCACCTTGCACGAGCGCGCGTTGCGGCGCGACGTCGACACCCAGCACCAGCGAAATGCCATGCATGCCCTCGCAACCGACCATGCCCACCTCGAAGCCGGCCTGGTGGTCGATCGGCGTGATCAGCGAGATGAAGCTTCCGATCGGGAAATACACATGATCGATGCGGTCGCCGCGTTCGCAGAGCACATCGGACTCGACGAGGTCCACCTCGTCGCAATGGGCGATCAATCGTTGCCGGTCGACATGCGGCAGGCGGGCGAGCAGGTGGTTCGCGGGAACCGGGGGCGCATTGGCGCGCAATGACATGATGGACGGCCTGTGGTGGCGTTGGAGAACCCAACGGCCGGCACAAGGAGGATTCCATTCCAAATGTCGGATCAGCGGTGAATGAACGCACGATGCGTCCGGGACGACTATACACACTCCGAACTTCACGAAAATCGTGCGCAGCGCTTCCATTCATCTTCAACAACGCGATGCGGACTCAAGCAGGCGTGAGTGGATTCGCGCTCGCCGTCGTGTCCCACGGCAGCAGGCGCATGTATTCGCTGCGCACCGCCTCGTAGCATTCGCAGGCCAGTCTTTCCAGTTGCACACGGTCGAGCACGGTGATGCGGCCGCGCTGGTAGCGGATCGCACCCGCCTGCTGCAGCTTTCCGGCTGCTTCGGTCACGCCCTCGCGGCGCACGCCGAGCATGTTGGCGATGAGCTCCTGGGTCATGCTCAAGTCGCTGCCCGGCAAACGATCGATGCTCATCAGCAGCCAGCGGCATAGCTGCTGGTCCAGATTGTGGTGGCGATTGCATACCGCGGTCTGGCCGATCTGCATCATCAGGGCCTGGCTGTAACGCAGCAGGATCTGCTGGGCGGCTCCGGCACGCTCGAATTCCTTGCGCAGGTCGCGCGCCTGCATGCGCATCGCGACCCCGGCGGCCTGCACGATCGCGCGGTGTGGGGACTTGCTGCCACCAGTGATCACCGGCATCCCGACGAGGCCGTCGTTTCCGATGATCGCGACTTCGGCGGTGTCGCCGTCCTCCAGCACGTAGAGCAGCGACACCACGCAATCGATCGGGAAATACACCTGCGTCTGCGAAGCACCCGCTTCATGGACCACCATCCCGAGCGGCATCGGCACCGGCTCCAGGTACGCGGCGAGGCGCTCGCGCTCGTCGGCCCGGATCGAGTCGAGAATGTGGTTGGATTTCCTGCCGTTCTTGAACACGAAAACACCCGCATGCGAATGGAGGTCGGGGACCAGAACGGCAAGACCCCTTGGTACCGAAGTTTATCTGCGGATTTCGGCCTGCTATGTACGCTGACGCACATAACCGATTTTCGTTTCGTGCATGCTCAGCGCCCCTGCACGAAGCGGCAGCATTCGACGCGTTCGCACCGACCACAGCGCAGGATATTGCGCACGGGAGACCCGCTCCGGCGGCAAGCAGCAACCAGATGATTTCCCGACGCGCACGCCATGTCGTCCGCGCGCGCCACTACGCGAATGCGCCAGTACGGCCGTTGTGACCTCGCTGGAGCCGACAATGATCCTGGCAATGGGCGACGTGGTGCCGATGATCGCGCTCGCGATCCGGCTGCCGATCGCGCAGATGAACCAGCGGGTGCGCTGAGGGAATAAGGGCGCCTGCAGGCCAGGCATGGCTCCTCTGGCTTTGCCGCTCAGCGCGCCATCGTGAATCGAATCGTCCAGGTCATTAAGCTTGGCTCTCTGATCGGCCACTCTGCGTACGCTAACGCACGGTGGCGCCCTTCCTGCGCCCCGAAAATGGCCGACCGCGACAAGGCCGCGATACGTCGACTGCGCATGCGTGCAGTTGATTCGATGGCTTCGGTCCATTCCAGAGCGATCCCTGCAGATGACGACGGTCCCCCCCACCGTGGGTACTGGTGCGCACGACGAAATCATGTCGGGCGAACCGCTACGATCCGGCCCGATGCGTCCGGGCCGGAGAAGTGACGGCCGCGGCATCTACCTTCCGGTGACGCTGAAGTTCGCAATCGCCTTGTCCGTCGCAATCGCTTGGTGCGTGCTGAGTATGTGGCTGTCGGAACCGTGGGTACGCGACCTGGCGAGGGTGACAGGGTGGCCGCTGGCGATCTTCGTGATCACTTTCATCGCCTATGTGCCCGGTTTCATGAATGCGTTCCTGATCACGACGATTGCGCTGGATCGGCGCCCCAGGCGAGACCCGGTGGATCGCTATCCGGACATCAGCATTCTTGTCGCCTGCTTCAATGAGGCCGGCAAGATTGCCGACACCATCGGCAGCCTCGCATTGCAGCAGTATCCAGGACGCATGGAAGTCTTGCTTCTCGACGATGGATCGACGGACGCCACGATCGCGGTGGCGCATGCGGCGATTGCGGCCGCCACGGCGCAACCGGGACACACATTCCGGGTTGTCGTTGGCGGCAGCAATGTCGGCAAGGCGGGCGTGCTCAATCGCGGCCTGGCGATGGCTACCACCGACATCATCCTGACCATCGACGGCGATTGCTGGGTGTACCAAGACGCGGTTCAACGACTGGTCGGGCGATATCTCAGCGACCCGCCCGGCACGCGGGCAGTTGCGGGCGCCGTGCTGGTGAGCAATTCACGCCAAAACTGGCTGACCAAAGCGCAGGAGTGGGACTATTTCCATGGCATAGCCGCGGTAAAGCGCATGCAGAGCATGTACCACGGCACGCTCGTCGCGCAGGGCGCCTTTTCGCTGTACGACCGCGACGCGCTGAACGAGGTCGGCGGTTGGCCCGCCTGCGTCGGGGAGGACATCGTGGTGACATGGGCGTTGCTGGAACAGGGCTATCGGGTCGGGTATTGCGAGGATGCGATCGCGTTCACCAATGTCCCCGAAAAACTCAAGATCTTCGCATTGCAGCGCAAACGCTGGTCGCGCGGCCTGATGGAGGCATTCAAGCTGCATGGCGGCCTGCTGTTCAAGCCGCGACTGACCACGTTGTTCATCTGGTGGAACCTGCTGTTCCTGCCGCTCGACCTGGTCTACACGTTCGCGTTCATTCCCGGCCTGGTGCTGGCGCTGTTCGGCTACTTCTACCTTGCCGGCATCCTCACCTTGCTGGTGTTGCCGCTGGCAGCGCTGTGGAACTACTGCATCTTCGTGGTGCAAAACCGGATGTTCAAGCGACAGGACCTGAAGGTACGCCGCAACGCTGGTGGCTTCCTGTTTTATGCGCTCGGCTATTCGCTGCTGATGCAGCCGGTGTGCGTGTGGGGCTACGTTGCCGAATTGCTTGGCATGAGCAAACGCTGGGGTACCAAATGATATTTCGAACCGTGCGAGGCCTGATCGCAGCGATCGCAGTGGTGGTGTCGGTGTCGGCGCATGCAGGTGGATACGGCGGCGTCGAGGGCTTCCTCTCCAGCGACGCCGATGGCACCGAGATCGCGAAAACCGCACTGGATCTGGATTTCCGGCATGCGGACGGCGAACATTACCAGGGCATGTCGCTGGAACAGGCTCGATTCCGGCCGTTCGGACAGGGTTGGATCGGGGATCGCCGCGCCTACTGGCGCTTCGCAGATGGCGGCGGGCAATGGAAGTGGAACGGCCGGATCGGCACCGATGGGCGCACGCTGCTCGGCAACGCGTCCATCCACAATGAAGTCCCGCGCCGGCAGGAATACTTCCTCGAACGCGAGATCGTCGAAACGCCGCTTGGCTTGCAGCGCGACATCTACTCCACCTACACAGGCGCGGCATACGACCTGCCCTTCGACGACCGCAACATCCTCACCACCGTGCTGGGCGTCCAGGATTTCAGCGGGCGCAATGTGCGCCTGCAATATCGCGGCAATTTCGTGCATGTCATCGCGCCCGCCTGGGGATTCAGCGCCCAGTTGCGGCTGCGCTACTTCCATGACAGCAATCCGCACGAGTTCGACTATTTCTCGCCGCGCTGGTACGCGGAGGCGATACCCACGCTGCAGCTGCGGCGATTTCGTGCCGGCTGGCGCTATGCCATCGCGGCCGGATACGGTCGGCAGCGCGCCGCCGATTCAGGCTGGCACGATGCGCGGATATTCGTGGCTGCGGTGACCAGTCCGAAGGAAGGGCATGACTGGTTCTTCCAGGCGGGGTTCACCTACGCCAATACCCCCGTCAATAGCGGATTCACCTACGACTACAAGCAGCTGACGTTTTCGATCGGGCGTTCCTTCTAGACAAGCGCCTGCCTGTGTACGCTCGCGAACCGCGCGCCGGTGGCAGCAGCCGCAGGCTTCATCGCCGCAGAGACAGCTCATTCGATGAGGGATGGGATGCATGGCGCGATCGGCAACGGAGACGTTGCCTGATGCAATGCACTCCTGGTTCGGAGAACAGGCGGAGTTCCGGCGTCTGCGCTCACGGCGTCATCGTTGCCGGCAGCAGGCGGTCGTATTCGTCCTTGACCACGGCATAGCACTCGCACGTGCGTCGTTCGAGCCCAGGTCGGTCGAGCACGGTGATTCGGCCACGCCGGTAGTTGATGAGCCCGGCCTGATGCAGGTTGCCGGCTGCCTCGGTGACGCCTTCGCGGCGCACGCCGAGCATGTTGGCGATGAGTTCCTGCGTCATCACCAGTTCGTTCGATTGCAGGCGGTCGAGGCTCAACAGCAGCCAGCGGCACAACTGCTGGTCGAGCGAGTGGTGGCGGTTGCAGACTGCCGTCTGCGACATCTGGGTGATCAATGCCTGGGTGTAGCGCAGCAGCAGGTGCAATGCGGGGCCTGCCCGGTCGAACTCCTCCATCAGCATGTTCGCCTTCAGCCGATAGCCGTGCCCGGCGCTCTGCACGACCGCACGGCTCGGCGTCGAATTGCCGCCCATGAACAGCGAAATGCCGACGACCCCTTCATACCCGACGATCGCGATCTCGGCCGAGGAGCCGTTTTCCATCACGTACAACAGCGAGACGATCGAGGTCGTCGGGAAATAGACATGGGCCAACTTGTCGCCCGACTCGTAGAGCACCTTCCCCAGCGGCATGTCCACGCTCTCGAGGTACGGCAGCAAGCGCTGCCATTCGGCATCGGGAAGCGCCGCAAGCAGTCCGTTATGGCGCGGGTCGGCAGTGACGCTCATCCGCACCTCATGCGCCGCAAGGTCGTCGAATCCGGCATTGCGGAGGGGTTCGCGCAGTGCCGATCGGAAAGAACGATTTTGGACCTGCCCAGCAGCCACCGCAACACGGCAGCGCACGGATATCCGACAAGCCGGGGCGTGTGCGCCAGCGTACAGATGCCCCGCGAAATCGCGACTAGCTTGGTACCGTTGCCGCTTCCAGCAACCTTGCAACCCTGGGCTCCCGGCATGACCGTGCAATTCCGTGACAAAGCGGACACCAGTCGCTATGCAGCCGCGGAGGATGCCTTTACCTCGGAAGGCGGCCATGTGGCGCTCGAAGACGAGGCGCCGGGGAAGGACGCCGCCACGGACCGTGGAAGCCTGCAGCCCGCCAGCGATTTCAGGACGACGATCCGTCGTTATTCTGCGCAGATGCATGCCGTTCTGGCGGGTTTCCGTCGCGGCGGGTCGCGGCGTGCACAGCGATCCGCGAACAATTCCACTCGGTAGCGCGCGAACGCGCGGCCGCCAACTCACTCGGGAGCAGCACATGGACAGGCAATTCCCAGTCTTCGCACCGCTCGGACGTCTTTACGATCCGCTGCCGCAATTGGCCGAGCGCGTCCATCGCGCCTTGCTGATCAAGGAGAAGATCGTCTGGACCGACAACAATGGCTACGTTTTCGCGACTCCGACGGATGGCCTGCGGACGATCGCGCCGCACGCGACCATCGGTGTCTTTGCGAAGTGGACGCCATTGCCGATGATCGAAACGGGCTTGCGGGTCGCGTTGCGCGAACGCGCGAGTGCGTGGATCGTGGACTGGAAGGCGCAATCGCCGGGCAAGCGGGGTGATGGCATCCAGATCATCCGGTTCGCGCCAGCGCGCAAGCGCCGGCGCAAGGCGACCGACGGGGCGACCCGGGCGACACTGCCGAATGTCCATGTCCCGCAACCCGACCCATTGCAATCGCGGCTGTAGGCGCACCGACCTCGCGACAAAAAAAACGCCCCGGAACCGGGGCGTCGTGTTGCGAAAGACGGAGCACACCACGCACTCCGGCTTCCGGAACCCTCTGAAAGAACCGCAACCGATCAATGCACGTTGAGCGCGCTCCAGGCTGCATTGACGGCCTTGTATTGCGTCGACGTCCCGCCGTACAGGTCCTTCGCCGCATACAGGGTCGCGGTGCGCGCGGCGTGGTAATCGGTGGCTGAGGTCATGTACACGGTCAGCGCGCGATACCAGATCTTCGCGGCCGCGGTACGGCCGATGCCCTTGAGCGTGCTCGGACCATGGCACACCAGGTCGGCCGGGGTGAGGCCGAACCCGTTGACGACCGGGACGACGCTGCCTTCGGCGAGCAGGTAGTAGAAGTGATTCGCCACGCCGGACGAATAGTGCACGTCCAGGTAGTGCTGGAAGAAGTCGAGGTAGTCCGGATCGGTCGGATAGCAATCCGGCGAGATGCCGTCCAGGCTGGGCTTGAACATCGAGCGCAACGCGGAGTTCCCGGTGTTGCCGATGAACAGCTTCTCGCCGATCAGGTAGTTCGGCGGGTTGGCCGGATTGTTCGCGTAGAACTCGACCATCGTGCCCATCATGTCGGAATTGGCTTCGTTGAGCCCGCCCGACTCGCCTTCGTAGGCGAGATTCGCGGTGCGCGCGGTGACGCCGTGGCTCATCTCATGACCGGTAATGTCGATCGCGGTGAACGGGTTCGTGTTGACGCCGTCGCCGTCGCCGAAGGTCATGCAGAAGCAGTCGTCGTTCCAGAACGCGTTCGAGAAGTTCTTCTGGAAATGCACGCGGGCAAGCGCGCCGACACCGTCGTTGGCGACACCCGCACGGCCATGGACATTGAGGTAGTAGTCCCAGGTCTGGCCGATGCCGTAATGCGCGTCGACTGCGACGGTTGCGCGATCGGACAGCGCGAAGTTGCCCCAGACATTGTCGGCATCGACGACGAGCACGCCGTTGCCGCGGAATGAGTTGCCCATGTCGGTGGTGTAGCCACCGCCGCGGGTCGGATCCTTCATCTCGTAGTAACCGCGGCTGTTGCGTTGTGTATTCAGCGCGACCGTGCCCGCCTGCAGCGAATGGCCGCTGCCGACGACCGGCGTTCCGGAGCCGACGGTTTCGACCGTGTCCCAGTTGGCGATGATCGTCCCGCTGTCCGCATCGACGTAGTAATGCATGCGGGTCGGCGTGCGGTCCGCGCGGGTGCCGACGAACAGCACCTCGTACGCGAGCCTCGGTACGCCGCCGCGCGCATAGACCACGAGGCTCGCGGTCGGCAGCCCTTCGAAGCCGGTGCCGAACACGACCCCGGCGCGGACGATCGCCTCGTCGGCTGTCAGGCGCGGATGCGTCGCCACGTCGATCGGCTTGGCGAGCGTCATGCTCACGCCGCCGAATCCACCGGCGGTCGTGTGGACCACCATGTCGCCGCCGATCACGCGCAGGCCGCGGAACGTGCGGTCGAAGCGCACGTGCTGGTCGCCGTTGGGATCGACGATCACGTCGCGCGTCACGAATGCGTCGCTGCCGGAGGCATGCGCGAGGACCGGGTTCGCACGGATCAGCGCGAGCGCACGACCAACCATCTGGCCGTTGTTCGCGGCGTGTGCCTGCGCACCGAGCGCGGCGGTCAATGCAAGCAGCAGGACTTGTTTGCGGAACGCCATCGTCTTTTCCTCTCCGGGTTGTCGGGGCGATTGCTGCGGACGCAACAATCCATCATTCGAACGATCAGTGTGCGGGACGCCGCACGCGGAACAGCCCCCCATTTCAGGGGGGACGCGATCGGCGGCAGGCTGTTCCACTGGTCATGCCTGCACCCAGCGGGCGCCGCACACAGAGGCCCGCATGACCGTACGACCCGATTGCGCACTGCTCTGGCAGGAAGCCATGGACCATCTCGAAGCGCAGCGCTTTCCCGAGGCTGAAGGATGTTGCCGACGCCTCATCGCCTGTGCCCCGGAACAACCCTTGAGCTACGCGATGCTGTCGCGATTGAGCCGACTGCGCGGACTTGCGCGCGCGACATCCCTGTTCGCATTCGAGGCCTGCAAGCGCATGCGCGGTTCGCCCTGGCACGACCATCTGCTGGTCGGCGAGTTCCTGCGGAAAGCCGGCGAAACCCAGCTCGCCCGCGAAGTGCTGTCGCTGATCGACCCGCACGATGGGGTCGACCGGGACGGCCTCGCGAAGCTCGCACGGCACTTCGAAGCGCTTGGAGACCAGCCGCGCGCGCGCTATTGCAACGACCTCGCGGGATCGCTCCCCCGGCGATCGCGCATCGTGAAGGTTCCCGCGCATACCTGATCGGAAACAGGCCGGATCGAACGCGATCGCCCACCTCACCAGCCGAAGCCGTAACCGACAGCGGCTGGATCGCCACTGCCGTTGAAAGTGCGACCGAAGCAGCAGTTGCATACCGTCCTTACCAGCTGAAGCCCGCGCCGGCGTTGATGCTGCTTTCACTATCGCTGAAGGCCCCGCCGATCGAGATGCTGGCGTGGTTGTTGTTGAACGCGCGTTGATAGCCGACCGCAAAGGCTTGCTGGCCGCCCTGGTTGCCGAAACCCACTCCGACCCGATTTGCGCCCGCCAGGCCGGAGGTGTTCATCGCCATCCCGGAGAGCGCCGATCCCATCGCACCGATCGTGCTGATGCGGCGATCCTGGAGCGCGAACCGGTTGTCGACGCTGATCGACAGCGCGCCCATCGCGCCGGTGGTGAAGTTGTTGGCGGAGGCCAGGGTGGACGCATCGCCGGCCTGCATCTGCGACAGGTTCACCGCATCGTTGGCGCCAGTGCCCGCAGCGACATTGACGATGCGGCGTCCATTTCCAGCGCTGCCCACCGAGACAGTGTTGGCCTGGTTGGCCACCGATCCCGCGCCGAGCGCGACGGCATTGGTGGCGTCGGCCGCGACCGAACTGTTGGCGCCGAACGCCGAACTGGAATCGCCGAGCGCCTGCGCGCTGCTGCCCATGGCCGTACTGTCAACGCCGGTTGCGAGCGCCAATGAACCGGCTGCGGTCGAATGGGCGCCGCTTGCGTTCGCGTCATCGCTGCCATCGGCGGGACCGGAGGCCTTGAAATAATGCTGGGCCGTCGCGACGCCGGAGGAGAGCGCATTCAGCTGTTCCATGGTTGCCGCATCGTGCGCATCGGTGCCGTCGGCGATGTTGGTGATTTGCCGATACATTCCGGTGCTCGCATCGCCTACCGAAACCGTGTTCGCGCGGGTTCCGGTCGAGGAATAGCTGCCCAGCGCGACGCTGTTGTCGGCCGATGCGGTGGCATGCGCGCCAAGCGCGGTGCTGACCGCGCCCGAGGCCGTGCTGCCTGCACCGCTTGCAGTGCTGTTCGATGCGGAAGCCGTGCTGCCTGCGCCGGTTGCGGTGCTGCTGTCGCCGGACGCCGTGCTCATCGCGCCGGTGGCGCTCGCATAGGCGCCGCTCGCGCTGCTCCTGTAACCAGTGGCATTGCTGCCGATGCCCGCTGCCGTGCTGTAAGCGCCGAGCGCCGAACTGAAATCGCCGGTCGCCGTGCTGGTATCGCCGAGCGCCGTGCTCGATGTTCCCGCCGCAACCGCTGCCGAGCCGATCGCGGTACTGGAGTCGCCGATCGCGACGCTATACGCACCATTCGCCGTGCTGAGATTGCCGAGCGCATGGCTGTAGGCGCCTTCGGCGGAACTGAAGTCGCCGAGCGCCACGCTGTACGCGCCGGTTGCATTGCTGTGACCGCCGGTCGCCTGTGCATACACGCCGTTGGCCGTGCTGAAGTCGCCGAGCGCGCTGCTGTAGGCGCCGGTCGCCGTGCTCGCAAAACCGGATGTGTAGGTGTGGTTGCCGGTAGCCGTGGAGAAATCGCCGCCCGCGTATGCGGCAGCGCCGGTAGCGCTGGAGAACTTGCCCAGGGCCGTGCTGTAGGTGCCCGCGGCATGGCTGCCATAGCCGATCGCATAGCTGCCGGCTCCGGTTGCATCGCTCCTGATGCCATATGCGAGCGAGTGATACCCCGTGGCTGTCGACACATTGCCGATGGCATCGGCACCCGCACCGGTCGCAGTGGAATAGTTGCCGAGTGCGTGAGCATTCGCGCCGGTTGCGGTGGAAGCGCCACCCAGCGCGTAGGCGGCGCCGGTCGCCGTGCTGAAATCGCCGACGGCATGACTGCCTGTGCCGATCGCGGCGGCGAAGATGCCTTCGGCCTTGGCACCAAGCCCGATCGCAGTACTATAGGCGCCGGTGGCCTGGCTGAAGTTGCCGATCGCGGTCGCGTAACCCTTCTCATTTCCGCCGTTCTGCCCGCTGTTCGAGCCGCTCGCGTTGGCGTAGGCGCCGATCGCCACGCTGTTGTTGTAGGCGTAGGAGTGGTAGCCGATCGCAGTCGAGGCTGCCCGGAACCCATATCCACCGGACACGCGATCGGCAGACCGCGCGTATGCCCCGATCGCGATCGCGCCGTTCGCCGCACCGACGGTTCCCGCCGAGCTGCCGTAGCCGACCGATGTGCTGTATCCGCCGACCGCATTGCCGTTCGCGCATTCGGTGCTGGTGCCGTCGTCGCAATCCTGCGCGAGCGCGATGGTTGGCGCGACGCCCATCGCAACCAATACGGCAGCTGCGAGCAGGGTGCGAGCATGGCAGCTCGAGCGAAGGGTGCGTCGGACGATGGTCACGATAAGTCTCCTCAGGGATGGACGATGGCCGGACCCGGGACTCCGGGCGCGATGCGCGGATGTGCGATGCGCGCATGCCGGCCGCAAGTAATCCCGGCGACGATAGAGCAAACATGCCGATACGCGACGTGATATCCGCGAATACCCCCCGCGCCGGGGGGGCATTTCGGGCCAGCGGTACGGTGCCAGACCAGCGCTAGCCGGAAAACCGTGACGCAATCGAGCATCGTCGATCCATCGAGACGGCCTGGACGGTATCGATGCGCCATCCGAAGTCGATGAAGTACCGAAGTTGTGCGCTCTCAGGCCTGCTTGTGCGATTACCGAACATGGCATGTGCGACTGCCGGCATGTTTGTGCGATTACCGCACACAAATCGCGGCGACATCGTGCAGAATCCGCACGCCATTTCGTGCGCCCAATGTGTCGATTAGCGACGCGACGCACACATTCCGCCGCGCTTCGGACGGGTCGATCGGTTACGCTTGCATGCGGCATCGACGATGCAATCCGCCGACCGGTTTCACTTCGACGGTCATATCGTTTGGCAGACAAGAAACATGCGACGCAGGTTTTGACATGACCTCCCTCACCCCGCCATCGGCGCCGCCGATGGTTCCCCCCTCTCCCGCGTAGCAGGAGAGCGAGGATCGCGTCGCTTCACGACTTTCACGTTGATGGCGAGACATGTCCGAACCCGAGTTCATCCTCAAGACGACCCCGCCACGGCTGCCGCGCACGGCGCTGGAGCGCGAGCGTCTGTCCCGGATCTGGGACATTGTCTGCGACCGCACCGCGATCGCGGTGTTCGCGCCGCCCGGCTTCGGCAAGACCACGCTGCTCGTGCAATGGCGGCGCCGCTGGCTCGCGCAGGGATCGCTCGTCGCGTGGCTCACGTCCGACCGCCACGACGACCCGGCACGCTTCAACATGGTCCTGCTGCATGCGATCCGAACCGCGAGCGGCCGCACGTCGCTCGACACCTCCGCGATGGAAGGAGCGGCAAACACCGACCATGGCATCGACACATTGACCGGCATGCTCGCCGAGATCGCGAGCCTCGGAAAACAGACCGTGCTGATCGTCGACGACGCCGAGCGCCTGCCCGAGGCGAGCCGGCAATCGCTCGCCTACCTGCTCTACAACGCGCCGCCGAACCTGCACGTGGTGATCGGTTCGCGCGTGCCGTTGTCGTTGCGGACCGGCGAACTAGCGGCAAAAGGCAACGTTGCGATCCTCAAGGTCGAAGACCTGCGGCTGCAACTCGAGGAATCGACGGCGATCCTGGAGAAGCGTTTCGGCACGCGGTTGAGCCTCGACGAATGCGTACGCCTGCATGAGGCGACCGAAGGCTGGCCGATCGGCCTGCAGCTTGCCGTCGCGACCATCGAGCCCGAGTCGGACCTGTCCGCGGCGATCAATTCGCTGTCGGGCCGGCACGGCGACATCGAACGCTATTTCATCGAATCGCTGTTCTCGAAGCTCTCGCCAGCAGTCGCGGATTTCCTCACCCGCATCGCGATCCTCGACCGCATGAGCGCGCAGATGTGCGAAGCGGTCACCAGCTGCGCTGCGTCCTCGAGCTACCTCGACCAGCTCATGCTGGACACGCCGATCCTGATCGTCGCGGAACTGCAGGGCTGGTTCCGCCTGCACCCGCTCATGCGCGATTTCCTGTTGAGCCGGTTCGAACAGCTGTCGGCGACCGAGCAGAAGGACTTGCACGTCCGCGCCTGCCGCTGGTTCTCCGAACAGGAACGTTTTCCGGAAGCCGCATCGCATGCGCTGGCAGCGGGCGACGAAGCGCTTGCGCACGAATACGCGGTGAAGTCGCTGTGGACGCTGCGCACGCAGGGCAAGTTTGCCGAAGCGCAGGCGTGGCTCAGCCGCATCCCGCCGGAAAACATCGCGAACGACGTGAACCTGCGGCTGATCGCAGCATGGGTTATCGCCCTCGGCGAGCGCAATGCGGAAGCGTTCAAGGTCGCGCAGGAAGTCCTCGCAGATCCGGCGACGGATGCGTCGACGCAATTCATCGCCACCCTCGTCGCATCCAGCGCCACCGGATATTCGGACCATCTCGGACTCGTGCCCGACCTGTTCGCGCGCTGGCCGGAATTTCCGGCGGAGTGCACCGAACCCGTATGCGCGCTGGCCTACCGCAATGGCATGGCGAACCTGGAATTGCATACCGGCCACAGCGACAACGCGCGACGCATCCTGACCGCAATTCCGGTCGATGCGGAAAACGACTCGGCGATGCTGGCGCTGTCCTACCGGACGATGCTGCTCGGCCTGAGCCATCTCTGGGACGGCGACGCCTACCAGACCGAAGCGATCTTGCGACCGGCGCTGATCCAGGCCGAGCGCGTCGCCGGCCGACGCAGCATGGTCGCGAGCATGTTCGCCGCGGTGCTCGCCGCCGCCCTGCACGAGCGCGACCAGCCGGCGGTCGCGCAGGCCCTGCTCGCGAACAGGCTCGACGTGATCGAACGCACCGGATTCCCCGACGCCATCCTGCTGGCCTACCGCACGCTCACCTACGTCGCGCTGAGCCAGGACGACGAACGCCGCGCGCTGAACCTGCTCGACAGCCTCGCTGCATTGGCCGAGCGTCGTCGCCTGCCGCGGCTGACCCTTCACGCGCTCGCCGAACAGATCCGCATCTACGCGCTGCGTTCGTGCAGCGAGACCGTCGATCGCCTCATGCGACAGCTGGACGAGCTCGCTGGCGCGTTCGAGTGTCCCGAATTCCTGCCGTACCTGCCGCAATACCTGCTCGCCGCCGCGATCGCGAAAACCTACGCCGCGCTTGCAAGGCACGATGTCGATGCGGCCGAACGCCACCTGCACGAAGCGGATGCGTTCGCGAGCCAGCTGCACCGTCGCCGCGATGCGTTGACGGTCAAGGTCCTGCGCGCGGTGCTTGCGCGGCAACGCAATGCGACGCACGCGCTGTCGCTGCTCGCCGAAGCGCAGAGCCTGGCCACCATCGGCGGCAATGCGCGGCTGCTCGCCGATACCCATCCGCTCGCAGTGCAGATGGCCGCCGGGCTGCACATGGCGACCACCGGCCTGCGCATCGTGCGCACCACCGCTCCTGCGGCCGAACCGCCTGCGCATGCAACTGCCGCACCCGGCAAGGTCACCCAGTTGCGTTGCGGCCCGCTCACGCCGAAGGAAGCCGAAGTCCTGAGCCTGCTCGACAAGGGCATGTCGAACAAGCTGATCGCGCGCGCGATGGACATCAGCGACGAAACGGTGAAGTGGCACCTCAAGAACCTGTTCCTGAAACTCTCGGCCGGCACCCGCAAGCACGTCGTCGATCGCGCGCGCCTGCTCGGCCTCGTCGGCACCTGATCGAGCACGCTGCGACGTCCGCCGATGCGGGCATGGATCGCGCATGGCAGGATGCGCGCTGGAGGTGGCCGTGCGCGACATCGACGTGGTCCGGATATCGAATCCCCTGTGGAGTCGCCTGCTGTCGGCATTGCCGGATGCGGTGACCGCGGGCGGCTGCCTGGTCGTGTGGATCGCGCCGTTCGCGCTCGGGCCGAACGCGGTGAAGACAGTCCTGCTGATGATGCTGATGGAATTCATCCTCGTGCACGCGACCGGATTTTTCACCGTGATCGCATCCCCGGACGGCACCCGGCCGGCCAAGCGCATCGCCATGCTGGCGGCGCTGTCGTTGTTCTACATGCTGTTCGTCGGCGTGTGGGCCTTCATGTTCCACGCATGGTGGCCGGTCATGGTGTTCGTGTGGCTTGTGGTCGGCAAGGTTGGCTGGATCTTCGCGAATCCGCGCGGGCGCGAGGACGAGACGGGCCGGCAGATGGTGGCGTGGGCGTATTCCGTCGCAGCGTACCTCGGTGGCGTCTTCGGCGGATTGTTCCTGCCGCTGCCGCGGCTCGGCCTGGACGACGCGACCGTGGCGAGCCTGCAGCTCTCCATGAAGGGGGAGTGGATGGATCGCCCGCACACCGCCATCGCCGGCGCGGTGCTCTACTACACGGCGCTCGCGCTGTTCAAGGCATGGGGCGGCCCGCGCCTGCCGCGGATGCCGAGGACCGCATGAACCTGAAGGACTCCACCGCGATGCAAACACTGCCGCTGCTGGAAGGCGAGCGCGTCCGGCTGCGCCCATACCGCAACGACGACATCGATGCCTTGTATGCGATCTATTCCGATCCGGCGGTGATGCGCTTCTGGAGCTATCCGCCATGGATCGATCGCGCGCAGGCGGATGACTACCTCCAGCGCGACCGCGACTACGTCGGCGACGGCATGCTCGCGTGGGGCATCGCGCTGCGCGAAGACGATGTCCTGATCGGAACTGCCACCCTGTACGGCATCGATCGAGCGCAGGGTCGCGCCGAAGTCGGTTACGCGCTTGGGTGCGCGCACTGGGGCCGCGGCTATGCGCAGGAAGCGCTGCGGCTCGCGCTCGCGCACGCATTCGATGCCCTGCGGCTGCGCCGCATCGAGGCCGATGTGGATCCGCGCAACACCGGTTCGTGCCGCCTGCTCGAACGCATCGGCTTCCAGCGCGAAGGACTGCTGCGCGAACGCTGGCTGGTCGCCGGCGAATTGCAGGATTCGGTGATCTACGGCCTGCTGCGTGGCGAGCTGGCATGACGACGGCGCGCACACGGATGCTTGCGCTGCCCGCACTGCTGCTGTGCGCGCATCCGGCGCTTGCCGACGCGCCCGCGTTCGATCGCCCGGGCATCTCGTTCGCGACATCGGTCTTGCCGGCCGGCGCATTCGATTGGGAACAGGGCCTGCCGGACCTCGAGCGCGACAGCGCGGACGGCATGCGCAGCACCGCGTACGCCGCCGGCACGACCGTTCGCGTCGGCCTGGCATCGACGCTGGAAATGCAGCTCGCCGGTTCGCTGTGGAATCGTCTCGACCTGCGCGCAGCGGGAGTGTCGAGACGTGAGGAAGGCGCGGGCGACACGAAGCTGGCTTTGAAATGGGCCCCACCCATGTCGAACAAGGACGTGTCGCTGGCGGTGCTGGGCAGCATCACGCTCGACACCGGCTCGGCTGCATTCACGAATGGGCGGCCGGTGGTTTCGCTCGGCGCCACCATCGCGCGCGACCTGGGCGCAGGTCGATCGATCGCGTTGTACGCGAATGTCGACCGCAGCGGCGGCACGAATACATGGACCATCTCGCCGAATTTCGGTTTTCCGATCGGCGAAAATCTCGGCGGCTACGTCGAAGCCGGCCACAGCTTCGGCGGCGGCGCGTCGAGCAGCGTCGCCGGCGGCGGCCTGACCTGGCTCTGGCACGATCACGTGCAGTTCGACCTGTACGGACTGCGAGGCCTGACCTCGCACAGCCCGGACCTGCAGGCGGGCTTCGGCGTCTCGATGTATTGGAACTAGCCGGTTCCGGAATCGCCGCCCGCCGCAGTGGTGCCGCTCGCGAAGACAAATCAGCAAGCACTGGAAACCGCCCGTCAAAACGCGCACCGTGTCCGGGTCATCCACTGGACGACGTTGGCCAGTGCATGCATGGCGTGCGCGCAGGTCGTTCCTGCCGGCCTTCGCCATGTCCCGGGGAGAAACACGATGCGCAAGTCTGCGACGGCGGGCCGCTCGTTCGGTGCTTCGGATGCAACCCGACGCGCCGCTGGTTTTCGATCTGGCTTCGGCCGAGTGCTGCTGGCGTTGCTGCTGATCCTCGCGGGCTCGTGGTGCCGGGTCGCATCGGCAGATGTTCTCGATGGCTGCGACCTGCAGACGGTAGCGCCGACGGCGCTCTCCGGGCCGCCCGGAAGCACGCTCAACTTCAAGTTCAATGCGGTCGAACTCGGCTCCTGCGAGGTCAATCGCACGACTGGTTCCCTCATCATCGTCTCGGACGAGACCGGTGGAGCAACAGTCAACCCGACCACCTACAGCAGCGCCGGTTCGCAGCAGTTCGATTTTTCGGTCACCCTCGGCCCGAACCCCGGCAACGTCGTCGTCGAGATCGCCTGCACGTTCGCTTGCGGCCCCACCAGCCTGATCGTCTACACGGCCACGGCGACCGGTGCGGCCGGAGGCTGCAACCTCCAGGCAGTAGCGCCTTCCACGCAGTCCGGGGCGGCCGGCAGCACGCTCGCCTACAACTTCGACGTGATCGACACGGGCGGATGCCGGAACTCGGGTGTCAGCGGCGCCATCGCGATCACGTCCGATACCACCGGTGGTGCGACCGTCACACCCGGCGGCTTCAGCGGAGTTGATGGCCGCTATCCGTTCTCGCTAACGCTGGGCCCGAACCCCGGCAGCGTCAGCATCGGCATCCACTGCGACATCGCCTGCAGTCCTACCGCCACGCTGACCTACACCGCCACGGCGACGGGTGGCACCGGCAGTCCCGACATGTCCGTGACCAAGGCGCTGACCAATGCGACCGATCCGGATTCCTCCGATACGGTGACCCAGAACGACGTGCTGACCTACCAGGTCACAGCACGCAACACCGGCACTGTCCCGCTGACCAATGTGCAGGTCACCGATCCAATAACGACGCCCAGCAGCGCGACCTGTGCGAGCCTCGCGGTCGGTGCGACCTGCGTGCTGACCGGCACTCACACGGTGACCGCGGGGGACGCGGCAACCGGATCGATCACCAACATCGGCGCAGCGGACGCCAACGAACTCCCGGACGGAGAGAACACCTTGCCGCTGGTGATCACGGTGTTTGGCGGCGGCAGCGGTCCGGCGACGCTGGCGATCGTATCGGGCAACAACCAGAACGTCGTGGCGGGCGCACCGTCTGCTCCGCTGGTGGTCGAGTTGCACAATGGCGCCGGCGCCCCGGTCAACGGCGCAACCATCAACTGGTCGACGACCAATGGCACGCTCGCGCAGCCGACCACGATCACCGATGCCAGTGGCCGCAGTAGCAACACGACGATCCTGGAAGTGGCAGGCGCGGCCACGGTCACGGCTTCGTCGGACAGTCCGGTCGCCGGACCTGTCGCCTTCAGCCTCAATGGCATCACTGCCGGCATCGCCCAGCTCCCGGGCCTGACCGACCGCCAGCGCGCGATCGCGCTTGCCCTCGACAACGCGTGCCCGGCGCTCGCCGGCCTCGGCAGCCGCACGCCTGCGGAAAGCGACCTGCTTCTGCGCTGCTCCGAACTCGAACAAGCCGCGGCCAGCAATCCGTCGGATGTCGGCAACGCACTGGATGAATTGTTCGCAGGTTCGGCGTTTCTGCAGTCCACCGCCGCGCTGCAGATTTCTGCAACGCAATTCGACAACATCAAGGCGCGCATCGCAGCGCTGCGCAGCGGGACTGGCGGCAGCCACTTCGGCGGCCTCGCGCTGAACGGCCCGGGCGGCGCATTTCCGATCGGCAGGACGATCGATACGCTGCTCGGCGCGACCGACCAGAAACAGCAGACCGGCGCCGGTTTCAGTCGCTGGGGCTTCTTCGCATCCGGCACGCTCGGGCGCGGCAGCGCCGACCCGAGCCATGTGCTGCCAGGCTACGACTTCGATACCAGCGGCCTCACCGCGGGCGTGGACTATCGCTACAGCGACAGCTGGATCTTCGGCGCATCGGCCGGCTATGCGCGCTTCAACAGCGACCTCGACGCGAATCGCGGCCACATGAACACGCGCGGATGGACCCTGTCCGCCTACTCCACCGTGTTCCACCGGGACAGCTGGTATGTCGACAGCGTGCTGACCTGGGGCCACAACAGCTACGACATCAATCGCCGCATCCTCTACTCCGTGACCACACCGTCGGGAACCACCAGCATCAATACCCGCGCAACCGCGAACAGCGGCGGCAGCAACCTTGCCGGCTCGCTGACGGTGGGCTGCGACTTCCAGAAGGGCGGCTGGTCGATCGGCCCGTATTTCCGCGGCAACCTTGCGCGATTGAGCTTCGACGACTACCGCGAAGCGCTGCCGGCAGGAACACCGGGAAGCGGCCTCGGACTGCTGGTCAGGAGCCGCGACGTGCAGTCCGCATCCAGCGTGCTCGGCGGCAAGTTCACCTATGCAGCGAGCCAGAGCTGGGGTGTGCTGATGCCGCACGTCCAGGTCGAGTGGGAACACGAATTCAGGACCGATCCGTACCGGCTCGAAGCGCATTTCCTCAACGACCCCACCGCGACGCCCTTCCTTGTGCAGGGCGATCCGGTCGACAACGACTTCTTCCGGCTCGGGCTGGGTCTGTCCTTCGTGCTGACCGGAGGCAAGTCGGGCTTCGTGTACTACGAGAAGACGCTTGGCCGCGAGGGCATCACCCAGGACAACATCGCGCTGGGGATACGGATCGAGTTCTGATCCGGGCCGTCCGGCTCACGCGAGTGATTGCGCGGACGCAGCAACAAAGAACCCCGCCGAAGCGGGGCTCGATGGACACACGGTGAAAGCCGCGATTATTTTGCGGCGATCACCTTGACCATCTCCAGGCACTTGTTTGTGAGCCCCACGCGTCATCGGGCTCCCGATTGCGCGGTCATTTCGCCGCGATGACCTTTACCATTTCCAGGCACTTGTTCGAGTAGCCCCACTCGTTGTCGTACCACGCGACCAGTTTCACGAAGGTCGAATCGAGCGCGATGCCGGCGTCGGCGTCGAAGATCGAGGTGCGGGTGTCGCCTCGGAAATCGGTCGCGACGACCTTGTCCTCGGTGTAACCGAGCACGCCCTTCAGCGCGCCTTCGGACTGCGCCTTCATCTCCGCGCAGATCTCGGCGTAGCTCGCCGGGTTGTCGAGTTCGACGGTGAGGTCGACGACCGACACATCCGAGGTCGGCACGCGGAAGCTCATGCCGGTGAGCTTCTTGTTGAGTTCCGGGATCACCACGCCGACCGCCTTGGCTGCGCCGGTGGACGACGGGATGATGTTCTCGAGGATACCGCGCCCGCCGCGCCAGTCCTTGTTGCTCGGGCCATCGACGGTCTTCTGGGTCGCGGTTGCCGCATGCACGGTCGTCATCAGGCCGCGCTTGATGCCCCACTTGTCGTTGAGGACCTTGGCGACCGGCGCGAGGCAATTCGTGGTGCAGCTCGCGTTGGAGACGATCGCCTCGCCCGCGTACTTCAGGTGGTTCACGCCATAGACGAACATCGGGGTGTCGTCCTTCGACGGCGCCGACAGCAGCACCTTTTTTGCGCCCGCGTCGATGTGTTTCTGCGCGGTGGCCTTGTCGAGGAACAGGCCGGTGGATTCGATCACGACCTCGGCATCGACCTCGTTCCACTTCAGGTTGGCGGGATCGCGTTCCTGGGTCAGGCGGATGCGCTTGCCGTTGACGACCAGGTGGTGGCCGTCGACCGCAACCTCGCCCTTGAAGCGTCCATGCACGGAGTCGTACTTGAGCATGTAGGCGAGGTAATCGGGTTCGAGCAGATCGTTGATCGCGACGATCTCGATGTCGTTGCCGAAATTCTGCAACGCCGAACGCAACACGTTGCGTCCGATGCGGCCGAAACCATTGATCGCGACCTTGATCGCCATGGAGAACTCCTGATGTGAAGAGGGCCGGATATGGCCGGGGCGGCGATGCGGAACGCCGTGAAGTTGCGTATTTTAACTGTCCACGCCCGCTAAGACACCCCCATGGGCGAACCAAGGACGCATATGCGCATTCCATTCCGGCATGTCCTGCTGGCCACCCTGCTGTGGCCCCTGCTGGCAGGCGCCTGGGGGCCGCACGGACACCGCATCATCGGCGAACTTGCGCAGCGCCAGCTCACCCCGCGGGCGGCGGCGGCGGTCGCCGACCTGTTGCGCGACGAGCCCGAGCCGACCCTGGCCGGGGTTGCGAACTGGGCCGATGAGCTGCGCGCGAGCGATCCGGATTTCGCCAGGCGCACCGCGCGCTGGCATTACGTCAACATCCACAGCCTCGACTGCGACTACGATCCGGTGCGCGATTGCCGCGATGGCAATTGCGTAGTCGCCGCGATCGATGCCCAGTTGCGCGTGCTCGGCGATCGCTCGCAACCGCGCGCGAGCCGCGTGCAGGCGCTGAAATTCGTGACGCACTTCATCGGCGACGAACACCAGCCCTTCCACGCCGGCAATCGCGACGACCGTGGCGGCAACGATTTCCAGGTCAGCTTCCACGGTCATGGCAGCAACCTGCATGCGCTGTGGGACAACACGATCCTGCCGCGGCAGGCCTCCAATCCGGCCGGCTATGCCGCACGCCTGGCCGCGACTCCAGTCGCCGCCGTCGATGCGCGCGTCGGCGCGGGATCGGTCCAGCGCTGGGCGGAGGAATCCTGCCGGGCGATCGACGCGAATACGCTGTATCCGCCGGCCCACATCGTCGATGACGCCTATCTGGACGCGCACCGCGCGCTGGCCGATCAGCGCCTGCGATTGGCAGGCGCGCGCCTTGCGGCGGAACTCAACGCCACGCTGGGAAACGCACCTCGCAAATGATCGCTGACGGAATGAATCAACCCCTCGGGTCAAAGATCACCGGCACCACCACGTATGCCGGCACAGGATGGCCCTTCGCATTCCTGGCGGGAGCGAAGTGCCATTGTTTCGCTGCATCCAGACTGGCCTGATCGAATACGCCCTTCGGATGCGACGACACGACTTCGGCATGTTTCACCGTGCCAGTGGCACCGACCTGCAATTTAAGCCGCACTTCCCCGCCGATATGCCGTGCCAGCGCTGCTGCCGGATAGTGGGGCGGCGCCTCGCGCGTCGTTCCGTCCGGGGGCGCAGGAGGAACAGGTGGCGCTGGCGGCGCGAGCGCAGGCACGGGCGGAACCGGTGGCGTGGGCGGAGGCGGAGCCAGCGCCGGTGCGACTGCATTGCGCGCGTAATGTGCATGCGAGGGTGGTGCCGGGGGAGCCGGCGGCGGCGGGGTATTCGCGCGCGCAGACGGTGCCGATGGAGCCTCAGGGGGCGGTGGGAGATCCGCGGGCACTGGTGGCGCGGGCGGCGCGGGCGGAACCGGAGGGGTTGCCGTCGCCGAGACCAAGGCCTCGATGCGATAGGAATGTCCCGCATCGTCTTTCGTTGCGAACACCGCCGGGACTCCCGAAGTCGTGGAGAAGTGCCCATAAAGGATGTCGTGATCCTCCTTCCTGGTGAAGACAACGCCATCGATCATCACGGCCGCGTTTTTCGATCCGGGCTCGGGTCCAACCCTGAAATGCAGGCCCCATGGCATCCCGTTCGCGTCCAACTTGACGCTCGCCTCGTCGCCGGCGCGGGTGATGACCGAAGGATTGGCGACGCGCTTGCCGTCGATGTTCATCGCCAACGTCACCCGGTAGTAGTGCCCGGCGAACGGTGAGGCGGTCGATGCCGCGAGTGCGTTCGCGGTGCTCCAGGCGGAATCGTGGCCTGCCATTGCGAAGCCGGCCGTTCCGAGCGCAGCAGCCGACACCAGGATCGCGCCTGCAAGACGCGCACGGCGCATGGGCAATGCGTGTTTGAGCAACATGATCCTCTCCTTCATCGGTGGTGTGTGGTGCCAGAGGCAGCCAACCGGCACGAAGTGCTCGGCGATCTGGGTCTTGAGCAAAGCGGTGGCGTAACGCTGCCGCGAACCCGGATGCATGCGCAGCACCGCCGCGTCGCAGGCCATTTCGACATCGCGGCGGAAACGCATCGCGGCGAACTGGACGATCGGGTTGAACCAGAAAAGGGTGCGCAGCAACGCGCAGACCGCGAGCGCCCACGGATCGCGGCGCAGCTGGTGCATGCGTTCGTGCGCGATCACGAGTTGCTGCTCCTCGTTGCTGTAATCGGACTCGAAACGCTCGGGCAGCACCAGCTTCTGGCGAAGCACGCCGAGCACGGCGGGAGCCGCATCGGACATGCCGCTGCGCCAGCTGCCGTCGTCGCCACGGCGCAGCCGCAGGCGCGCGACGAACCGCCGCTGCTGCCTCACCAGGACTGCGAGCAATGCGCATGCGCCCAGCATCCAGATCGCGAGCAGCCAGCGATCGGCGTCCATCGACCGCAGACTGCTGGTGACGCGCACGACCACCGCTGGCGCCGCAGCGAAGGTCACCGGCGCGGCGAGTGTCGCCTCCGGCGCGGGCTGCGGCATCGAGAAGCATGCGGCCAGCGCTGCCAGCGGCAGCACGATCCACAGGCGATACGCGATCTCCGCGCCGAGCCAGCGCTGCAACGGCATGCGCAGCAGCAGGACCGCGACCCCGGCGAGCGAGGTCGCGACGGTCGCATTGATGAGCCATGCAAGCAGTTCAGTTTTCATCGTCGATCTCCGCGCCGCATTCCTCTTGCACGCCGACCCGGCAACGGTCGGCGCGTGCCTGGTCAACCCGCCGTGGCGGTCTTCTTGTCCGAGTCCGGCCTGAAATCAACCGGCACCCGCACCCAGCCGTCAACGGACTTCCCATGCGACGTGGGGGGATTGAACTTCCACTTCGATGCGGCATCGACCGCGACCTTGTCGAACATGCCGGCGGGCTTCGAGCTTTCGACCTTCACCGACTTCGGCTTGCCATCGGCACCAACGTGTACCAGCACAACCACCCTACCGCCGATCTTCCTGGCCACAGCATCCGCAGGATAGCGAGGAAGCGCCGCGTCTCCGGCAAAACTGGTGGCGGTCGACGCCGGATCCGTGGCGGCTTGTTTGCCGCTGTGCGTCGTCCGGGCGGGTTGCGCAGCCCATGCGGAATAGCTTCCGCCGAGGACCACGACCGCGACCAACAGTGCTCCCGCTATCTGCCGCGGCATGCCGGGCAATGGTTTCTTCAACATGGCGATACGCTCCTTGAGTGGGTGACTCGACTGCCAGTGACAACCGATCGGCAACCCGATTTCGGCCATCTTGGTTTTCAACATCGCGTCGGCATAGCTGCGTCGCGACATCGGGAACTGCTCCAGGACGGCGGCGTCGCAAGCCAGTTCCTGGTCGAAGCGGAAGCGCGCCACCGCGTAATGGAGCAACGGGTTGCACCAGAACACGCAACGCAGCGCGGTCGCGAGCGTTTGCGCATGCACGTCGCCGCGCCGCAGGTGCACGCGTTCATGCGCGAGCACCAGCGTTTGCTCGGCTTCGTTGTAGCGTTGCCTGAAATCGACAGGCAGGACGATGCGCGGTCGCCACAGCCCGGCGATAGCGGGACCGTGAGCGATCGCTTCGTCGTAGGGCATGTCGTCCCGGCGCCGGATGAAGCGATTGAAACGGGATTGCCGCATCGTGAAGACGACGACTGCGAGCACCGCGCCTGAGAGCCAGCACACGAACAGGATCGATGACGCATCGGTTCCGGAAGCTGGCACAAGGGCCTGCGTCAGCGCACGCGGCATGCCGACCCATGCGGATGTGGCGGCCGGCGACATCACTGCCATGCTCGGCGCAGGGAGCAGCGCCGCGAGCGCCGCCATCGGCACCAGCAGCCAGACGGCATAGGCAGAACGCGCACCCAGCCCATGACGCAGCGGCTTGCGCACCAGCAGGACAAGCAAGATCGCCAGGCTGGTCGCGATGCCCGATTGCAGCAGCCCCGCAAGCATGTCAGCGATCATTGTCGAGTCCCTCGATCAGTTTCTTCAGCTCGTTGATGTCCTTCCTGCTCAACTTGCCCTTTTCGCTGAAATGCGCGACCAGAGGCGCGACACGGCCGCCGAACAAACGGTCGAGCAGGCCCTCGCTCTGTCCATGCACCCAGTCCGCGCGGGCGAGCACTGGCGAATACAGATAACGGCGTCCGTCCTTCGCGGCGCGGATCGCTTTCTTCTTCAGCAACCGGTTGAGCAAGGTCTTGATCGTCGCTTCCTGCCAGTCCTGGCTTTTGTCGAGGGCGGCCACGACTTCGTCGGCGCTGAGCGGACTGCGCCGCCACAACACGTCCATGACCGCCGATTCGGCTTCGCTGATCTGCATGCGCATACCCGTCCCTATTCGATTACGTCTGTAATTGACCATATGTTTACGCGTGTAATCACTGCCTGTCAACCCGTGCGTGCGATACTTTCTGCATGATCGCGCCCCGCACAGTTCCGGCCCGTTTCGACAACCTCGACGCGGCCGTGGAATTCGTGCTCGCGCGGATCGGCAAGCGCATCGTGATGGGCGCACCGCTCGGCATCGGCAAGCCGCACCGGTTGTTGAACGCCATCTATGCGCGCGTCGCCGCGGATCCTTCGATGCATCTCGCGATCAGCACGGCGCTGTCGCTGACGCCGCCGCGCGCGCCGAACGCACTCGCGGCGCGCTTCCTCGACCCGTTCCTCGCGCGCCAGTTCGGCACGGACTTCCCGAGCCTGGCATGGGTCGATGCGGAAATCCGCGACGCATTGCCGGCCAACATCACGGTCGAAGAGTTCTACATCCAGGCCGGCGTGCTGCTGCACGCGCGTCCGGCGCAGCGTCGCTACGCCAGCCTCAATTACACCTACGCCGCGCGTGCGATGGCCGACCACGGCATGAACGTGCTGGTGCAGAAGGTCGCGCTGGAACCCGGCGGCACGCGGCTGTCGCTGAGTTGCAATCCGGACCTGACCTTCGATGCGGTCGAGGCGGTGGTCGCAGCGGGATTGCCGCGCCCGTTGCTGATCGCCGAAATCGACGCGACGCTGCCATGGCTCGGCGGCACCGCTGCCGTCGATGCGGACTGGTTCGATGCGGTCATCGACCTGCCCGGCCCGACGCCGCAATTGTTTGCGCTGCCGCGACAATCGGTGTCGGATGCCGATTTCGCGATCGGCCTGCATGCGAGCGCGTTGGTGCGCGATGGCGGCACCCTGCAGATCGGCATCGGTGCGCTGTCGGATGCGCTGAGCCACGCATTGATCCTGCGCCACACGCGCAATGCGGACTATCGGGCGATCCTGGAAGCGCTCTCGCCAGGCCTTGCCGAAACCCGGCTGGTCCGCGACTACGGCGGCGTCGATCCGTTCGCGATCGGCCTGTATGGCGCGAGCGAAATGATCAACGACGGATTCATGCGCCTGATCCAAGCGGGCATCGTGCGTCGCCGCGTGGTCGACGACATCGAGGTGATGCGCAGGGTCAACGACGGCACCGCGAACGCACTCGACCACGCCCTGCTCGAAAACGAAGGCCGCTTCGTGCACGGCGCGTTCTACCTCGGCTCCAAGGACCTGTATCGCTGGCTGCGCGAACTGCCCGCCGCAACGATGCGCGGCATCGGCATGACCCGCATCTCCCACATCAACGAACTCTACGGCGGCTTCGAGGCGATGGAGCGGCTGCAACGGCGCGACGCGCGCTTCTTCAACACCTGCATGCTGATGAACGTGCTTGGCGCGGCGACGTCCGATGGCGTCGACGATGGACGGGTGGTGTCCGGCGTGGGCGGGCAGTACAACTTCGTTGCGATGGCGTTCGCGTTGCAGCACGCGCGTTCGGTGCTGATGTTCCGCGCGACGCGCGAGAGCGGCGGCCGCATCGAATCCGACGTGGTGTGGAACTACGCGCACTGCACGATCCCGCGCCATCTGCGCGACATCGCGATCACCGAATTCGGCATCGCCGATCTGCGCGGCCGCTGCGACGAGGATTGCGTGATCGCGATGGCGGCCATCGCGGAAACGCGTTTCGTCGACGGCCTGCTCGCGAAGGCGAAGACCGCGCTGAAACTGCGCACGGATTTCGTCGCGCCATCCGCGTGGGCGACCCACACCGCCGAGCATCTTGCCCGGACGCTGCGCCCGTTCCGTCGCGCCGGACTGCTGCCCGACTATCCGATGGGCAGCGACTTCACGCCGGAAGAGGAACGCCTCGCGAAGGCGCTGGGCTGGCTTGCATCGAACACCGCGACGCCGATGAAGAAACTGCGCACCGTCGTGTCGGCGGCCATGAGCGGACGCAGCGACGATGCCGAAGCGATGCAACGCATGCGCCTGGATGCGCCGCGCGGGATCGGCGAATGGATCGAGGCGCGGCTGGTCGGACTGGCATTGGCGACGACGCGCACCGCCTGACCGCTTGCGTTCAATCCACCCGCAACGCCGCGATCGGATCCAGTGCCGCTGCCTGGCGCGCCGGATACACGCCGAAAGCCAATCCAACCGCAGCGCACAGCACGGTCGATAGCAGGATCGGCAATGGCGCCCAGGCGACCTGCCAGCCGGCGAACGCAGCGATCAGGTACGCCAGCAGTGCACCGAACACCAGCCCCAGCAACGCGCCCGCTGCGCAGATGACGGTCGATTCGCGCAGGAACTGGGCGACGATATCGCTGCGGCGCGCACCCAGCGCGCGCAGCAATCCGATCTCGCGGCGACGCTCGAGCACGTTCGCAAGCATGATGTTCATGATGCCGATGCCGCCGACGAGCAGGCTGACGCCGGCGATCGCACCCATCACCACGCGGAAGATGTTCTGCGTTTTCTGGTGCTGCTGGAACAACTGCTGCGGCACCAGCAACGAATAGTCCTCGACGCCGGCATGGCGCTGGTCGAGTAGCGCAGACAGCACCTGCGCGCCGTCGGCCATCGTGGCCGGATCGGCCAGCCGCAGCATCATGCGATCGATTTCGGCATCGAGCGGCTGGAAGCGGAAACGCATGCGCGCGGTCGACAGCGGCATGAACACGCGGTTGGTTTCCAGGCCCAGTTGCACACCCTCGAACTTGTCTCCGCCAAGGTCGCGATCGGCGAGCACGCCGACCACCTGCAGCCAGACATGATTGATCTTGATCGGCTGGCCGACCGCATTGCCCGCGGGAAACAGGCTGCGCGCCGCCTGGTGGCCGAGCACCGCGACCTGCGCGACGTCCGCATCGTCGGCAACAACGAATCCGCGCCCCTGCTCGACCTTCAACGAGGACATTGCAAAGAAACCGGGGCTGACGCCGCTGGCAGTGGCATCGCTGGAAGCAAGATCGCTGAAGATCGAATCGACGCGGACTTCCTTTTCCGCCGCCCAATCGGTCGCACCCGGCACGACCGAGCGCGCGGCGGTCGCATCGGCGAGGGTGAGGCCGAGGCTGCGGGCGCGCGCCTCTTTCAGCGACTGGTCGTCCTGTTGCCTGGCTTGCGCGATCAGGTTGTTCAGGCCCAGGCCCTCCACCAGGTGCAGCGCTTCGCGCCGGCTGCCTTCGCCGACGGCCTGCATCGCCACGATCGCGCCGATGCCGAAAATCAGCCCAAGCAAGGTCAGTCCGGTGCGCAGTTTGCGCCGCGACAATTCCTCGAGCGCCTCGCGCCAGACCAGCGGGATCACGAACCCTCGCCCTTGCCGCGCGCCGGCAGCAGCAGGATGCGCTGGCCGGCGACCAGGCCCTTGGTGACCTCGGAACGCGCCGTGCCGCGCGCGCCGAGGACGACTTCATGGCGCTCGACGCGGCCGCCATCCGCGACCTGGACATAGGTATGGCCGGATTCGGTGATCAAGGCGACGTTGGGAACGGTGAAGCCGCTCTTCGCGCGCCGGATGAAGATGCGCGCATGGAATCGCTGGCCGGGCACCCATGCATGGCCAGCCGTATCCGCCGCGGAGACCGTCGCCTTCATCAGGATGTATTTCACCGGACTCGACTGGCTGCGTACCTGCGCGGAACCGGCGACCCACGAGAGCCTGGTTTCGATCGCCTGCGCCGGACGGCCGGTCGGATACAGGCTGACCGCGTCGCCCACCTGGGCGCCTTGCACATCGAGTTGCGGCAACGCGAGCTCGACTTCCAGCGCATGCGAATCGGGCAGGCTCGCGAACGGGCTGCCCGCCCACAGATTCGCCCCGAGCTGCGGTTTGTCGCCGTTCCAGCCCTCGTTGAGCATCAACACGCCGTCGTGCGGCGCAGTCAGTACGAGGGCGTCGAGATTGCCTCGCAGGTTCTTTGCGCTGAGGTCGAAGGTCGCGCGCTGCGCGTCGAGCACGGCGAGTTCGGCGCCGCTGCGCTTGCCCGACTGTGCGCGCTTCCATTCCAGCATGTCCTGCTTGGCGCCGAGGTAGTGCTGGTCCTGCACCGCATCGAGCACCTTGCTGCGCGCATACATGTCCAGCGGCATGTTTGCGTAGCGGCGGGCGATCCCGAGGTCGGTGGCGACCTGCGCCAGGTCCACGTCCACGCGGCCCTGGGCCGCATCGAGGCCGTCGTGCTTGGCCGCGTGGGCGAGCGCATTGCGCTGCAGGTCGAGCATCGCCTGTGCAAGCTGCAGCCGGCTGTCGGCCGCGGTGAAGCGCGCGACGACCTGGCCGGCTTTCACCACGCTGCCATCGGGCAACATCCAGGTCAGTTGGCGCTGCGCCCATTGCGGCCCGGGCACCGGCAGCAGTGTGGCCTTGGTCGACTTGAGTTCGCCGGTCGCCTCGGCCACCAGTTCGACCGGTTCGACGCGCACGGTCTCCATCGGGCCGGTCCCGGCGGAGTGGCTGCACGCGGCGAGCAGCAGCAACAGTGCAAGGGGTGGCTGTCTCATGGCGCCCTCGCGTCCGTCGCCGTGATCTCGACCCGCACCGGCTGTCCCGGGCGCAGTCGTGCCGTGCCGGCTTCGAGCGCGATCAGGACTTCGACCACTGGAATCGGCTGCACGCGCGATTTGCTGCGCACTGCGTGTCCGATCTCGACGACGCTGCCACGCAAGGTCGAGCCCAGGCCGCCTTCAACCCGGATGCGGACGGCGGCCCCCGGCGCGATGCGCATGAGGTCGCGCTCGGGCAGGTCTGCGCGTACGGCAAGCGTACCCATGTCCGGAATCTGCGCGATCGACTGGCCTCGCCATGCCTGCGAGCCGACGTCGAACTTCTGGCCATCCCAGTTGGAGTTGTGCAGCATCACGCCGGCCCGCGGAGCGCGCACGCTGAGCGCTGCGATCGAGCCCTGCAACGACCCGACCTCGGCCTGCAACTGGCCGGCTTCTGCCTCGACCAAGCGCCGCTCCTGCAGGCGTTGCTCGGCGGCGAGTTGCTCGCGGTCCTGCACCAGCGCCATGCGACGCTGGGCCTGGCGAAGCCCGATCAGCAGTTTTCTGTACTCGATCCCGGCCACCAGTCCCTTGGGCTGGCTGGCCTTGCGCTGCGCCTTGTCCAGGTTGGCCCGCGCTTCGTCGGTCGCCAGATGCTCGGTGCGCGCGCGCGCGTCGAGCTCGATGAGCAGTTGCGTGCGCTGGCTCTGCTTTTCCTTGAGCAGGCTCTGCTTTTCGGTCAGCTTGGTCGCCAGCTGGCCGCCATCGAAACTGGCCACGACCTCGCCCTTCGCCACTGCCGCGCCGTCGGCGGAGAGCTGGGTGATGTTCATCATCCAGAGATCGTCGATCGCCGGCGGCGTGATCGCCGCGCTTTGCCGGGCGATGATTTCACCTTCGGCGCGCACGCTGTCCACCCGCGCATCGGCACTCGCCGACAACAGCAACAGGATCGACAGGACCGCCTTCATGGCGCAGCCACCCTGGCTGGCGCACTCGCATTTGCCGGCACTGTCACGCGGACGCTCATGCCCGGGCGCAGCGGCAGCTGCGATTGCGCGGGCAGCGCGATATCGATCCGGAAATAACGTCCGTCGCCCCATTCGCCTTTCGCTTCCGGAGCACCGGAGATCATGGTGATGCGGCCTTGCACGCGGCGGCCCGGCAAGGCATCGAACACCAGCTCTACAACCTGCCCGGGCGCCAGGCCGACCCGATCAGGCTCCAGCGCGTAGGCGCGCACCGCCATCGTTCCGCCGCCCACCACTTCGCCGATCTTCTGTCCTGGATAGCTCGACGAACCTTCGTCGTAGCGACCACCGGTTTCGTTCGTGCTGTTGAACCCGTGAATCAGGATGCCGGCGCGATCGGCGCGCACTTCCGCAAGCTGCACCTGGGCCTGGTTGAAATCGCGCTCTGCAAGGAGCTTGCCGGCTTCGAGCCGGCCATCGGCGATCCGTCGATCGACTGCGGCGCGCGCCGCCGCGAGTTCGCGGGTCTTCAATGCCAGTTCGCGTTCGGCGCGATCGCGCTCCCCACGATGGCGGTCGAAGTCGATGCCCGGGATCAGTTCGTGCGGGATCGCCGCATCCACGCGCGCGGTTTCCAACGCAGCGTCGGCATCGACCTGCGCGAGTTCCGCGTCCACTGCCTTGACCCTCAGTTCGGCAACTTCCTTGGCCGTCCTGGCCCTGGCCTGCTCCATCTGCGCATCCAGCTGCCGCACCTGCGTCGCGGCCTGGCCCGGATCGATCCGCACCAGCACGTCGCCGGGCTTCACGCGGGCACCTTCCGCCACGAAATAGCGCAGCACCACTGGCGAGGAGTTGGATGGCGGCGTGTTGATCTGCTGCGCATCGACGGCCCGCACCTCGCCGGTCAGCATTGGCGCTGCGCCGACGGCGGCCGCGGCCAGCAGGCACGCAACGGCCACCGCAATGCTGCGTTCAAGCTGCCGAATCATGTTCCACCTTGCCGTCGTGCAGACGGATGCGCCGCTGCGCGCGCGCCGCGACATCGGCGTCGTGGGTGACCAGCACCACCGTCTGGCCGCTGGCGTGGACTTCCTCGAACAACTGCAGGACATCGTCTGCGCTCTTCGAGTCGAGGTTGCCGGTGGGCTCGTCGGCAAGCAGCAAGGCGGGCTGCATCAGCAGGGCGCGCGCGATCGCCGCGCGCTGCATCTGGCCGCCGGACAATTCGTTCGGACGATGGCTTTGGCGATCGGACAAGCCCACGCGCGCAAGCAGCGAGGCCGCATGCACCGATGCCTTCGGGTCGGGCGTGCGCGAAAAGCGCAGCGGCAACAGCACGTTTTCCAGCACGGTCAGGCGCGGCAGCAGGTGGAAGGACTGGAACACGAAACCGATCCGGCGGTTGCGGATGTCGCTGGTCGCCTCGTCGTCGAGCTGCGAAACATCCCGGCCTTCGAGCCGGTAGCGACCTGCATCCGGACGATCCAGGCAACCGAGCAAGTTGAGCAGGCTGGACTTGCCCGAACCCGACGGCCCGGTGATCGCGACGAATTCCCCACGCCGTATCGTCAGGTCGATGCCGTCCAGCGCATGCACGGTTTGCCCGCTCATCGCATAGCGCCGATGGACTGCTTCGATCTCGATCATCTACGGCGTGTCCTCGGCTGCACCTTCAGGAAACCCGGAACCGGAATTGGCGACCTCATCGAGGACAACCGCGCGAAACCCTGAAGGAAGCGCATCGTAATCCGTCGCGCGGCATCCGTGAATGGATCGAGGCGTGATTGATGGGACTGGCGCTTGCGCGAACGTCAGAGTAGCCGGATCGCGAGCGCATCGTGCCGATCAAGCCGGATCATCCGAATCGCACCCCGGGCGACGCATCCGGGCGCCGGCCAGGCGACACGACGATGCAATCAATGCGTCCGCTGGTAGTGCACCAGCAGGATCTGCGAGCCCGCCGGCGAGGTCAGGTCGCGCGGCCTGATGCCCGGGCCAAGTTGATAGACGATGTCGAGTTGATCGCCATTGATCCGGTAGCGCGCCGGGATGATCTTGCCTGCGTTGGATCCACGTTCTCCGTGGATGTCCATCCGCGCCGGAGGATCGGCGTCGACCACCACGTAGGTTCCCTGGTCGCCGGCGAATTCGTAGTCGCTCTGGGTCAGATGGAGCGAAGCGCCGCCGAAGTTCGAGACCGGAAAATCCTTGCCGCCCATCTCGGCGCTCACCGGTGTCCACTGACCGGCAAGGGCGGCGCCCGGCGGAACGTCGGGTTCGACCGACGCTTCCCTGGCGAAGCAGCACGACATGGCGAAAGACAACAACAGTCCACACAGGACGCGACGATTCATGGTTCCCCTCCCAGTGCTGGAGCGCAGGTATCCGGCGCATGGCGCCCCATGGCACGCGGCGGCATGCGCACGAGGATACCGCAGCCGCGTGGCAGGCTCTACGGATTCAAAGCGACTTGACGGTATCGACCACGCGCTCGGGCGTGAACCCGAAATACGGGAACAGCGCTTCCGCCGGCGCCGATGCGCCGAACGTGTCGATGCCGATCACCGCGCCGTCGAGGCCGACGTACTTGCGCCAGAAATCGGTAACGCCCGCCTCGATCGCGACGCGCTTGCGGCACCACGACGGCAGCACGCCTTCGCGCCATTCGACCGGCTGGCTGTCGAACGTTCCCGTCGACGGCATCGACACCACGCGCGCCTTGACGCCATCGGTCGCGAGCCGGCGCGCTGCTTCCATCGCCAGTTCGACTTCCGAGCCGGTCGCGATCAGGATCACGTCGAAACGCGCCTCGGGCGGATCGCTGAGCACGTAGCCGCCGCGCGCGATGTCGGCGACCTGCTCCGCGCTGCGCTGCTGGTGCTGCAGGTTCTGTCGCGAGAACACCAGGCAGGTCGGGCGATCGCGGCGGGTGATCGCGACTTTCCAAGACACCGCCGATTCGACCGCATCGCAGGGACGCCATACGTCGTTGCCCGGGATGAGGCGCAGCGATGCGAGGTGCTCGATCGGCTGGTGGGTCGGGCCGTCTTCGCCGAGGCCGATCGAATCGTGCGTGTAGACGTGGATCACGTGCGCCGGGATCAGCGCGCTCATGCGCACCGCGTTGCGCATGTAGTCGGAGAACACCAGGAAGGTCGCGTCGAACGGCAGGAAACCGCCGTGCAATGCGAGGCCATTGCCGATCGCACCCATGCCGAATTCGCGCACGCCGTAGTGGACGTAGTTCGCGTTGCGCGCGTCGTCGGATCCGGGATCGACTGTGACGCTGCGGCTCGCCTTCCACAAGGTGAGGTTGGAATGGGCGAGGTCAGCCGAGCCGCCGATGATTTCGGGCAGCAGCGGAGCGAAGGCTTCGATCGCCATCTGCGATGCCTTGCGCGAGGCGATCGTCAGGCCGTCCGCCTGCAGCTTCGCGATGAATGCATCGGCATTTTCGGCGAAATCCGCGGGCAGTTCCGCATGCGAACGACGGGTGAGTTCGTCCGCGAGTTCCGGAAACTGCTGCGCATACGCATCGAAGCGCTTGTTCCACAATTCCTCGCGCACGATGCCGGTGTTGCCGGCGCGCCAGCCGTCGTAGATCTCCGCGGGGATCTCGAACGGCGCGTACGGCCAGTTCAATGCCGCGCGCGTCGCGGCGACTTCGTCCTTGCCCAGCGGCGCACCGTGCGCGGATTCCTTGCCCTGCTTGTTCGGCGATCCGAAACCGATCGTGGTGCGGCAGCAGATCAGGGTCGGCCTGTCGTGTTCGGCGAGCGCCGTTTCGATCGCGGTCTTGATGTCGTCCGGATCGTGGCCATCGACGCCGCGGATCACCTGCCAGCCGTAGGCCTCGAAGCGCGTGGCGGTGTCGTCGGTGAACCAGCCCGCAGTGTCACCGTCGATCGAGATGTGGTTGTCGTCCCAGAACGCGACGAGTTTGCCGAGCTTCCACGTGCCGGCAAGCGATGCGGCTTCGTGCGACACGCCTTCCATCATGCAGCCGTCGCCCATGAACACCCAAGTGCGGTGGTCGACGATTTCATGCTCGGGGCGATTGAAGCGCTGCGCGAGCAGTTTCTCGGCGAGCGCGAAGCCGACCGCATTCGCAAGTCCCTGCCCCAGCGGACCGGTCGTTGTTTCCACTCCCGGCGTGTCCTTGCGCTCGGGATGCCCTGGCGTTTCCGAATGCAGCTGGCGGAACAGCTTGATCTGTTCGATCGGCAGGTCGTAGCCGGACAGGTGCAGCAATGCGTACTGCAGCATCGAGCCGTGCCCGTTCGAGAGCACGAAGCGGTCGCGGTCGAACCATTTCGGGTTCTTCGGCGCGTGCTTCATGAAATCGTTCCACAACACCTCGGCGATGTCGGCCATGCCCATCGGCATGCCGGGATGACCGGAATTCGCCGCCTGAACGGCGTCGACGGCGAGGAAGCGGATGGCGTTTGCGAGCTCGCGGCGGGTGGGCTTGGACATGGCGGCGGCGGGCCTGGGAAGTGGTGGGGTTGGAACAGGGGACGCGCATTGTCCCACCCGTCGGCCGGGCTGTCGCCGTTGCATGCTGGCCGGTGCGGTGTTAGCCGACCGGGGGCTGATCTTCCGCCAGCGCATGCGGCAGCCCGGCTTCGCCGCTGCGTTCGGACACCACCACGGCGGTCGCCAGGTCGCCGGTCACGTTCAGCGCGGTGCGGCACATGTCGAGGAAACTGTTGACGCCGATGATGATGCCGATGCCTTCCGGCGGCAGGTGCACGATTCCGCAGATCATCGCGATGACCGGCAGCGAACCCGACGGAATCCCCGCCGTGCCGATCCCGCCGAGGATGCACAGCCCGAGCACCATCACCTGCTGCGGCATGGCCAGGTGCATGCCGAACACCTGGGCGAGGAACAGCACGGTCACGCCCTCGAACAGCGCGGTGCCGTGGTGGTTCGCCGACGCGCCGACGGTCAGCACGAAACGCGACACCTTGCGCGGCAACATCAGGTTCTGCTCGGCCACGCGCAGCGTCACCGGCAAGGTCGCGGTGGAGGATGCGGTCGCGAACGCGGTGAGGATCGCTTCCTGGCTGTCGCGGAAGAAACGCAGCGGCGACATCCGCCCCATGAAGCGCACCCACAGCGGCAGCACCACGAACATGTGCAGCGCGAGCGCGCCGACCACGGTCCCGACGAACCAGCCCAGGCTGACCAGCACGTCCCAGCCCAGCTGCGCGCACAGGTTGAACATGAAGCACGCGACCGCATACGGCGCGAGCCGGATGAACAGCCCGATCAGCCGCATCGCGATTTCGAACAGGCCCTGCAACGCATTCTTGAATGCCGTCGTGCCCGCGCCCGGCGTCATCACCAGGCCGATGCCGATCATCAGCGCGAAGAACACGATCCCGAGCTGCTGCTTCTCGTCGACGGCGGCTGCAAGCACGTTGCGCGGCACGATGTTGACGATCAGGTCGACCGCATTGAGCTGCTGGCCGCTGGTCACGATCTCGCCGGCTTTCACCGCATTGCTCGCCATCGCCTTCTGCACGAGTGCCGGATCGATGTGCAGGCCGGGCTGGACGAGATTCACCATCAGCAGGCCGATCGCGACCGCCATGCCGGTGACCGCGGCGGTGTACATCAGGGTCTTCCAGCCGAGCCGGCCAAGGCTCGCGATATCGCCGAGTTCGCCCACGCCGAGCACCAGCGCCGAGAACATCAGCGGGATCACCAGCATGAACAGCAGGTTGAGGAAGATCTGCCCGAATGGCTTGCTCAGGTATTTGATGATCGCAACGACTAGCGGCGCATCCGGCGCGTAGAAGTGCACCGCCAGGCCGAGCGCCGCGCCGAACATGAAACCGATCAGCACCTTCACGTGCAGCGGAAGGCCGCGATCGCGCGCTTCGGGATCGGGCGGAATGGCATGAACCGGCGCCGCGTGGCTCATGCGGACACCGCGGTCGCGGATGTCGCGATGATGGCCTCGTCGCGACGACGGATGTGTGCGTGCGCACGGCGCGCGTTGCGATGCGTCTTCATGGCCATCCCCTGCGATCCGCGCCGAGCATACACCACGGCCCCGATCGCCCCACCGGCGCGGTCAGGATGGATACAACGGCGGTAGCGCGTCGTCGTTCGATGCCGGCCGCGCGCGTCCGATCCAGTGCGGCGGCCGTTTGAACGCGGCGCGCATTTGCACGAGCGCCTGCGCGGACGGCATGCCATCGGCGCTCCAGCGCGCGGCGTCGAATGCAAGCACGGCATCGCGCTGGGCGGTATCGCCGAGGCGTTGCGCGACCTCGCCCAGGTTGCGCGCCGGCACGCCCGGCGCAGCTTCCAGCAGGGCCTGCGCGATCGCGGATGGATCGCCGAGCGCCAACGAGCGCGTCAGCGTCGGCGCGCGGTTCGGCATGCGCGGCTCCGCATCGTCGCCGTCCACGGTTGCGATCACCTCGCCGCGGCCGCGACGCCAACCCCACCACAGCGACAGCGCGAGCAGCACGGCAAGTCCCAGCGTCGCGGCCTGCCACCCACGCAATGCGGAAGCACCCACGCCTGCGGCCACTGTATCGCCGGCGTTCGACCCCGCATGCGCGCCGTTGTCGGCCGGCACCGTGATACCCGGCAATACCTGCCAGACGTGCAAGGCCGCGCGCGCCGTCGCGGCGCGGTCGTTGACCACGTCCCACCACGGCACGATGAGTTCAGGCATGCGCAATACGCCGGCGCTCGCCGGCACGATCGCGAAGCGGCGCGAGCGCTCGGCCAGCAGGCGGCCGTCGCGTTGTTGCTCGGCGGTGGACGATGGCTCCGGATACACCTGCGCGCCGGGAATCGCCGGCAGCACGATCTCCGGCAATTGCGCCGCAGTGACGCCTTCGCCTTCGAGCCTTACCACGATGCTGAAAGGTTCGCCCGCGCGTACCGGGACGGTCACCGGATCGACGAGGACCGCGATCGTACGCGCAGGCAGCCATGGGTTGCCCGCCTGAGCCGGACGCGGGCGCACCTGGACATCGAGCTGCTTGCCGACCGCGCGCGCCAATGCGCCGTCGTCGAACACATCGCTGTTGTCGCCAAGCGTGCGGCCGGTAAAGCCCGGACCCGGGATATGCATCGCGCCGCTGCGTTCGGGCTGCAACAGGTAGTGGCGTTCGAGCACGTTGAAACGGTGGCCCTGCAGCATCACCGAATTCGTGGTGTCGGCGCCGAGCTGACGCGCGTCGCCGTTGTCCGGCACCGGCGCATCGAGCGCCCCGTTGAGCAGGGTGACCGCGTAATACAACCGCTCCGTGTAGACCATCGCCTGCTGCACGTACGGACTGGCCGGTTCGACCGTCGTCTCGATGAAGACCGGCGCGTTTGCGTTCGCCTGCGGGGACGACTGCCCAGGAACCTGCGCGCTGACGCCGATGCGCAACGGCGGTGTCGTTTCGCTGCCGACCGCGAGCGCGGGGATATCGATCACGCCGCCATGCCGCGGCACCAGTTCGACCGACCATTGCGTGCTCGATTGCATGCGGCCGTTGGCGATGTTGGTCTGGCTGCTGGTCGATGCGCCGCGTATTTCGAAATCCTTGCGCAGCGGCGCGAGGTCGGGTTGGGTGTCGGACGTATCGGACGTGATGGTCAGGGTCACGCTGTCGCCGAGGGCGATCGAATCGCGATTCAGCGACGCCTGCGCGGTCGCCAGCGCATCCGGCATCGCTCCGAGCAGCAGCAATGCAACCGGGACGTGCAGGATCCTCACTTCTCCCCCTCCTGCTGGCGGCGTGCGTATTCGAGCGCGAACTTGCGGCGCAGCAATCCGCCTGGATCGTCCGGCACGCGTTGCAGCAAGGATTCGATCGCGTCGCGTTGCTCGCGTTGCGCGTCGGTTTCCTTCGCTGCCATGGCTTTGGGCTTCGCATTCGGAGCGGTCGGCTTGCCGCCGCTCAACGCCTGCTGCAACGCGCGTTTTTCCGCCGCGTCGGCCTGCGCCTGCTTGCTTCCGTCCGGCGCCGGTTGTTGCGACTGGGACTGCTGCTGGAGGTCCTGCTTGCGCTGGTCGTTGCCTTGCTGGGCCTGCTGCTTCGGATCCTGCTGCCGATTCCCGTCCTGTCGCTGCTGGCCCTGTTGCCCGGCTTGTTGCTGGCTCTGTTGCATGTTTTCCTGGTTCCGGCTATGGCCGTCCTGATCGGGTTTCTTCTGGCCCTGTTGCCCGTTCTGCTGGTTCTGGTCCTGTGGCTGCTTGCCCTGCTGTTGCTGTTCTTGTTGCCGTTGCAGTTGCTCGACGATCCTGAGGTTCGCCTGCGCATCGGCCATCCCGGGGCGCTGCCCCAACGCGCGTCGATAGGAGGCGATCGCTTCCGGATAGCGCTTGAGCTGGGCCAGCGCATTGCCGTGGTTGTAGTTCGCGTCGGCGTCGTCGAGCCCGGTCCAGGCCTGCGCCGCCGTCGCGAAGTCGCCGCTGCGATACGCCGCTGCCGCGCGTTGTTCGGGCGTCCGCGCAAGCGTGGTCGCGGTCCGCGCATCGCCCGCACGCAGCGCACGATCGGCGCGCTGGTCCGCACGCTGCCACAGCGCATGCCACCAATCCGCATCCGCCGCCGACGCACGCTGGACCGGCATCGCGAGCATCGCCACCAGCACGACCGCGAGCCAGCCGCGACGGAACCCCAGTGCGACCAAAGGCAACAATGCGAGCAGCAGGAACGGACCATCGTCGCGCCAACGCAGCGACTCCGCATCGCCGCGACGCACTCCGGCATCGGCCGCGTTGTCGAGAACGCCGAGCGCATCGAGATCCTTCGCATCGGTGGTCAGCGCGGCATAGCGGCCTCCGCCGGCCTGCGCGAGCGAGCGCAGCGCGTCCGCATCCAGCCGCGCGACCTGCATCGCCCCGCCCGCATCCTGCGCGAAGGTTCCATCGGCCGACGGCAGCGGCGCGCCGTTCGCGGTGCCGACACCGAGCGCGGCCACGCTGTAGCCCTTCGCCAATGCATCGCGCGCGGCCGACTGCGCCGCCGCATCGGCGCCATCGCTGAGCAGCAGGATCTGCCCATGCGCGTAGCCGGCCTGGGCGAGCAGGTCGACGGCGCGCCGGATCGCGCGGTCGGCGCGCTGGCCATCGACCGGCATCGTGTCCGGCGCGAGTGCGGGCAGCAGGTCGCGCAGGCTGTTGGCGTCGTCGCTCAGTGGCGCGACCGTGAAGGCATCGCCCGCATAGGCGACCAGGCCGATCTGTCCGCCCTTGCGCGCGGACATCAGCTGCTCGATCTTCAACCGCGCACGCAGCAGGCGCGACGGCGGCAAGTCGGCCGCAAGCATGTGCGAGGACGTATCCAGCACCACCACCAGCGGCGCAGCCGGCGTGTACAACGCGACCGGCAGTTGCCGCCACGAGGGACCGGCCAGCGCGAGCACCGACAATGCATACCCCGCGCCGAACAACCATGCGACGCGCTGCTTCGATGCCGGCGCCGCCTGCAGCAGGCTCGGCAACAGGTGCGCGTCCACTGCGTGCCGCCACGGCGTTTCCCGGTTCGCATGGCGGCGGCGCAGCCACCACAGCAGTGGCAAGGCGAACAGCGCCAGCATCCACCAGGGACGCAACAGGTGCGGGGCGATCGTCGCGAACGACCCAAGGTTCACGCGATTCCCCTGCGCATGGAAATCGCGGGCGCGCCGATCAGCAGGACGCCAAGCAGCAACGCCGCCGCGAGCGGCCACGGATACAGTTCGGTGCGCGGACGTTCGATGCGGCCCGCGCGCAGGGCCGGTTCGACGCGATCGAGTTCGGCATAGATGCCGGCGAGCGCCTCGGTATCGCGCGCGCGGAAAAAGCGTCCGCCGGTGCGCTGCGCGATCGTGCGCAGGGTCTGTTCGTCGACGCTGTCTCCCTGGGTCGGCAGCGCGAAGCCCAGCAGGGGATCGGCCTGTCCGTCGCCGCCGAAACCGATGGTGTAGATGCGCAGGTGTTCGGCTGCAGCGACGTCCGCCGCCTTCAGCGGCTCGATCGCGCCCGCATTGTTGACGCCATCGGTGAGCAGTACGAGGACGCGCGTCGAAGCCGCGCCGGGCTGCTTCGGTTGCACCCGCAGGCGCTTGACCGCGAGCGCGATCGCATCGCCGATCGCGGTGTTCTGGCCGGCGAGTCCGACCTCGCTGGAGCGCAATTGCTGGCGCACCGACTCGCGATCCCAGGTCAGCGGCGTGACCGCATAGGCCTGGGTGCCGAACAGGATCAGGCCGACGCGATCGCCGACGCGGCGGCTCAGGAAATCGCCGAGCACCGCCTTGATCGCAGTGAGTCGATCGACCGACGTCCCGCCGAGCCGCATGTCTTCCTGGCGCATGCTGCCGGACAAGTCGACCGCGAGCAGCAGGTCGCGCCCGCTATGCGGCGGCTGCACGATCTCGCCGAGTTGCTGCGGACGCGCCGCGGCGATGCACAGCAGCAGCCAGCCCAGCAGCGGCAGCCAGCGGCGCAGGCGCGGGCGGCGCGAACGGTCCGCGGATGCGCGCATCGCTTCGAACGCGCGCGCATACGGAACCCTCAACGCCGCCTGCAAACGCTGCGGCGCGACGGGCAGGAAGCGCATCGCCAGCCACGGCACCGGCAACGCGAGCAATGCCCATGGCCATGCGAAATCAGGCACCATCGCGCTCCAGCAAGGCGACGAATCGCGCGCGCGCAAGCGCCAGCGCCGGCGCGATGTCGTCGGCAATGTCGCGACGGAAACCGCCGTCGCGCAGCAAGCGTCCGGGCCCGCTCGTGAACGGTTGGGCGGGGTCGTCGCCGTCCAGGAAGCGCAGCCACGCATCGCCTTCGAGCAGCGCGGAGGCGGCATCGCGCGTCATTGCTGCGCGGCGCAGCAGTTGCGAGGCGGCGGCGATTTTCGCCGGGGCCGCACCCGCATCGTTGAGGGCGCGGTCGTAATCGCCAAGTCCGCAGCGGATACGGTCGCGTCGATGCCGCGTGCGCAGCGCCCGGCGCGCAAGCCACCACAACGCGACCGCCAGCAATGCGGCGAGCACCCACCAGCCGGGCGCCGGCGGCCACCAGCCTGGCGATGACGGCAGATGGATGTCGCGCAAAGCAGGCACGGGACCGGTCATCGTCGGGAGCCGGTCATGCGGCGATGCGGCGCTGGTCGAGCAGGGCCGCCAACAGGGTGTCGGTGCCGTCGTCGCTGCGCAAGGTACGCACGCGCGCACCCATGCCCTGCAATCGTTGCGCCTGCGCGTGCACTCCGTCGGCGAAGACATGCCGCCAGCGCGCGCGCGCGACTGCACCTTCAAGGTCGAGCTCGACCCGCGCATCCCCGAGCGCGAACGGCAGGCGCTCGTGCGGCGGCTGCAGTTCGAGGGGATCGGTCAACAGGACCATCAGCAGGTCGTGGTGGGTGGCAAGTGCGGCCAAGCGCCCCTGCGGGACATCGGCGACCGATCCGGCGTCCGCAAGCACGACCAGGCTCGCACCCGGATGCAACAGACGCGTGGCGGTCGCGAGCGCATGGTCGAGCCCGAGGTCCGCGACCGGCGGTTGCGCGTACCAGCGCACCAGCGCATCGAGCGTGCGCAAGGCGCCGCGACTGCCGCCGCTCGGCGTCACCGGGGATTCCGACGACGTGCCGCGCAACGCGCCGATGCGATCGCCGCGCCGCTGCGCCGCCCACGCGGCGACGGCGCCGGCGCGCGCCGCCTGCACCGACTTGAAGCGCACCCGCGTCCCGAAATACAGCTGTGGCGCGGTGTCGACGACGACCAGGGTGATCCGCTCGCGCTCGGCCTGGAACAGTTTCGTATGCGGTTTGCCGCTGCGCGCGGTGAGCCGCCAGTCGATGTGGCGCGCATCGTCGCCGGGCGCATACGGCCGCGACTCGGCGTATTCCATGCCGCGACCACGGAATGGCGATGGCGCAGGACCCGCCACGCTCGCGGCGCCCCGCTGCGCAGGCGGCCAGCCGCGCACACGATCGCGCAACGCGATCAGCTCGGACAAGCTCGGCCGCAGTCCATCGGAATGCGTTGGCGACGCGTGCGAAGGCATGGCGGCTTCAGGGAAGCGGTACACGATCGATCAACGCGCGCACCAGTTTCTCGCCATCCCAGCCTTCCGCGATCGCCTCGTAGCTGGGCAGGATGCGGTGGCGCAACACGTCGGGTGCGACCGCCTGTACGTCCTCGGGGGTGACGAAATCCCGGCCGCCGAGCCAGGCGCGCGCGCGCGCGCAGCGCTCCAGCGCGATCGATCCGCGCGGACTTGCGCCCCACGCGATCTTTGCGGCGAGCGCGGGGTCGTAGCGAGCCGCATCGCGACTGGCCAGCACGAGTTCCACGAGATAACGCTCCAGGGTCGGCGCCAGATGCAGGTCCAGTACCGCCTCGCGGGCATCGAACAGCTCGCGCTGGGTCAGCATGCGCGCGGGTACCGGCGCGGCGTGCATGGACGAACGCGCGCGTTCGCGGACGAGCCGAAGAATCTCGGTCTCGGTGCCCGCTTCGGGATAGCCTACGCGCACGTGCATCAGGAACCGGTCGAGCTGGGCTTCGGGCAACGCGTAGGTGCCCTCCTGCTCGATCGGATTCTGCGTGGCCATCACCAGGAACAACTGCGGCAGCGGATAGGTCGTGCGGCCGACGGTGATCTGGCGCTCGCCCATCGCTTCGAGCAGGGCCGATTGCACCTTTGGCGGCGCGCGGTTTACCTCATCGGCGAGCAGCAGGTTGTGGAACATCGGTCCCGGCTGGAACTCGAACCGACCGTCGGTGGCGCGCCAGATGTCGGTGCCGGTGAGGTCGGCGGGCAGCAGGTCCGGGGTGAACTGGACGCGGCTGAAATCCGCCTCGATGCGTGCCGCGAGTTCCTTGACGGCGGTGGTCTTGGCGAGACCTGGAGCTCCTTCGACCAGGAGGTGGCCGTCGGCAAGCAATGCGATCAGCAGGCGCTCGACCAATGCGGCCTGGCCGATCACCGCCGTCGACAGGTCGGCGCGCAGTGCGGCGAAACGGGCATGCAGGCTGGAAGTATCGATGGGAGTGTCCATGCGGGAGCGATAGGGTTCGGCGGAGCGAGGGTGCTGCGGATGGTGCACGATTTCGACAGGAGCGTCCCGCGAAGGTTCCGTCATGCGTCCCGCTGCAGGGATGCGCGGGCCACGAGGACCGCTTCGAGAGTCTGTGGCTTGCCGATCAGGTAGCCCTGCGCATAGCGGCAGCCCATCTCGCGTAGCAGTTCGAGTTGTTCCGGGGTTTCCACGCCCTCCACGACGAGGTCGGCATGGATCGCGTGGCCCAGCGCGATGACCGCGCGTACGATGCTCATTGCGCGTTCGGAGCTGAACATCTCGCGCACGAACGCCTGGTCGATCTTGATCGCATCGAAATCCAGCTGGTGCAGATGGGTCAGGTGCGAGTAGCCGGTGCCGAAGTCGTCGAGCGACACCGCGATGTGGTTCGCGTGGCAGTGTTCGATGATCCCGGCCACCTGCAGGTAGTCCAGCGCCTGGCTTTCGGTGATTTCGACCTTGATGCATCCTGGCGGCAGGCCGAGCGCCTCGCGCCGCCCGACCACCCGATGCATGAGTCCTTCATTGGCAAGCTGGCGCGCGGACACATTGACCGCCACGAAGGGCATCGGATCCGCCCGCAGGCGCTCGAGCGCGGCGCAGGCTTCATCGAAGACGTATTCGCCGACCGGCACGATCAGCGAGGTTTCCTCGGCAAGCTTGATGAATTCGTCGGGCGACACCGGGCCTCGCGTCGGGTGCTCCCAGCGTACGAGCGCCTCGTAGCCCACGATGCGACGGGTCGCGATCTCCAGGATCGGCTGGTACCGCACTTCGAGTTCGTGCTTCGACAGTGCATCGCGCAGATGGCTCTCGAGTCGGAACTTGCTCAGGCCTGGATCGACCTCGCTCGCCAGCTCGTCGGCCGGCACTCCAGACAATGAGGTATCGGCCGGCTCGCTTCCGCGCAGTAGGGCAAGCATGCCGCGATAGCGCTTCATCTGCCCCTCCAGCAGCATGCGGACGATCGGATCGGCGTTGGCGAGTCGATCCCTGATCTGCTCGCTGTCGATCACCAGCAGCACGCTATCCACCGCTGCCACAGCCGTCGCGGTACGGTGCGACCGGTCCACGACCGACATTTCCCCGATCAACTCGCCCGGTCCGAGCCGTGCAAGCACCAGCGGCCGGCGAGGCTCACCCGCACGCGTCGCGCGCGTCGCGCGGATCTCGATCGCGCCTTCCTCGATCAGGAAGGCCGACGTGGATGCCTCGCCTTCCCTGAACAGGTACTCGCCGGCAGTCAGCGTCTTGCGTAGCAATGCGGCTCCCTGGTGCGTCGGACCAAAAAAGTGAAAGGGCCGCATGGCGGCCCTTTCACGATAACACCGGCTTGCTGCCTGACGCGCGTCAGTTGGCGCGTTGGGCGACCTGGAGGATCTTCGGGGTGACGAAGATCAGCAGTTCGGCCTTGTCGCTGCTCTTGTGCTTGTTCCGGAACAGGTTGCCCAGGCCCGGCAGATCGCCGAAGAATGGCACCTTGGACAGGTCCTCGCGGGTCTTGAACTCGTACACGCCACCGATCACCACGGTCTGTCCGGAATCGACCAGCACCGCCGTATTGATTTCGCGCTTGGTGATCTGCGGCACATCGCCGAAGTTCGCCACACTCAGGAACTTCACCAGCTCATCCTTCTTGACCGCCAGCGACATGTAGACGCGGTTGTCGTTGGTGATCGTCGGGGTGACCTTGAGCTCAAGCAACACGTCCTTGAACTGCACATTCGGGGTCGCGGGGCTGCCCGGCGCCGGCGCGGTGATCGTCACGTAGCCGATCTCGTCGCCCTGGCGGATCACGGCTTCCTTCTGGTTGCTGGTGATGACGCGCGGGTTCGAGATCACTTCGCCGCGGCCTTCGGTCTGCATCGCGGTCAATTCCAGATCCAGGATGTGACCGCCATTCATGATCGTGAAGGCAAGCCCACCTGCCGCATTCGCGACGGGCAGATTCACGTTCAAGCCCCGGGTGATGGTGGGGTTCTGGAACACCGGAAGCGGTACGGTCGCCGGATTCACCGCAGCAGCGACGGCAGCCAGATACGCGGCTTGCGCGGCTGCATTGGAACGGTCCGTGGACAGGACCGAATTGTTGCTCGCACTGGTAGCGTCAATATTGCCGCCGTAGCCCACCAGGCTGTGCGCACCGCTGTTGACGCCGTTCAGGCCGAGACGCGCACCGAGGTCGCGGGCGAAGGATTCCGAAGCGATCACGATCCGTGCCTCGATCAGCACTTGGTCAACCGGTCGATCCAGCAATGCGACCAGTTGCTTGATTTCGGCGACCCTCTTCGGCAGGTCGATTACCAGCAAGGTATTGCTGCGACGGTCGAAGCTCACGCTGCCGCGCGGCGAGAGGAAGCCGCGCTGCTGGGCACCATTGCCGCCTGCATTGTTGCTGGTCTTGCTTTCATCCGTGAGCAGCTTCGCGATGTCTTCGGCATTGCCGTAATTGACCGGAATGTACTCGGTAACGGTTTCGGCGCGCTGTTCAATCGCGATGCGGGCGTCTTCCTTGGCCTGCTCGTAGTCGGCCAGTTCCTTCTGCGGGGCCACCCAGATCACGCCACCGTCCTGGCGCTTGTCAAGCGACTTGGCGCGCAGGACGATGTCCAACGCCTGGTCCCAAGGCACATTGATCAGGCGCAAGGTCACATTGCCCTGTACGGTATCCGCCGCAACGACGTTGAGATTGGACTCCTCGGCGATCAGTTGCAGCACCGTGCGTACCGGAACGTCCTGGAAATTGAACGTGGCAGGCTTGCCCTTGTAGGTCACCTTGCCGATCGCACCGATGCGGCTGCTATCACCCGAATCCGCTCGATCGTTGCTGGCGCTCTTCTTCGGATTGATTTCGACGACATATTCGTTGCCGGTCTGGTAGGCCGACGAATCGAACGCACCGCTGGTGTTGATCGTCAACCGCGTACCGCCCGCCTGCGTGCGTGGGTCGATCGACTGCACCGGCGTGGCGAAGTCGCTGACGTCCATATGTTTGGACAGGTTTGCCGGAATCATCGCGTTGCCGACATCCAAGACCACGCGCGAGCCTTCGGTGCGCATGTTGGCGTTGGCGCCATCACCGCTGAAGCGGATCACGACCCGGCCAGAGCCGTTCGGACCACGACGGAAGTCGATATTCGACACATTGAGCGCGCCGATGACCCGACGCGAAGGATCTGCGCTGTTCGCCAGCACCGGGCCCTTGACTGCCGATGCCGAGGCCATTCCAGGACCGGCCACCGACAACACAAGGCGATTGCCCTCAATGCGCGATTCGTAAGCTGCGGTCCGGAACAGGTCGACGACGACGCGCGTCCGCCCATTCGCCTCGGCAGCGGAAACCGCGCTTGCGGAACCATTGCCGATCGTCACCTTGCGCTCGGCCATCCCGTTATGGGTGTCGGGCAGATCGATGGCGATACGTGGCGGGTTATCGGTCGTGAAGACCTGTGCGTCCGCGATCGGATCGGCGAACTGCAGGGTGATGTCCACCCCGCCCTTCGCCCCCGGCGCGTGGCTGACCTGTTGCAGCGTATTCGACGCGAACGCGGGGAATGCGCTGCAGAGCAGCCAGACACCCAAGCCCAGCGCCGTAGCGCGCGACCGGTTGGTCCGGCGAATGACTTTGATTGCGCTCATCTTGCTACTCCCCGATCATTGATTTGGTAGTGCGATGGAAGCCGGGCGCTCGATCCAGCTACCTGCCCCATCCGGCACCAGTTCGGTGATATCGATCTTGGCCGGCCCCACTACTGTAACGCGACCATCGTTCTGCCCCATGTGATTGTTCGGGGTCACCCGATGCGTGACTTTGTCTGGCGACATCACCAGCCCCACGATGCTGCTCCCCCCGCCCAGCGTACCGACCATGACGAGGCTATCCAGCGGATAGGCCTCAAGTGGCTCTTTGCGGCGATCCGGGTCGGGACGCGGCCCGGTGGATTTGTTACTCGTGTCCAGAGGCGGCGCGAACGGGTCGCGGAGCCCCTGGTCGTTGTAGATGAAGGTCTCGAAACGCTGCATCACCGGAACGGGCGGAAGCGGTGGCGCCGGCTTGGCCTTGACTTCGGCCACCCATTGCTCGAGGTCCTGGGTGCTGCGTCCGCAGCCAGCCAGTACCGAAACCGCGACCAGAACCGTTGCGCAACGCAATGCGAGCTTCAATGCAGACTCCCGATTGCCGACCATGTCATTTTCCTCCCGACGGCGGGGCTGCAGAAGGCGCCTGCGTAGGGGCAGCGGCGTCCTTCGCGGCGGTCTGCTGGGCGGCCAGTTCGGTATCGTCGAGATAACGATACGTCTTTACTGTGCCTTCCAGGGTCAGACTGCCATCCGCTGTGATCTTGCCCGTCTTTTCAGTCGGCTTCAGCGAGATGTCGTGCATGGTCAGGATGACTACGCGCGGCAGGGAAGCTACGCCACTCATGAACGAGCCGAACTGGTGATAGGTACCCACCATCCGCAGCTGGATCGGCTTTTCCGCATAGAACTCCTGCGGTGTTTCGGGCCCTGGCTGGAACAGCTCGTTCACGATTCCGGTTGCCAGTGCGGTCTGCGAAATGTCGACGATCAAGTCGGGCATTTCCGTCTTGCTGGGCAACTGGCGCATCATCTGCTGCAGCATCTCTTCCATCTGCGCAAGCTGGATCTTCAGCGGTTCCAGATTTGCAGCGCGGCCTTGCTTGGTTTCAAAAGTCTCTTTCAGCGAAACCTCGGTCCTTTCCAGGCCAGCCAGGGTTTCGCGCTTGTCGCTGACCGAAACGTAGTAGAACAACCCGAGGATGAGCGCCGCCACTAAACCGCAAGCCGTGATCTTCAGACCACCCGGCCACGCACCCATGTTGTTGAAATCGATGTTGCCGATGTCGAAAGGTTTCTTCTTGGTGCTCACGGGGTCGCCCCTCCCTTGCTGCTGGAAGCCGGCGCCGGTGCAGGCGCGGTCGTAGCCGGCGCTGGCATCGGTGGCGGCGCCCCGGTCGCCGGAGTCGACGCCGGCGTGGTCGCGGGAGTATCCATCTCGGGCTTGCCATCCGCTCCGAGCACCGGCTGACCGTCAGGCCCGATCTTCTGACCCGGTTTATGCAAGGTCAACGACAGATTGAACATGTACGGCAAGGTCTTGTCGTCGCCCGTGGCCTCGATGACCGACAGGTCGGGATTGGTCATCCAACCCGACGCCTCGATGTTGCGCATGTAGGCGCTGACCCGCGCATTGGATTGCGACTGGCCCTCGAGTGTCAGTTTGTCGCCTTCCTGCTTGATCGACTTCAGCCTGACGCCTTCGGGGATCGTGCGCACCAGTTCGTCGAACAGGTGGACCATCGACGAGCGGTTGGCCTGGAGCCCTTCAATTACATCCTTGCGACGCAGGAGGGTATCCCTCTTAGCATCAAGTTCCTCGATTTCCTTGATCTTGGCATCGAGTTCGGTGATCCGCTCGTTGAGGTAGGCATTGCGCTTGTTCTGGCCATCGATCTGGCCGTTGTAGTAGAGGTAAACCACTACGCACAACACCACTGCGATGAACGCGGTACCGCCGAGGAGTGTGTAAAACTCCTGCTGGCGGGCTTTGCGGCGCTCGGCGCGCCACGGTAGGAGATTGACCTTGGCCATCAGTCGAAACTCCTCAGGGCTAGGCCGCAGGCGATCATCAGCGCGGGCGCATCCTGCGCAAGCGCATTGGCCTGCACGCGTGGACCGAGCGACATGTTCGCGAGCGGGTTGGCGATCAGGGTCGGCACGCCGAGTTGCTCCTCGATCATGCCGGCCATGCCGGCGATCGAAGCGCATCCGCCGGCCAAGACGATCTGGTCGACGCGGTTGAACTCGCTGCCAGCGTAGAAGAACTGCAACAGGCGGCTGATCTGCTGGACCATCGCTTCCTTGAACGGCTCCAGCACCTCGACCTCGTAGCTTTCAGGCAATCCGCCCTGACGCTTGGCCAGGCCAGCTTCCTCGTAATTGAGTCCGTAGCGGCGCATCACCTCGTCGGTGAGCTGCTTGCCGCCGAACGTCTGTTCACGCGTGTAAATGCTGCGCTGGTCGCGCAACACGTTGAGCGTGGTGACGGTGGCGCCGACGTCCACGAGCGCGACCAATCCGTCCTTGGGGACGGAGAGCTGGTCGGCGATCAGGCGGAAGGCGTTTTCCATCGCGAAGGCTTCGACATCCATCTTCGCTGCCGTCAACCCGCCCATTTCCAGCGCGGACTGCCGCAATTCGACGTTTTCCGAACGCGACGCGACCAGCAGCACCTGCAGGACGTCGGGGTTGCCTGGCATCGGGCCGAGCACCTCGAAGTCCATGCTGACTTCGTCGATCGGGTACGGGATGTATTGCGCGGCGTCGTACTGGATCTGGTCTTCCAGCGCGTCCTCATCGAGGTTGGCTGGCATCGTGATCAGTTTGGTGATCACCGCCGATCCCGCCACCGCAGCAGCGGCGTGTTTGGCCCGCGTACCGGAACGGCTGACGGCGCGCTTGATCGCGTCGCCGATCGCCTCGACCTCGACGATGGATTTCTCGACCACCGCATTCGACGGCAAGGGCTCGACCGCGTAGTGCTCAACGCGATAGCGCCCGCCGCTCTGGCTCAGTTGAAGGAGCTTGATCGCGGTGGAGCTGATGTCGACGCCGACGAGCGGCGCCTGAGTTTTTCCGAAGAGACCCACGGTTTCTCCCCTTCCTGCGGGCATTTAGCGGCAATACGTGCACCGCTGCATTAAATTAATAACGATTTGCTTACGAAATAGCAACAGGCAGCGTAAAAAAAAGTCGCCGATGCGCTTCGATAGCCCCCAAGGAATGCCCCACCTCCCCCTGAAGGCGTAACGTCCCCGCCCGATCCCCTGAGCATGCCGCCCACGTTCTATACTCCTTCGCACTACCCTCTGTAAACCTCTGGAAGCTCCCAAGGATGGCCCGACTCCTCCGCTGGCTCCGCCGCGCGATCTACGCAGGCCTCGTTTTTCTCGTCCTCGGCGCGTCTGCGCTGGGGGTTCTGTACTGGTTGCTCGTTCCCCGACTGCCCGATGTCGAGGGCTTGCGGCACGTCGAGATGCAGTTGCCGATGAACGTGTATTCGCGCGAAGGGCGGCTGATTGCGCAGTTCGGCGAGGTCCGCCGCTACCCGATCCGCATCCAGGACGTCCCCATTCACCTCAAGCGCGCGTTCCTCGCGGTCGAGGACGCGCGCTTCTACGAACATGCCGGCGTGGACTGGCGCGGCATCACCCGCGCGGTCTGGCTGCTGGCGACCACCCACGGACACCGCGTGCCAGGCGGCAGCACGATCAACCAGCAGGTCGTCAAGCAGTTCTTCCTCAGCAACGAATACAGCTACACCCGGAAGCTGACCGAGATCGCGCTGGCGCTGAAGATCGAGCGCGAACTGACCAAGGACCAGATCTTCGAGCTCTACCTCAACAAGAGCTTCTTCGGCAATCGCGCGTACGGCGTCGCCGCCGGCGCCGAGTACTACTACGGCAAGAAGCTCGACCAGCTCACGCTCGCCGAATCCGCATCGCTCGCGGCGATCCCCAAGTTTCCGTCCAGCGGCAATCCGCTGTCGAACCCGGACCGTGCCAAGGAACGCCGCGACTACATCCTCGACCGCATGTTCGAGCTGCACTTCATCAGCGACGTCGAACGCCGCGCCGCGCAGGCAGAAAAGCCGCACGCCGCGCCGCACGAGCCGCCAGTGGAAGTCGAGGCGCCGTACGTCGCGGAGATGGTCCGCCAGGCGATGCTCGACCGCTACGGCAGCGATGCGCTCAACCGCGGCTACCGCGTCTACACCACGATCGATGCGGGCAAGCAGGCCGCCGCCAACCTCGCATTGCGCAACGACCTGCTCGTGTACGACCGCCGCCATGGCTATCGCGGTCCGGAAGCGAAGCTCGACCTCAACGCCGAAGCCGATCGCGCCGCCCTGGTCCAGAAAGTGCTTGCGCGCGGGATCTTCGGCGGCCTGCTGCCGGCCGTCGTGCTGGAGGCCGGCGACAAGGATGCGCGCGTGCTGCTCGGCGATGGCCAGGAAATCACGCTCGACCTGGAAGCGGTGCGCTGGGCGATCGCCCCGGGCAAGCCGCCACGCGTCAATGCGCTGCTCGCGCGCGGCGATGTGATCCGGGTACTGCCGATCACCAAATACGACCAGGAAAAAGCCGTGCAGATCGCCGCCGCCAGCAAGATCCGCGGCAAGGTCGACGCCGACAAGATTCCGCCGCTGCCGATGGCCGAGCCGGATGGGGACAAGATCGTCGCCTACCAGATCAATGAGGTCCCGAAGGCGCAGGCCGCGCTCGTCTCGCTGGAGCCTGAAGACGGCTCCCTGCGCGCGCTGGTAGGCGGTTTCAGCTTCGCGCAGAGCAAATTCAACCGGGCGACGCAGTCGTTGCGCCAGCCCGGATCGAGCTTCAAGCCCTTCATCTACGCAGCGGCCTTCGAACGCGGCTTCTCGCCGGCCTCGATCGTGCTCGACGCGCCGGTCGTCTTCACCGACCGCTCGACCGGCAAGTCGTGGCGGCCGCAGAACGACAACGGCACCTTCGCCGGCCCGATCCGACTGCGCGAGGCGCTGGTGCAGTCGCGCAACCTGGTGTCGGTGCGCCTGCTCGATGCGATCGGGGTGGATTTCGCGCGCAAATACATCCAGAACTTCGGCTTCACCGAAGCCAGCCTGCCGCCGAACCTGTCGATGTCGCTCGGCACCGCGTCGGTACCGCCGATGTGGATGGCGCGCGGCTACACGGTCTTCGCCAATGGCGGGTTCCTGGTCGAACCCTACTTCATCGACAGGGTGGTGGACCGCGATGGCGTGACCATCTCGCGCGCACATCCGGTGCGGGCCTGCCAGGGCTGTGTCGAGCGCGTCCAGCAGGATCAGGCCGTGTCGAGCGTGGTGGATGGCTTCGACCTCGGCCCGGTGTCGACAGCCCCGCCCACGGATGCGGATGCGCCGCCCGCTACGGCATCCAGCGCGGGCACGCCGCTCCCGCCGGTTCCGGCGCCAGTAGCGGTCGTAGTGCCGCCGGTCGACCCGGATTTCGTCGGGCCGCCATCGGCGTTCCCTGCGCACCGGGCGATCGACGAACGCACCGCTTTCCTGCTCATCTCGATGATGCGCGACGTGGTCCATCGCGGCACCGGCACGCCGGCGCTGGTGCTCCACCGCGAGGACATCGGCGGCAAGACCGGCACCACCAACGACATGCGCGACGCATGGTTCTCCGGCTTCGGCGGCCACCTGGTCACGACCGTGTGGGTGGGCATGGACGATTTCTCCACCCTCGGGCATGGCGAGTTCGGCGCGCGCGCCGCACTGCCAATCTGGATCGACTACATGCGCGTGGCGCTGAACGACGTGCCGTTGCGCACATTCGACCCGCCACCGGGCATCGTGACCGTACAGATCGACCGCGGCAGCGGCAGGATCCTGCCGGCGGGCTCGACGGGCGGGATGGAGGAATACTTCAAGGCCGAAGAGCTGGAGCGCTTCCAGAACGAAGTGCCGGGCACGGCCGATACGACCACCACCAGCGAAGACGCTTTTGATATCTTCTGAGCGCCGGCGCATCGCCGGCCCCGCGCGACGCCGGTCGAGCGGGTCGTGCTGCTCCGGAGGCCGCGCATGCGACACGCCCCTGGCTCTGCCCGACATGCCCACGCCGTCACCCATACGGAAACCCGTACCCGCGAGCGTCGCCAGCGCCTCGCGATCGAGGCCGCCCGCCTGATCAGCGAGGGCGGCATCCGCGACTACCACCTCGCCAAGCGCAAGGCGGCCGAGCGGCTTGGCATCCACGACGATGCCTCGCTGCCGCGCAACAGCGAGATCCAGGAGGCCCTGCGCGACTACCAGAGGCTGTTTCTCGCGCAATCCCAGCCGCAACTGCTGCGCGGGCGCCGCGAGGCCGCAGCGCGCGCGCTGGCGTTCTTCGGAGCATTCGAACCACGCCTCGTCGGCGCCGTGCTGGAAGGAACTGCCGATGCGCATTCGGCGGTCTGCCTGCACCTGCACACCGACGAGGCCGAACGCATCCCGGTGTTTCTTGCCGAGCAGGGCATCCCGGCGGAAGCGTCCAGCCGACGCGTCCGCCTCGACCGCGACCGCAATACCGACGTGACGGTCTGGCTGTTCGCAGCCGACGACCTGCCCTTCGACATCACCGTGCTGCCGCGCGATGCGCTGCGCCAGGCGCCGCTGGACCGGATCGACGAGAAGCCGATGCGGCGCGCGTCGCTGGCCGCGGTGCGGGAATTGCTGGACGACGAGGATTGCTGATCCGGGTCGTGGTCATTGCTGAGGCGGGCGCGCTGTGGGCTTCCGTCTCCGGCCCTGCCGGGCGTTCTTCGCCACGCCAGATGCCACTGGCATGTCACCAGATCTGGCTCATCACCCGGCCCGTCGGCATAGCCGCCGGGCGTTCTTCAGGCCGCGAGCCGATGGCTCGCAAACGGCCTTCATCACCCCGCATCGCGGGGCTTTTCCCTGGTCGTGCCAGCGGTCAGCGCGTATCGATCGGGGTGAAATCGCGTGGCGTTGCGCCGACATAGACCTGGCGCGGCCGGCCGATCTTGCCGTCGGGCTCGTTCTGCTGCTCCAGCCAGTGCGAGACCCAGCCGGCCGTGCGCGCGATCGCGAACATCACGGTGAACATCTCGGTCGGGATGTTCAGCGCCTTGTAGATGATCCCCGAGTAGAAATCCACGTTCGGATACAGCTTGCGCGAGATGAAATAGTCGTCCTTCAGGGCGGCTTCCTCGAGCTTCAGCGCGACCTCGAGCATCGGGTCGTTGACGCCGAGGTCCTCGAGCACCTTGTGGGTCATTTCGCGGATGATCGTCGCGCGCGGATCGAAATTCTTGTAGACGCGATGGCCGAAACCCATCAGCCGGAACCCCGACGCCTTGTCCTTCGCTCGCGCCACGGCCTTGCCCACGTCCTCCGGGCGGCCGATCTCGCCGAGCATCTTCAACACCGCCTCGTTCGCGCCCCCGTGCGCCGGCCCCCACAGGGCGGCAACGCCAGCCGACACGCAGGCGTAAGGATTGGCGCCGGTCGAACCAACCAGGCGCACCGTCGATGTCGAAGCGTTCTGCTCGTGGTCGGCGTGCAGGATGAACAGCAGGTCGAGCGCCTTGGCGACGATCGGCTTCAACTGCAACGGCTCGCTGGGCACCTCGAACATCATGTGCAGGAAGCGGTCGACGTATTCGAGATTGTTGCGCGGATAGCGCAGCGGCCAGCCGATCGAATAGCGATAGCAGGCCGCGGCGATCGTCGGCACCTTGGCGAGCAGGCGGATCGCTGCAAGCCGGCGCACTTCCGGATCTTCAAGATCGAGCCCGTGATGATAGAACGCCGCCAGCGACCCGACCATGCCGGTCAACATCGCCATCGGGTGCGCGTCGTGGCGGAAGCCGTACAGGAAGTTGCGGAAGGCCTCGTGCATCATCGTGTGATGCGTGACCTCGTGCTCGAACTTCGCGAACTCCTGGGTGTTCGGCAATTCGCCGTTCATCAGCAGGTAGCTGACTTCGAGGAAGTTGGAATGCTTGGCCAGCTGTTCGTTCGGGTAGCCGCGGTACATCAGCACGCCGGCGTCGCCATCGATGTAGGTGATCGCGGACTTGCAACTCGCGGTCGCGGTGAAGCCCGAATCGAAGGTGAAATGACCCGTGGCGCCCGGCAGCTTGGTGATGTCGATGCACGACGGCCCCATGCTGCCCGGGACCAACGGCAGTTCGACCGACTTGCCGGACGCGGCATCGCTCAGCATCACGCTCTTGCTATCGGACACGTGGATCTCCTTGCTGGAATCGTCTGCACGCGCAATCTGCGCGGCCGGAAACGGTCCGGGCGTGTCGATCAGGACGCGTGCCGGGGCCGTCTATTCGAGCAGGAATTATCACACAGCCACTGCGCGAAGGTCAGTGGCCGCGGGCCGTCGGATTGCGACGTGCGTCGCAGACGGACGAATCTTCCGTAATGGGCGAGGCCGCGCGGCGGCAATGGCGGCCGCGCGACAGGAAATTACTTCTGGTAACGCTTGCGGAAGCGGTCGACGCGGCCGCTGGTGTCCATCATCTTCTGCTTGCCCGTGTAGAACGGGTGCGAATGCGAGGACACTTCGATCTTGATCAGCGGGTATTCGTTGCCGTCTTCCCACTTCACGGTTTCCTTGCTGCCCAGCGTGGAGCGCGGAAGGATGGCGAAGTCGGAGGTCACGTCCTGGAACACGACCGGACGGTAGTTCGGATGGATATCGGCTTTCACGGAAAGCGCCTTGCGAAGTGACGGGAAAAGACGATCATTCTAGCCGTTCGAGCCGCCCCGCCGCAAGTTCGACTCCTTTCCGCACCGCAGGGATGCCCGCAACCGGACCCCCGCAGGCAGCCGGATCACACGCCCGCATAGCGTTCGGCGCCGCCCACCCAGCGCGCGACGAGCTGCCCGGCACGCGCCGGATCGCTCGCGAGCAGGTCGTCCGCAAGGCGCTGCACCTGCGGCAGCATCGCCGCATCGCGTACCAGGTCCGCGACCCGGAATTGCGCCAGGCCGGTCTGCCGCGTGCCCAGCAGTTCCCCCGGGCCGCGCAGCTCGAGATCCTTCTGCGCGATCACGAAACCGTCGTTGGTCCGGCGCATGGTGTCGATCCGCTGGCGCGCCATCGCCGACAGCGGCGCCTGGTACAGCAGCACGCAGGTAGAGACCGCCGCTCCACGGCCGACCCGTCCGCGCAACTGGTGCAACTGCGCCAGGCCGAGCCGTTCGGCGTTCTCGATCACCATCAGGCTCGCGCGCGGGACGTCGACGCCGACCTCGATCACCGTCGTCGCGACCAGCAGGTGCAGCTCGCCGTCCTTGAACGCGCGCATCGCGGCCTGTTTCTCGACCGGCTTCATGCGCCCATGCACGAAGCCCACGCGCAGTTCCGGCAACTGTTCCGCAAGTTGCGCGTGCAGCGCCGTGGCGGACTGCGCCTCGATGTCTTCGCTGGTGTCGATCAGGGTGCAAACCCAGTACGCCTGCCGCCCTTCCGCGCAGGCCACGCGGATGCGCTCGATCAGCTCGGCGCGCCGCTCGACGCTCGCGGCGACGGTCTGCACCGGCGTGCGGCCGGGCGGAAGTTCGTCGATCACCGACACGTCCAGGTCGGCATACGCGGTCATCGCCAGCGTGCGCGGGATCGGCGTCGCGGTCATCACCAGCTGGTGCGGCACGCGTTCTCCGTCGCGTCCCTTGTCGCGCAAGGCAAGCCGCTGGTGCACGCCGAAGCGGTGTTGTTCGTCCACGATCGCCAGGCCGAGGTCGGCGAACGCCACGCCCTCCTGCATCAGGGCATGGGTGCCGACCACGACCTGCGCGCTGCCATCGGCGATCGCCGCGAGCGCTTCGCGGCGCGTGCGCGCGGCGAGCTTTCCGGCCAGCCAGGCGACCGCGACGCCGAGCGGTTCCAGCCAGCCGCGAAACGTCGCCAGATGCTGTTCGGCCAGCAGTTCGGTCGGCGCCATCAATGCGACCTGGCGCCCCGCCGCGACCGCGCGCAACGCGGCCAGCGCCGCGACAACGGTCTTGCCGCTGCCGACATCGCCCTGCAGGAGGCGCAGCATCGGCTCGTCGCGCGCGATATCGGCGTGAATCTCGCCCAGCACGCGCTCCTGCGCGGCGGTCGGCACGAAACCCAGTTTCCTGCGCAAGCCAGCGGCCAGCTCGTCGTTCGCCGGAATCGGGCGTGCCCCGAGCCGCCGCACCGCCATCCGCTGCCGGCGCAGGCTGATCTGGTAGGCGAGCAGTTCTTCCAGGGCGAGGCGTTTCTGCGCGGGATGGATGCCGGCCGCGAGTTGCAGCAGGTCGGTATCGGCGGTTGGCTGGTGCACCGTGAGCAGCGCGTCGCGCAGGCTTGGCAGGTTGTGCGCGCGCAACACGTCCGGTGGCAGCAACTCCAGCTCTGCGGAAGGCGGCAGGCGCTCCAGCGCGAGGCCGATCAAGCGCCGCAGCGCGCCCGGGCCGACCCCTTCGACCGCCGGGTAGACCGGATCGAGGCGGTCGCGCAGGCCGGACACGCCGCCGTCATCGGCGAGGAAGCTGTAGGACGGATGCGCGATCTCCAGCCCGTTGCGGCCGGCGCGCGGCGAGCCGTAGACGCGCACGCGGCGGCCGACCGTGAACTGCGCGACCTGCGTGCCAGTGAAATGGAAGAAGCGCAGCACCAGGGTCGCACCCGAATCGTCGCCGACCGCGACCTGCAGCATCGGCCGGAACCGGAAGCCGCGCTCGACCGCTTCGACGCGCCCCTCGACCTGCGCCGGGATGCCTGGCTGCAGGACGCGAATCGCGCTCAGGCGGGTGCGGTCCTCGTAGCGCAGCGGCAGGTGCAGCCACAGGTCCTGCACGCGCAACAGGCCATGGGCGGCGAGCTTGTCGGCGACGCGCGGTCCGACTCCCGAGAGCACGGACAATGCCGCTTCGCCGGTGACGGCCAGCGCGGGCGCGGGAGGTCTGCGACGCGGCGCCTTGCTCATGCCGGATCCAACTGCGTGCGCAGCAATCGCGTGCGCATCGGTCGGGCACGCATCAATCGAGCACGAGCACCAGGTCGATCTCGACCCGCGCGCCTTTCGGCAGGGACGCGACGCCGATCGTCGAACGCGCGGGATACGGGGCACAGAAATAGTCCGCCATCACCGCATTCACCGCGGCGAAGTCGCCGAGATCGACGAGGTAGATGCCAACCCTCGCGACATGCTCGAAATCGGTGCCTGCCGCTGCGCAGACAGCGCGCAGGTTGTCGAACACGCGCCGCGTCTGCGTGGCGATGTCGCCCTCGACCAGCTGGCCGGTCGCCGGGTCGAGCGGGATCTGTCCAGAGGTGTAAACGGTGCGGCCTGCGATCACGGCCTGGCTGTAGGGGCCGATGGCGGCAGGGGCGCTGTCGGTGGCGACGGGTTGGCGTGGCATGGAAGTCCTGCTGCGTTGGCGATTGCGCAGTTTAGGGCTAGACGCGCTGCGCGTCCTGCACCACCGCGAGCCTGCGGATGCGGGTGATCACCTCGGTCAGGTGCTGCACCGACTTGACCTCGATCACGAAATGCATCACCGATGCGCTGATGTCGCGTTCCTGGTATTCGACGCTGTCGATGTTCGACTTCGCCTCGGCGACCGCTGCAGCGACCTGGGCGAGCACGCCGGGCTTGTTGATCACCTCGATCCGCAGCTCGACGCGGTAGTCGCCTTCGACATTGCGGTCCCAGTCGATCCCGACCCAGCGTTCCGGCGACTTGCGGAACTCCGGTACGTTCTTGCATTCGAGCCGGTGCACGACCACGCCCTTGCCCGCGCTGAGGTGGCCCATGATCGGGTCGCCCGGGATCGGCTTGCAGCACGCCGCATAGGTGATGATGCCGCGCTCGGCGCCGGTGATGTGGATGTTGTCCTCGCTCGCCGGGCGACCGTGGCCATGCGCATGCGCCCGCGCCAGCGCCTGCGCGACCTGGGCGGGCATGCGGTTGCCGAGGGCGATGTCGGACAGCAATTCCTCGAGTCGCTTGTAGCGGTGCTCGGCGAGGTATTTCTCCAGCACCGCAGGCGGCACGCTGTCGAGCGAGCTGTCGCGCGACTCCAGCGCGCGCTCGAGGATGCGATGGCCGAGGTCGACCGCGTCCTCGTGCTCGAGGTGCTTGAGGTGGTGGCGGATCGCCGTGCGCGCCTTGCTCGACACCACGTAGTCGAGCCATTGCGTGCTCGGCGCGGCCGATTTCGCGGTGATGATCTCCACCCGCTGGCCGCTGTTGAGCTTGGCGCGCAGCGGCACGAGCTTCTTGTCGACGCGCGCGGCGACCGCATGGTTGCCGACGTCGGTGTGCACCGCGTAGGCGAAATCCAGCGCGGTCGCATTGCGCGGCAAGGCGAGGATCGCGCCCTTCGGCGTGAACAGGTAGACCTCGTCCGGGAACAGGTCGACCTTGACGTGTTCGAGGAATTCCAGCGACGAGCCCGCGTACTGCTGCGACTCGAGCAGGCTGCGCAGCCAGTCGTGCGCACGCGTCTGCGCACTGTTCGGCATGCTTCCGCCATGCTTGTACACCCAGTGCGCGGCGATGCCGCGCTCGGCGATCACGTCCATGTCCTCGGTGCGGATCTGCACCTCCAGCGGCGACCCGTACGGTCCGAACAGCACCGTGTGCAGCGACTGGTAGCCGTTCGCCTTCGGGATCGCGATGAAGTCGCGGAAGCGCGTGTCGACCGGCTTGTACACGCCATGCACGACCCCGAGCGCCTGGTAGCACTGGCCGACCGTCTGCACCACGACGCGGAAACCGAACACGTCCATCACCTGCACGAACGACTTATGTTCGGTGCGCATCTTGTTGTAGATGCTGTACGGCGTCTTGACCCGGCCCACGAGGCGGTACGGCAGGCCTTCCTCGGCCAGCCGTTCGGCGAGCCGTTTCTCGATCACCGTCATCGCCTCGCGGCGCATCACCGGCTGGCTGTGGATGCGGCGCAGGATGGTGGCGTGCCGGCGCGGATACAGCACGCGGAAGCCCAGATCCTGCAGTTCGCTCTTGATCCGGTTCATGCCCAGCCGCTGCGCGATCGGTCCTTAGATATCCAGGGTCTCGCGGGCGATGCGCTTCTGGCTCGCCGGGGCCATCGCATCGAGGGTGCGCATGTTGTGAAGGCGGTCGGCGAGCTTGATCAGGATCACCCGCAGATCGCGCGACATCGCCAGCAGCATCTTGCGGAAGCTCTCGGCGGCCGCTTCCTGGCGATCGCGGAACTTCAGTTTGTCGAGCTTGGTGACGCCTT
>JBBQHA010000002.1:0-67093 GCA_038323475.1 Lysobacterales bacterium
CCTGCCGGGCATTGTTCCTCGCCGCAGGCCAGTTCCTTCACACGCCATGCGCCATGCGCGCGCTGCAGCGTGGCATTCAACGGTTCGTAATGATTGCGGCCATCGGGAGATTGCGGTGCGACGGAAACCCATCCGCGATCCGCGCCAACACAAAGCTCGCTGACCACGAACACCTGCGGTTGTGCGTCGAACTTCTGCATGTACGAATGCAACGCGTCCATGATCTGCTTGCGTTCGGCCGTGCCGGGCGCTGGCGTATGCCATCCATCCCGCGCCTGGACAGGGACGGTTGTGAGCAGGAACAACAGGAACAGATGTCGCGCAGTCATGGCGGGAGTTCCTTGGTCATCGCAATGCTGCGTTGATCCTGGTGAGGGCGGCAGCGCCGGGACACAGCTCAGCGGCGCCGAGCTTGTTGAATGGCGTCGCGACCGTGTTCAGGTGCGCATGCAGGTCGCGTGGTTCGGGATCGAGGTACAGCAGCCCGGTCGCGACTTCGCCCTGGGCATCGCGCGCATGCACGTAGTTCATCGCGGCGACCCGATCGCGCGGATCGTAGTCCGCGCCGAGCTTGCGCAGGCGCAACACACTGCCGTCGTGCTGCTCGACTTCCAGCAACTCGCCATCTGCAAAGTCGACCTTGATCTCGTCGCGGCAGGGTACGAAGTCGATGCGGTTCGCCGCCTCGTTGTGCTCGCGCACGTACTCGTAGCTCTTGGTGCTGCCCGCGTGATTGTTGAACGCGACGCATGGGCTGATCACGTCGATGAAGGCCGCCCCCTGGTGCGCGATCGCGCCCTGGATCAAAGGCACGAGCTGTCGCTTGTCGCCGGAGAATCCGCGCGCGACATAGGTTGCGCCGAGCTGCAGCGCGAGACCGACCAGATCCAGCGGCGAATCGGAATTCACCACGCCCTTCTTCGATACCGAACCCTGGTCGGCAGTCGCCGAGAACTGACCCTTGGTCAATCCGTACACGCCGTTGTTCTCGACGATGTAAACCATGTTCACACCGCGCCGCAACGCGTGCACGAACTGGCCGATGCCGATCGACGCCGAATCGCCGTCGCCGGACACGCCGAGGTAGAGCAGGTCCCGGTTCGCGAGGTTCGCACCCGTCAGCACCGACGGCATGCGTCCATGCACGGTGTTGAAGCCGTGCGAGTTGCCGAGGAAGTAATCAGGGGTCTTCGAACTGCATCCGATACCGGAGAGTTTGGCGACGCGATGCGGTTCGACGTCGAGCTCCCAGCAGGCCTGGATGATCGCGGCAGAAATCGAGTCGTGCCCGCATCCCGCGCACAGCGTCGAAATCTTGCCTTCGTAATCGCGCCGGGTGTAACCGACCTTGTTGCGGGTCAGGGTGGGATGGTGCAACTGCGGCTTGGCGAGGTAGGTCATGGCTTGGTCTTTGCTGGCGCTGCCTTGGCGGAATTCGAAGCACGCACCATCCGGTACACGCGGTTGTTGAGCCCGAACAGCACGTGGTCGTCATCGATGACGTGGAACTCGATCTCCGATGCGCAGCCGGTGGTGATGCTCGGGATCGGGCGCTTCGCGAAACCGAGCGCGGTCGCCGCCTTCTCGGGCGTGGTGTTCGAATCGCCTTTCTCGGCGAGCGTGCCCTGAAACAGCATGTCGGCGCCGTACTGCACGATCTGGTAATGCGGCTTCCTGCAAGCGAGCGGCGACGGACCGTCGATGCGGTCGGTCTTGAACACGACGGTCGCGCCGACGAGGCGCGTGATCTCCTTCGGTACCTCCCACGAGACCTCGTGGGACCAGGGCGCGGGCTCGCTTTTCTCGATGCGCCAGGCGCCCGCGTAGCGTTCCTGCGTCACCGCGCCACCCGATGCCGCCAGGGCGCAGGCTAGCAACAGAAATGCCGCATGTCGATATTGTCTGTCAGTCACTGCCTTCGCTCCGATAGCGTCCATGGATTCACTGGCTGCTCCGGCCCGACTCGAGGACGGCGTAACCCAGCAGTCCGCCCGCCATCACCAGCCCGGTCAGCGGCCAGACCAGCAACAGCACTGGCGTGGAGCTCAACGCCGCCGGCGCCACCGCGAATGCGAGCCGAAACAGCAGCGAGATGCCCGCCGCCATGATTGCGAGCAGCAGCCACGGCGAATGCGACTTCCACCACAGCAGGAACAATGCGGCGAGCACGAGCAGGCCGCTGAGGACGCTCGCCGAAAATTGCAGAACCTGGATCAAATTCTGATCCATCTCAACTCTCCTTCCGTTGCAGCGCTATATCGGTGTTCATCTTCTTCGCTCGACTCCCTGTGTCGCTGTTTCACACTGCGCAATCGGTCGCAATCGCTCACCGATCGCGCCAACGATGAACCGCGCGGTGATCGGGGTTCCGTCGAAATGCAGCACCGAGACCAGCTTCGCCGGATCGATGCCGAATTCGTTGACGAGCAGGCTCTTCATTTGCGCGTCTCGGTTCTGCTCGACCACGAACACGCTGTCGTGCGAGGCGATGAAATCGGCGACGGAATCGGGGAACGGAAACGCGCGCAGGCGCAGCGTGTCCAGGTGCATGCCTTGTTCCTCCAGCATGGCGATCGCCTCGGCCATCGCCGGACTCGTGGAGCCGAAGAAGATCGCGCCATGTTTCGCCGGCTGCTTCGCCGATCGCACGACCGGTTGCGGCACCAGCGTCTTGGCTGTATCGAATTTCTTCAGCAGTCGCTCCACGTTGTAGATGTAGTCCTCGCCCTTTTCCGAATAACGCGCGTACGCATCGCGCGTGGTGCCGCGGGTGAAGAACCCGCCCCTGGTCGCATGCGTGCCCGGATAAGTGCGATACGGAATGCCGTCGCCATCGACATCGAGGTAACGCCCGAAATCGCGCCCGGCTTCGAGTTCCTCGGCGGTCATCACCTTGCCGCGGTCGTACGTCTTCGTGTCATCCCACTCGAACGGCGCGCACAGGCGCTGGTTCATGCCGATATCGAGGTCAGTGAGCACGAAGATCGGCGTCTGCAGGCGGTCGGCGAGATCGAGCGCAGCAGCGGCGAAATCGAAGCATTCGCGCGGGTCTTCCGGCAGCAGCAGCACGTGCTTGGTATCGCCGTGCGAGGCATACGCGCAACTGATGATGTCGGCCTGCTGGGTGCGCGTCGGCATGCCGGTCGAAGGGCCGCCGCGCTGCACATCGATCAACGTCACCGGGATTTCCGCGAAGTACGCCAGGCCGATGAATTCGGTCATCAGCGAGATGCCCGGACCCGATGTCGTCGTGAACGCGCGCGCGCCGTTCCAGCCCGCGCCGACCGCCATGCCGATCGACGCGATCTCGTCCTCTGCCTGCACGATCGCGTACTTGCTGCGACCATCGTCGTCCTTGCGTAGTTTCTTGCAGTAGCTTTCGAACGCCTCCGCGCACGACGACGACGGAGTGATCGGATACCACGCGCACACCGTCGCGCCGCCGTACACGCAGCCGAGCGCGGCGGCGACATTGCCGTCGACGAAGATCTTGTCGCCGACGTTGTCCGCGCGCTTGATGCGGAGGCCTGATTTCACCAGGTTAGCGCGCGCGTGGTCGATGCCAAGGTGCAATGCCTCGCGATTCGCGACCAGCAGTTTTTCCTTGCTGCGGTATTGCTCGCCGATCAACGCCTCGATGACATCGACTTCGATGCCGAGCAGTTCCGACAGCGCGCCGACGTACATGATGTTCTTGAACAGCTGGCGCTGTCGCGCATCGCTGTAGGTCGCGTTGCAGATCGCGGTCAGCGGCATGCCGAGCACGGTGACGTCGTCGCGGAATTTCGATTTCAGCAGTGGCTTGCTGTTGTCGTAGAACAGGTAACCGCCCGGCTCGATCTCGGCGAGATCGGCATTCCAGGTCTGCGGATTCATCGCGACCATCAGGTCCACGCCGCCGCGCCGGCCGAGCCAGCCCTGTTCGTTGACGCGCACCTCGTACCAGGTCGGCAGCCCCTGGATGTTCGAAGGGAAGATGTTGCGCGGCGACACCGGCACGCCCATGCGCAGGATCGCCTTGGCGAACAGCTCGTTCGCGGACGCCGAGCCCGAACCGTTGACGTTGGCGAACTTGATGACGAAATCGTTGGTGGCGGTGATGGGCGTCATGGAGATGGGCTCTTTTCAAACAAATCGAAGTATTCACTCACCCAATAGGTCTTATCGCCTGGCACTTCCTTGACCTTGATCCGGTCGTAGAAGTAGTCGATGTCGAACAAATGGACGATCTGCTCGACCTCAAATGTTCTTACCCCCTCATAGGGCTTTAAACCAACGACTCGCCATATCTTCGGTGCCAAACAAGTACCGCCACGCATGAATTTCGCCTCATATTGGCAGCTCTCGACGATGGCATCCGTCGTCATGCGCACCTTGTCACCCACGAGCAAGCACGTAGCCTCTTTGCCGAGATGAGGGCACCATCCCGATGACGACGCCGTCGGGACTTGCACCGATGCGCAACCAGCCATGAGTGCCGCGTAGATCGCCGTCACAAACCAGCGTGCAGACAAAGTGGAAGAGCGGCACCAGCGGACGAGTGGCGTCACGCAGCCACCTTCTGATCAGCCCCACATCCCACCTTCGCATGCGGCTGCTCGAACAGGAATTTCTGCATGTCCCACGCCCCGGTCGGACAGCGTTCGGCGCATAGCCCGCAATGCAGGCAGACATCCTCGTCCTTCACCATCACGCGACTCGTCTTCAACGCATCGGATACGTACAAGTCCTGGGTCAGGTTCGCCGCCGGCGCGGTCAGCCGCGTGCGCAGCTCCGCCTCCTCGGCGTTCGCGGTAAAGCTGATGCAATCCATCGGGCAGATATCGACGCAGGCATCGCACTCGATGCACAGCTTCTCGGCGAACACGGTCTGCACGTCGCAGTTCAGGCACCGCTGCGCTTCCTTCCATGCCGTCTTCAGATCAAAACCGAGTTCGACCTCGACCTTGATGCTGTCGAGCTTCTTCGCCTGTTCCGACCACGGCACCACGAAGCGTTCGGCGTTGGAGATGTCGTTGTCGTAGCTCCACTCGTGGATGCCCATCTTCTGCGACATCAGATGGGTCATCGGCGGCGGGCGATCCTGCGTCGATTCGCCCGAGAGCAGCCTGTGCACCGAGATCGCGGCTTCGTGGCCGTGCGCGACGGCCCAGATGATGTTCTTCGGTCCGAACGCGGCGTCGCCGCCGAACAGCACATGCGGCAACGACGACTGGAACGTGATCTTGTCGACCACCGGCATGTCCCATTCGCCGAACTCAATGCCTATGTCGCGCTCGATCCACGGGAATGCATTCTCCTGCCCGACCGCGATCAGCACTTCGTCGCAGTCGTGGATCTCGTCGGGTTCGCCGGTCGGCACCAGTTTGCGGCGGCCCTTCGCATCAAACTCGGCGCGAACTTTTTCGAAGCTCATGCCGACGAGCTTGCCGTTCTCGTGCAGGAAGGCCTTCGGCACGCGGCAGTCGAGGATCGGGATGCCTTCGTGCATCGCGTCCTCCTTCTCCCACGGACTGGCCTTCATCTCGTCGAAGCCCGAGCGCACGATTACCTTGACGCTTTCACCGCCGAGCCGGCGCGCGCTGCGGCAGCAATCCATCGCGGTGTTGCCGCCGCCGAGCACGATCACGCGCTTGCCGACGGATTTCACGTGCTCGAAATAGACGTTCGCGAGCCAGTCCAGGCCGACATGGATGTTCGCAGCGGCCTCTTCGCGCCCGGGGATCGGCAGGTCGCGCCCGCGCGGCGCACCGCAGCCGACGAAAACGGCGTCGTAGTCTTTCGCGAGCAATCCTTTCAGCGAATCGATGCGCTGCCCACCGATGAATTCCACGCCGAGGTCGAGGATGTAGTTCGTCTCCTCGTCGATGACGTGCTCAGGCAGACGAAAACGCGGCACCTGGGTGCGCATGAAGCCGCCGGCCTTCGGATCGGCTTCGAAAATGGTGACGTGGTAACCCATCGGCACGAGATCGCGCGCAAGGGTCAGCGATGCCGGTCCCGCGCCGATGCAGGCGATGCGCTTGCCGTTACGCGGCGTCGCCGGCGGCAGTTTTTCGTGCAGCCGCGCCTGGACATCATCGTCCTTGAAATCGGCGGCGACGCGCTTGAGCCGGCAGATCGCAACCGGTTCCGGCTTCTCGCCATTGTTCTCCTCGACGCGCCCGCGCCGACATGCCGGTTCGCAGGGCCGGTCGCAGGTGCGCCCGAGGATGCCCGGGAAGACATTCGATTCCCAGTTGATCAGGTACGCGTCGGTGTAACGCCCCGCCGCGATCAGGCGGATGTACTCGGGCACCGGCGTATGCGCCGGGCACGCCCACTGGCAATCCACTACCTTGTGGAAGTAATCGGGATTGCGGATTTCGGTCGGTCGCACCAAAGTCTCCTCATCGCACGCTTGAGGCCGAGTCTAGCCCGCGCGACTGGATTCGTCATGCTGCGGCCGGATGCCGCTCCAAGCATTTTGTTCCGACCGGAAATCGCCTTGACGTCCTCGAGGGGACGGCCGACGATGCGGAACGACGGCCGTCTTCCGGGAGCCGGAGAACCAAGCATGCTCCGAACCGTCTCGCGCATGTCTGCGATTCTCGCCCTCTGGTCATGCATGTCGATGCAATCGCTCGCCGCCGTGCCGGCAGCCGTGCAGTTGGCCTATGCGAGGCCCGCCGCGGACGCCAACGCTCTGTACCAGCACTGGGTCCGCTCCACCGAGGAAGAGCAGGCAGGCAGTGCGACCCAGGTCTTCCGACCGGCCGCATCGAAAGTGTTCCCGCCGAGTCGATTCCGCATGGCCTACAAGTTCGCCCGCGGCGGAAGCTGCGAATACTACTTCCTGTCGCCCGACGACGCCCATCGTTTCAAGCCCTGCAGATGGACGCTCGTCGGCGGCGATGGGAAAAGCCTGCAGGTCATGGCCGATGGAGCGACGACGTCTTACAGGATCGTCGAGCTTTCTGTGGATGTCCTGCGGTTGATGCCATTGGAGTCGCGGGGAACGAGGTAGCAAGCAGCCCGGATGGAGCGAAGCACAATCCGGGATGACAAACGAAAACTCCGGATTCCAGGGCTACGCGATCCCATCCGGGCTACAGCCAGGGCGATCCCGTTCGACGCCACCGTCGTTCGACGATTGCGGTGCAGCGGGTTGACAGGCCCGCGCGCGCCATGTTCTTCTCGACCCCATGACGCATCGCAACAACCACCCGCAGACGCTCCCGATCCAGCCGCAAGACCCGGACGCTGTCATTGCGATGTCCACGATTTCGACGACGACTACCACTCCATCCAGAGTGCGGAAGCGCGCGTCGAGTTGATCCGAACCACGCCGCTCCGCACCCGCTCCGGGTGCAGGCATGCGGCCTCCACCTGAAGCGGACGCGGGGCTCAACAGGAGCCTGCGCCATGTTGTCCGTTCCAGCTTCACCCTCGTCCGCCGCGATCGTTGCCGAGCCCCCAGCCGCCAGCCTGCGCTACCAGGCGCACAAGTTCGGCGGCAGCAGCGTCGCCGACGCCTCGCGCTATCGCAACGTCGCTGGCCTGATCGGTACGCAGCCCGCGGGGCGGCAGGTCGTCGTCGTATCGGCCATGCACGGCGTCACCGATGCGCTGGTCGCACTGGCTACCGACGCCGCCACGCAAGCGGACACGAGCGCGTCTTGGACCGCGCTGCGCGAGCGGCATCTCGAAGCGGCGGACGCGCTCGACCACGACGCGGTGTGGGGTCTTTCCGCGTGGCTGCGGGCAGAGTTCGATGCGCTGCGCGTGCAACTCGATGCGCTCGCGAAGACGTCGAAAGCGGACGCAGCGCACATCCACGGCCTCGGTGAAGTCTGGTCGTCGCGCCTGCTGCACACCGCGCTCGTCGCACCTGACAGGCCCGTCGAACCACCCGTTCGTGGTGAGCCTGTCGAACCACAGGCTCGGGATGAGCGGGTGGAACGTGGTGGTTGGGCGCGACTCGATGCGCGCGACGTGCTGGTCGTGCATCCGGGCGAACTCGGAGTCGGCGTCGATTGGGTCAGCAGCCGCGAGCGACTGGCGGAATGGCGCGCTGCGCATCCGCAGCCCAATGTCGTCGTCACCGGCTTCGTCGCGCGCGACCTGCGCGGTCGTCCTACCACGCTCGGCCGCAATGGCAGCGACTATTCCGGCGCGATCTTCGCCGCCTTGTTCGAAGCGCGCGAACTCACGATCTGGACCGATGTCGACGGTGTGCTGAGCGCCGACCCGCGGCTGGTGCCGGATGCGGTGTGCCTGGATTCGATCTCGTACGCGGAAGCCTGCGAACTCGCCTACTTCGGCGCGAAAGTGCTGCACCCGCAGACGATGGCGCCGGCGATGCAGCACGGTCTGCCGATCCGCATCCGCAACACGCTCAATCCATCCGCGCCCGGCACATTGATCGCGGGAACGTCCGAGCCGGCGCAGTCGCCGGTGAAGGGCCTGAGCCTCGTCGATGACATGGCCGTGCTCGAACTGACCGGCGCCGGCCTGATCGGCGTGCCCGGAACCGCCGAGCGGATGTTCGCCGCGCTGCATGCGGCCGGCGTGTCGGTGACGATGATCTCGCAGGGATCGAGCGAGCATTCGATCTGCTGCGTGGTACGCGCGGCGCAAGCGGAGACTGCGCGGACCGCAGTCACGCGGGCATTCGCGGATGCGATCGCCGACGGCCAGGTCGAAGGCGTGCGGATCACCCAGGGCATCGCTGTGCTTGCGGCGGTCGGCGACGGCATGGTCGGTGCGCCGGGCGTTGCCGCGCGACTGTTCGCCGGGCTCGCGGACGCACGCGTCAATATCCGCGCGATCGCGCAGGGAGCGAGCGAACGCAATATCTCGGTCGCAATCGCCTCCAGGGATGCAACCCGCGCACTGCGCGCCGCGCACACTGCGTTCTGGTTGTCGCCGCAGACCTTGTCGGTCGGCCTGATCGGGCCTGGCAAGGTCGGCCGCGCACTGCTCGCGCAATTGGCCGACGCATTGCCACGACTCGCCGGCGCATCGCGGCTGGCATCCAAGGGACTCGACCTGCGCCTGCGCGCGATCGCCAACAGCCGCCACATGCTGCTTGAAGGCAAACGCCTCGCGCCCGCGCAGGCGGCCTATGCATTGCAGTCGTCGACTCAGGCGCTCGACCTCGATCTGTTCGGCGCGCACGTCCGCGCCGAGCACCTGCCGCATGCGCTGATCGTCGATTGCAGCGGCAGTGGCGAGGTCGCCTCGCACTACCCTGGCTGGCTTGCGGCCGGCATCCACATCGTCACTGCGAACAAGCATGCCGGCAGCGGCGACTGGGCGCGCTACCAGGCGATCGCATCGGCCCGGCGCAATGGCGGGCACCTCCGCTACGAAGCCACGGTCGGCGCGGGCCTGCCGGTGATCCAGACCTTGCGCTCGATGCTCGACACCGGCGACGAATTGACCGGGATCGAAGGCGTGCTCTCGGGCACGCTCGCGTGGCTGTTCAACTCGTTCGATGGCAGCCGGCCATTCTCCGAACTCGTGCGCGAGGCGCGCGCGCTTGGCTACACCGAACCCGATCCACGCGACGATCTTTCCGGCATCGATGTCGCGCGCAAGCTGGTGATCCTCGCGCGCGAAGCGGGTCGCGCGTTGTCGCTGGGCGAAGTCGAGATCGAAAGCCTCGTTCCGGAATCGTTGCGCGACGTGACCGTCGAGGAGTTCCTTGCGCACCTGCACGAACTCGATGCGCCGATGCAGGCGCGACTCGATGCCGCGCGGCGCGACGGGCGCAGCCTGCGCTATCTCGCCAGCCTCGATCGCGATGGCGCGCGCGTGGGCGTGGCCGCACCCGAGCCCGACCACGCATCCCTGCACAGCCGGCTGACCGACAACCTGATCCAGTTCCGCACGCGCCGCTATGCCGACAATCCGCTGGTCGTGCAAGGTCCTGGTGCGGGCCCCGACGTCACCGCGGCTGGCGTGTTCGGCGACATCCTCGCGATCGCCCAAATGCTGGGAGCCAGAGCATGATCGCGCGATGCATCCCTATTTCCGACGGGAGGCAGTGGCGCGAAGCGACGAGTGAGGAGCGACAGGAGCGTGGTTCGACAGGCTCACCACGAACGGACTACGGGCAGTTCGAGCCTGAGCCAATTGACAATCGTCGAGGTCTGGAATGAGCACTGAAAGACGCACCCAGGCGCGCGCGTTCGCTCCCGGCAGCGTCGGCAATATCGGCGTCGGTTTCGACCTGCTCGGCCACTCCATCGCCGGCGTGAGCGATGTCGCGCTGGTGCGGCGCATCGACGAACCGGTGGTGCGCATCGTCGCGATTCGCGGCAATAGCGCGGGCTCGGATTCGCTGCCACTCGAAGCCGCGCGCAACACGGCCGGGCAGGCATTGATCGCATTGCGCGAACAGCTCGGCCTTGCCCATGGCTTCGAACTCGAACTCGAGAAAGGCATTCCGCTTGGTTCCGGGCTCGGCGGCTCGGCGGCTTCGTGCGTGGCCGCGCTGGTCGCTGCGAACGCGGTGCTGGACGAGCCGCTGCCGCGTGAGGCGCTGTACCCGTTCGCACTCGATGGCGAGTCGGTGTCGAGCGGCAGCCGGCATGGCGACAACGTCGCGCCGATGCTGCTCGGCGGGGTGGCGATGGCGACCGCGACGCGGATGATCCAGCTCGCCGTGCCCGACTGGCTGCACGCCGTCGTCGTGCACCCAGACCAGGTGCTGGAGACGCGGCACGCGCGCGCGGTACTCAGTGAGCCGTATCCGCTGCCGATCGTCGTGAAGCAGAGCGCGCACCTCGCGTTGTTCCTGACCGGCCTGCAGCGCGGCGATGCGGGCATGATCCGTGAAGGACTCGTGGACCTGCTCGTCGAACCGCGCCGAGCGCCGCTGATCCCGGGCTTCGCGCAGGTGAAGGCCGCGGCGCTCGACCATCGCGCGCTCGGCGCAAGCATCTCCGGTGGAGGACCGAGCGTGTTCGCGTGGTTCGCATCGAAGGCCGATGCCGACGCAGCCGCACCCGCGATGCGCGCCGCGTTTGCGGATGCGGATTTCGATTCGCGTGCCTATGTGACTCCGGTTGCGGGGCCGCGTGCGGAATTGATTGCGGGTGGCGCATGAAGTTCGTCAGCACGCGCGGCGCGACGCCTCCGACATCCATCGACGCGGCGCTTGTCGCCGGACTCGCTCCGGATGGCGGCCTGTATGTGCCGGAATCGATTCCGTTGTTCGCGTCCAGCGCACCGCAAGCGACACTCGGGGAAACCGCGCAAGCGATACTTGCGCCGTATTTCACCGACTCTGCCTTGCGCGATCGCCTCGCCGCCATCTGCGCGCATGCGTTTTCCTTCGACGCACCACTGCGCGCATTGCACGGCCCGAACGACTGCGTGCTCGAACTGTTTCACGGCCCGACCGCCGCGTTCAAGGATTACGCCGCACGCTTCCTCGCGGAGTCCCTCGCCGCACTGCGCGCGGTGGACTCTCCGAGTCCTCCCGCTCTCTCCCAGCCCCTCTCCCGCATGGGGAGAGGGGCGACGACGACGATCATCGTCGCGACATCCGGCGACACCGGCGCCGCGGTCGCCTCCGCATTCCACCGCCGACCCGGATTCGAGGTCGCGATCCTCTACCCGGACGGCCGCGTGGCGCCGCGGCAGGCGCATGGGCTCGAATGCTGGGGCGACAACGTGCGCACGTTCCGCGTCAATGGCAGCTTCGACGATTGCCAGCGCCTTGCAAAGCAGGCTTTGGGCGACACCGGCTTGCGCGAGCGCGTTGCGATGAGTTCGGCCAACAGCATCAGTCTCGGCCGCCTGCTGCCGCAGGTCGCCTACTACGCGCATGCGGCAATGCATTTCTTCGCCGCGCATGGAGCGACACTGAATTTCATCGTCCCCACCGGCAACCTCGGCAACGCCGCGGCGGCGTTCGTCGGCAAGCGCATGGGGCTGGCGATCGGCGAGATCGTGCTCGCCACCAACGCGAACGATGCGCTGCCACGCTATTTCGCGGGCGGCGACTATGCGCCGCGGCCCACGCGCGCAACGCTCGCGAACGCGATGGATGTCGGCGCGCCGAGCAATTTCGAACGCTTGCGCCACTGGCATCGCGACGATGCGGAACTGCGCGCGGCATTCGTTGCGCATGCCGTCGATGACGCGACCATCGCCGATACCATCCGCAACGCGCCCGGCCGCCACGGCATCGTGCCCTGTCCGCACACCGCGACCGGACTGCACGTGCTCGAACGCCTGCGCGCACGCGGCGACGCACGGCCATGGGCGGTGGTCGCGACCGCGCATCCGTCGAAGTTCGATGGCATCGTCGAACCGTTGACCGGACACGTGCTGGAACTGCCGCCATCGCTCGCTGAAACGCTGTCGCGACCGGCTTCCGCCGAGCCTCTTGCAGTCGATTACGCTGCGTTGCGCAAACGACTGCTCGGTGCGTGATTGCGCCGTAACGGTCGATGGAACCGGCACCAATGCCAATCCGGACAATACGGTAGCGTCTTGAAAAAAATACTTGACATGCCCGCAAACGCTATGATTATGATCGGGCCATGACGCAGCGCAACAACCACCCGCAGATGTCCCAGTCGATGCCCTCCGGCATCGGCGGATCACTGCGCGTCGCGCTCGCGCCGCTCGCCGTTTATTCGTTCGTACTCGTTAGCCTTATTACCGTCCTTCCAGGCGCGGGGTTCGGGAACGTGTAGCGACAAACCACACAGTCCCAGTAGCAAGAACCAGAACCCCGCTCCCGAAAAGGAGCGGGGTTTTTTGTTTTTGCGGTCTGTGACTTCCGAATCGAATTCGAGGAGTCCCCGTTCGTGAAAAGCAATGCCATCAAGCAAGGTCCTGCCCGCGCACCCGCCCGCGCGATGTTGCGTGCGACCGGTCTGGACGATGCCGCCATCGCGAGGCCGCTGGTCGCGGTCGTGCACACCTGGACCGACGTGTCGCCGTGCAACCTGACCCTGCGCGACCTCGCCCAGCACGTGCGTGCAGGCGTGATCGCTGGGGGCGGCACGCCGATCGAGTTCAATACCATCGCGGTCACCGACGGCATCGCGATGGGCAGCGAAGGCATGCGCGCTTCACTGCCTTCGCGGGAAACGATCGCCGATTCGATCGAACTCGCGGTGTCGGGCCATTGCCTCGACGCGATGGTGCTGCTGGTCGGCTGCGACAAGACCATACCGGCTGCGGCGATGGCGGCCGCGCGGCTCGACATCCCGACCGTGATCCTCTACGGCGGCACGATCATGCCGGGCCAGTGCCACGGCAAGGCGATGACCGTGCAGGACGTGTTCGAGGCAGTCGGCGCGCATTCGGCGGGCCGCATCGACGATGCCGAACTGCACCACGTCGAATCGCATGCCTGCCCCGGCGCGGGAGCCTGCGGCGGCCAGTTCACCGCGAACACGATGGCGATGGTGCTGACCTTCCTCGGGTTGTCGCCGCTGCAGCTCAACGACATTCCCGCGCTGCATGCGAGCAAGCCCGCAGCCGCGCGACGCTGCGGCGAACTGGTGATGCAGCGCCTGCACGATGGTGGGCCGACTCCACGCGACATCCTGTCGCCGATCGCGTTGCGCAACGCTGCGCGCGCGGTTTCCGCCACGGCGGGCTCGACGAACGCGGTCCTGCATCTGCTTGCGATCGCGCACGAGGCCGGCGTTGCGTTCGACCTCGAGGAGTTCGAGGCAGCAGCCGCGTGTACGCCGGTGATCGCCGACCTCAAGCCCGCGGGCCGCTACACCGCGGCGGAGATGTTCGCATTCGGCGGCGCAGCCCTGGTCGCGCGCGAACTGCGGACGGCGGGACTGATCGAGGACATCGTCACCGTGACCGGTCGCTCGTTCTTCGAAGAGCTCGATGATGCGTGCGAGTCCATCGCAAGGACCTGCGCATCCGCGGGCGGCGATCCAGTTGCGCCCGCACAACCCATCGTGCGTCCGGTTGCGGATCCGCTGAAACCGCGCGGCGGTTACTCGATCCTGCACGGCGATCTCGCGCCGGAAGGCTGCATCGTCAAGCTCGCCGGCCACGGCCGCGAGCGCTTCGAAGGCACGGCGCGCGTGTTCGATTCGGAGGAAGCCGCGTTCGCGGCGGTGCAGTCGCGCCGCATCGTCGCCGGCGATGTCGTGGTGATCCGCTTCGAAGGCCCGGCCGGCGGCCCTGGCATGCGCGAGATGCTCGCGGTGACCGCGGCGCTGGTCGGACAGGGCCTGGGCGACGACGTCGCGCTGGTCACCGACGGCCGCTTCAGCGGCGCGACGCACGGCTTCATGGTCGGCCATGTCGCGCCGGAAGCGGCGCGCGGCGGACCTCTCGCGAAACTGCGTGATGGCGATCGCATGCGCATCGATGTCGCGACGCGACGCATCGACACCGATGCCGACCTGTCGATGCGCGAGCCGGTGCGCATCGCACCGCGCGTCACGACCGGTGCGCTTGCGAAGTACGCGCGCGATGTCGGATCTGCATCGCGTGGCGCGGTGACTGCGCCGGGACCGCTGGATGTCGAGCCGATGCACCGTGCGGCAGCAGCCATTCCCATCGCCATTCCCATCAGCGTCATCCCCACCATCGATGTCATCCCGAGCGACGCGAGGGATCTGTTTGCCGATTCAACCGCCTGACGGCAGATCCCTAGCTGTTCTCGGGATGAAACCAGCAGCGAGCCACCCACTTCCCGCCCCGCATCCAAGGACCCGCCATGACCACCACTTCCGCACTGCATCCACGCATCGCCATCGTCGGCTACGGCAGCCAGGGCCGCGCGCATGCGCTGAACCTGCGCGACTCCGGTTTCGACGTCACCGTCGGCCTGCGTCCCGGTGGCCCGACCGAACTCGTCGCCTGGGCCGATGGCTTCGCTGTCAAGACGCCTGCAGAGGCGGTCGCGACTGCCGAACTCGTCGCGCTGCTGGTGCCCGACATGGTGCAGAAGAAGTTGTACGACGAGGTGCTCGCCACCCATCTGCAGCCTGGCGCGTGCCTGCTGTTCGCGCACGGTTTGAACGTCCACTTCGAATTGATCGCGCCGCGCGACGACCTCGATGTCGTGCTGGTCGCGCCGAAAGGTCCCGGCGCACTGGTGCGCCGCGAGTACGAGATCGGCCGTGGCGTGCCGTGCATCCATGCCGTGCACCAGGACCGCAGCGGGCGGGCCGAAGCGCTCGCCCTCGCGTACGCGGCGGGCCTCGGCGGCGCGCGCGCGAACCTGATCCGCACCACGTTCAAGGAGGAAACCGAAACCGACCTGTTCGGCGAACAGGCAGTGCTGTGCGGCGGCGTCAGTTCGCTGGTGCAGGCCGGATTTGAGACGCTGACAGAAGCCGGCTACCAGCCCGAGATCGCCTACTACGAAGTCCTGCACGAACTGAAGCTGATCGTCGACCTGTTCTACGAAGGCGGCATCACCCGCATGCTGGAGTTCGTCTCCGAGACCGCGCAGTACGGCGACTACGTGAGCGGCCCGCGGGTGATCGACGCCGGCACCAAACAGCGCATGAAGGCGATCCTGTCGGAGATCCAGGACGGCACCTTCACCCGCAACTGGATCGCCGAACACGCGGCCGGCCTGCCGAACTACCAGCGCATGAAGCAGGCCGATCTCGACCATCCGATCGAGGCCGTCGGCAAGCGCCTGCGCGCGAAGATGGTATGGCTCGACAACGACGCGGCGAAAGCGGCCACCCCGTCGTCGACCTCGACGGCCGCTGCCGCGCGCGATCGAAAGCCGCATGCAGCGGCCACCGCATGAACGCGTCGCAATGGCTGGTGCATGCACTGGTCGCCGAAGGCGTGGACACGCTGTTCGGTTATCCGGGCGGCGCGATCATGCCGTTCTACGACGCGCTGTACGGTTCGGGCCTCAGGCACATCCTGGTGCGGCACGAACAGGGTGCGGCGTTCGCGGCGAACGGTTACGCACGCGCCAGCGGTCGCGTCGGCGTGTGCATCGCGACGTCCGGGCCGGGCGCGACCAACCTCGTCACCGGCATCGCCGACGCGCTGCTCGATTCGGTGCCGATGGTCGTCATCACCGGCCAGGTACCGACCACCGTGATGGGCACCGATGCGTTCCAGGAGGTCGACGTATTCGGCATGACCTTGCCGATCGTCAAGCACAGCTTCCTCGTGCGCAACATCGACCAGTTGCCCGAGGCGATGCGCGAAGCGTTCCGTCTCGCGCGCTCGGGTCGTCCGGGCCCGGTGCTGATCGACCTGCCGAAGAACATGCAGACCGCCGATGCAACGCACTTCCCGGCGCACGCTCCCGCACCGTCCGATGCGTTGCCGGTCGCGGGCAGGCGCGCAATGTTTCCCGCGCTCGAACTGCTCGCGCAGGCGCGCAAGCCGCTGTTTTACGGCGGCGGCGGCATCGCGCTCGGCGATGCGGTCGCGGAGTTCCGCACCTGCATCGAGGCCACGCAGGTACCGACCGTGCTGACCCTGAAAGGGCTCGGCGCGTTGCAGGACGAACATCCGCTCAACCTCGGCATGCTCGGCATGCACGGTTCGCGCGCGGCGAACCTCGCCGTGCAGGGCGCGGATTTGCTCGTCGTCGTCGGCGCGCGCTTCGACGATCGCGCGACCGGCAAGCTCGCCGAGTTCGCGCCGAACGCGAAGGTCGTGCACCTCGACCTCGACCCGGCCGAATTCAACAAGCTGCGCCGCGCCGATGTCGCACTGCATGGCGACCTGCGTCCCAGCCTCAACGCACTGGCGACCGCATTGCCGGAATGCTCGGCATGGCGCGCCACATGCGTTGCGCGCAGGCAACGCGACGCCACGCGCTACGACGCACCCGGCGACAAGGTCTACGCACCGGCCCTGCTGAGGCGGCTGTCGGAACTCGCGCCGGCCGCGATCGTTTCCTGCGATGTCGGCCAGCACCAGATGTGGGTCGCCCAGCACTGGCGTTTCAACGATCCGCGCAAGCACCTGACCAGCGGCGCCCTGGGCGCGATGGGATTCGGCTTGCCCGCAGCGCTCGGCGCGCAACTCGCATGCCCGGATGCCCAGGTCGTGTGCGTGAGCGGCGATGGCTCGTTCCTGATGAATGTGCAGGAGCTCGCCACGCTCGGTCGCTACAGGCTGCCGGTGAAGATCGTGCTGCTCGACAACCAGCGCCTCGGCATGGTGCGGCAGTGGCAGGAACTGTTCTTCGATCGCCGCTATTCGGAAACCGACCTGTCCGACAACCCCGACTTCGTCGCGCTCGCGAACTCGTTCGCCATCCGCGGCGAGTACCTCGATCGCGCCGAAGGTTGCGAAGCCGCGCTGCAACGGCTGCTTTCGACGCCAGGGCCGGCGCTGCTGCATGTCGCGATCGACACCACCGCGAACGTCTGGCCGCTGGTCCCGCCGAACCGCAACAACGCCCAGATGATCCATGACCCGGAAGACGCCAACGCTGCATTGCCGACCTGACCACGTTCTGCCCGACCGCAACTCCGCATACCTCGCGATACACCTGGAGAACGCCATGCGCTACCAACTCGAACTCACCCTGCGCCACGTCGAAGGCGCCCTAGCGCGCGTGATCGGAACCGCCGAACGCCGGGGCTTCAGGCCGGTGAGCGTCGAGGGCGAAACCCAGGTCGATGGCGATCGCTGGCACCTGCGGCTCGCGGTGGAAAGCGAACGCTCGGCCGAGTCGCTGCAGGCGCAGCTGGCGAAGCTGTACGACTGCCTCGCGGTGGAGGTGTTGCCGTGCAGGTGAATGATGCGAATCCATCGCTGGAGACCGCGCATTCCTGCGTGGACCCGTCGCGCGATGCGGAATCTGCGCACGTCGAAAAAACGCAGCTTTGGTACGACGGCGAACTCGTCGCCGCAGACTCCTTGCGCGCGCCACTGACGACGCATGCGCTTCACTACGGCAGCGGCGTTTTCGAGGGCATCCGCTGCTACGCGACGGTGGACGGTGGCGCAGCGGTGTTCCGGTTGCCGGAACACCTGGAACGCATGCGCAAGGGAGCCGCGCTGCTCGGCATCGCGTTCGACATCGCCGAGGCGACACAGGCGACGCTCGCCGTATTGCGCGCGAACCGTCATCGCGATGCGTATGTCCGTCCGCTGACATGGTGCGGCACCGGCTCGATCGGCCTCGACGTCGCACCGCTGAGCAAACACCTGATGGTCGCGACGTTTCCGACCGGCGTGCATCTCGCGGGCGGCAACGTCAGGCTCGGCGTGTCGTCGTGGCGGCGCAACCCGGCCACCTCGCTGCCTCCGCTGAAACTCTGCGGCGCCTATGTCAACTCGATCCTCGCCAAGGCCGAGGCGAAGGCAAACGGCTTCGACGAAGCGCTGTTCGTCGATGCGGATGGCCATGTGGTCGAATGCACCGGCGCCAACGTGTTCATGGTGAAGGAAGGGCGCATCGTCGCGGTCGAACACGTCGACGCCCTGCCCGGCATCACCCGCGACACGCTGATCGCGCTGACCGGAGCAACGTCGCGCACGGTCGCGCTGGAAGAGTTGAGCGACGCCGACGAGGTGTTCGTGTGCGGCACAGCCGCCGAAGTGACATCGATCGCCGAACTCGACGGGCGGCGCTTCGCAGGTAGCGTCGTCGGCATCGAGATCGCGCGCATGTACCAGCGCGTCGTCCGCGGCGAGGACCAACGGCATCGCGGATGGCTGACCCATGTCTGACACGTCGCCAGGCGACGTCCGCGTCGGTGTCGCCGACGTGTTCGCGGCGCAGGCGCGGCTACGTCCGTATCTCGGTGCGACGCCGCTGCATTACGCCGAACGTTTCGGCTGCTGGCTGAAGCTCGAGAACCTGCAGCGCACCGGCTCGTACAAGGTACGCGGCGCGATGAATGCGTTGCTCGCCGCGCGCGAACGCGGCGACATGCGCCCGGTGATCGCCGCTTCGGCAGGCAACCACGCGCAAGGGCTCGCATGGGCCGGCTATCGGCTGCGCATGTCGGTCATCACGGTGATGCCGCGTGGCGCGGCGAAGACCAAGGTCGCCGGTGTCGCGCACTGGGGCGCCACGGTGCGGTTGCACGGCGACAGCTACGACGAGGCGCGCGCGTTTGCCGGCGAACTCGCCACGGAGCATGGTTATCGCCTGCTGTCCGCATTCGACGACGCCGACGTGATTGCCGGCCAGGGCACGGTCGGCCTCGAACTCGCCGCACTTGCGCCCGAGGTGGTGCTGGTGCCGATCGGCGGTGGCGGCCTCGCGGCCGGCGTCGCGCTCGCTTTGAAGTCGGCTAGCCTGTTCGGCACGGCGGCGGCGCGGCGCGTCCGCATCGTTGGTGCGCAGGTCGAGGGCGTCGATGCGATGGCGCGCGCCTTGCGCGGCGACCACAGCGCGATCGACCCGGCCGCGACGCTCGCCGATGGCGTGAAGGTGAAACTTCCCGGCGCGCTGACCCGGCATGTGCTGAGCGAACTGCTCGACGACATCGTGATCGTGCGCGAAGCCGAACTGCGCGAAACCCTGGTGCGGCTAGCGCTGGAGGAACACGTGATCGCCGAAGGCGCCGGCGCGCTCGCGCTCGCTGCGGGCCGTCGCATCGCGAGCAGGCGCAAGTGCGCCATCGTGTCCGGCGGCAATATCGACGCGACCGTGCTCGCGCAGTTGTTGTCCGATGTGCGTCCTTGCGCACCGCGTCGGCCGCGCCAGCGCACGCGCGCAATGCCGCCGATCGACCTGGCCAGCGTCCATCCGCTGATGCCGGCACCGCTCCTCCATGTCGCGGCGACCGAGGTGGCCGCGCATGGATCCATCCACGACATCCAGACAAGGGGAAAACGCGCATGAGCGATTCCGTGACACGTGTGCCGACTGCAGCCGAGCCGTCCGTGCGGGAACCATCGGAACGGGTCCGCATCTTCGACACCAGCCTGCGCGACGGCGAGCAATCGCCTGGTTGCAGCATGACCGCGACGCAGAAACTCCGCTTCGCGCATGCGTTGGCCGACCTTGGTGTCGACGTGATCGAAGCCGGTTTCCCGGCGAGTTCCATGTCCGACCTCGAAGCCACCCGCGCGATCGCGCGCGATGTCCGCGACACGACGGTCGCCGTACTCGCGCGTTGCCATGCGGGCGACATCGAGGCCTGCGCGAAGGCGCTCGACGGTGCGCACCAGCCGCGCATCCACGTCTTCATCTCGACCAGCCCGCTGCATCGCGAACACAAGCTCGGCATCGGCAAGGACGAAGTGCTCGAACGCGTCGCGATGGGCGTCCGGCATGCGCGCCGCCATGCGGACGACATCGAATTCTCGGCAGAGGACGCGCTGCGCACCGAACCGGACTTCCTGGTCGAAGTCTGCAATGCCGCGCTCGCTGCCGGCGCGCGCACGCTCAATATCCCGGACACCGTCGGCTACACCACGCCGGGCGAGATTCGCGCGCTGTTCGAATATCTGCGCGCGATGGTTCGACGGAGTCACCGTGAACGGGACGACATCGTGTTCAGCGCACACTGCCACAACGACCTCGGCCTGGCGGTCGCGAACAGCCTGGCCGCGATCGAAGGCGGAGCGCGCCAGGTCGAATGCACCGTCAACGGCATCGGCGAACGCGCTGGCAACGCGGCCCTTGAAGAACTCGTCATGGCGCTGAACGTGCGGCGCGGCTATTTCAACGCGCACACGCGCATCGACACGCGTCGGCTGGTGCCGACCTCGCGCCTGCTGTCGCGCATCACCGGCATGGGCGTGCAGCGCAACAAGGCGATCGTCGGCCAGAACGCGTTCGCGCACGAGGCCGGCATCCACCAGCACGGCATGCTCAAGCACCGCAGCACCTACGAGATCATGCATCCCGAGGATGTCGGCTGGGCGCAGTCGCAGATGGTGCTCGGCCGCCACAGCGGACGCGCGGCGCTGAAGGACCGGCTGCAGGCGATCGGTTTCAGCATCGACGAGCCGCAACTGAATTCGGTGTTCGCCGGCTTCAAGGCGCTCGCCGAGAAGAAGCGCGAAGTGTTCGACGCCGATCTGGAAGCGCTGGTGCTCGGCGCGGATGCGCGCGTCGCACGCGGCCATCGCCTCGCCCGTGCCCACGTCAGCACGTCGGTCGCAGGCGACGGCCTGCCGACCGCAAGCGTGCAACTGATCGATCCCGAAGGAAGCGTGATCAACGAAGCGGCGGTCGGCGACGGTCCGGTGCATGCGTTGTTCGCCGCGCTCGCACGCGCGACCGGCCTGCATCTCGATATCGAGAGCTACCACGTGTCGAGCGTGACCACCGGCGACGACGCGCAGGGACAGGCCAGCGTCACCGCGCGCTTCGACGGCTCCGAACTCACCGGCTCCGGCACCAGCACCGACATCCTCGAAGCGAGCGCAATGGCCTGGCTCGAGATCGCCAACCGCGTGCTGCGCACGCGCCAACCGCAGCCTTGCGCTGCGACTGCCTGAGAAGAGTCGACCATGACCGATCCAACCCCACGCACCCTGTTCGACAAACTCTGGGACGCCCACGTCGTCATTCCAGAAACCGACGCCGCGCCCGCGACCCTCTACATCGACCTGCACCTGATCCACGAGGTCACGACGCCGCAGGCGTTCGCCGAACTCGACGCGCGCGGCCTGCGCGTGCGCCGTCCGGAATCGACCAAGGGTACGCTCGACCACTCGACGCCGACGCTGCCAGCGGATGCGGACGGCATGCTTCCCTATGCGAGCGATGCGGCGCGCACGCAGGTCGAGACATTGCGCGCGAACGCAATGCGCCACGGCATCGAACTGTTCGATTTCGACAGCGCGCATCGCGGCATCGTCCACGTGATCGCGCCCGAACTCGGCCTGACCCAACCCGGCAAGACCATCGTCTGCGGCGACAGCCACACCGCGACCCACGGTGCGTTCGGCGCGCTGGCGTTCGGGATCGGCACCAGCGAGGTCGGCCACGTGCTGGCGACGCAGTGCCTGCTGCAGCGCAAGCCGAGGACGCTGGCGATCACCGTCGATGGCGCGCTCGGCGCCGGCGTCAGCGCGAAGGACCTGATCCTGCACGTGATCGGCGTGATCGGCGTCAACGGCGGCACTGGCCACGTGATCGAATACCGCGGCTCGACGATCCGCGCGCTGTCGATGGACGAGCGCATGACCGTGTGCAACATGTCGATCGAAGCCGGCGCGCGCGCTGGATTGATTGCGCCGGACGAGGTGACCTTCGACTACCTCGCGCATAGGCCGCGCGCTCCACATGGCGACGATTTCGCGTGCGCAGTGGTGGAGTGGCGCACATTCCACAGCGACGATGGGGCGCACTTTGATCGCGAAGTGCAGATCGATGCCCGCGATATCCAGCCATCGATCACCTGGGGAACGCATCCGGGCCAGGTCACCGCGATCGCTTCGATGTTGCCGGTCGCCGGCAACGCCGACGATGCGAAGGCGCTCGCCTACATGGGCTTCGAAGGCGGTGCCCACTTGCGCGGTCACGCTGTCGACGTGGTCTTCATCGGCAGTTGCACGAATGCGCGCCTGAGCGACCTGCGCGAGGTCGCACGGGTGCTGGAAGGCCGCAGCGTGCACCCGCACGTGCGCATGCTGGTGGTGCCGGGCTCGGCGCAGGTCAAGCGCGAGGCCGAGCGCGAGGGCATCGACACGATCGTGCGCGCGGCCGGCGCCGAATGGCGCGAACCGGGTTGCTCGATGTGCATCGCGATGAACGGCGACCTCGTCGGCCCGGGCCAGCTCGCGGTCTCGACCTCGAACCGCAATTTCGAAGGCCGACAGGGCAAGGGCGCGCGCACCGTGCTCGCTTCGCCACTGACGGCGGCGGTGTGCGCGGTCGCGGGGGAAATCACCGATCCGCGCGAGTTCATCAATGCATCCATCGCCACCGGACCCTCATCGCAGTCTGTACCGGAGCCCGCCTGATGCCCGCTTTCACCACTCTGCACTCGCGCACCGTGGTCTTGCGCGAGCGCAACATCGATACCGACCAGATCATCCCAGCGCGCTTCCTCACCACCACCGAGCGTACGGGCCTCGGCAAGCACGCGTTCAATGACTGGCGCACCTTGCCCGACGGAAGCGCGGATCCGGAGTTCGTGTTCAACCGCGCCGAAAATGCCGACGCGCAGATACTGGTCGCCGGCCGCAACTTCGGCTGCGGCTCCTCGCGCGAACACGCGCCGTGGGCGCTGCTCGACCTCGGCCTGCGTGCGGTGATCAGCGCGCAGATCGCCGACATCTTCCGCAGCAACGCGCTCAAGAACGGACTGCTGCCGATCGTGCTCAATGACGCCGTGGTCGATGAACTGCTCGCGAACCCAGGACGCGAATTGCACATCGACATCGCTGCGCGCCGGGTGACCTTCCCCGACGGACGCGCGTTCCGGTTCCCGCTCGATGCGTTCGCGCAAACCTGTCTGCTCGAAGGCGTCGACGAACTCGGTTACCTGCTCAAGCAACACCACGCCATCGCCCATTACGAGGAGCTCCGCCATGCACGCTGACATCGTCGTCCTGCCCGGGGACGGCATCGGTCCCGAAGTCACATTCTCCGCAGTGAAGGTACTGCGTGCGATCGGCCATCGCTACGGCCATACGTTCGCGATCCACGAACACCCGATCGGCGGCGCCGCGATCGACGCGACTGGCGAACCATTGCCCGCGTCCACGCTCGCCGCCTGCCGGGATGCCGACGCCGTGTTGCTCGGCGCTGTCGGAGGTCCGAAATGGTCCGATCCCAAGGCGACCGTGCGGCCCGAGCAGGGCTTGCTCGCACTGCGCAAGGGCCTCGACCTGTATGCGAACCTGCGCCCGGTCAAACCGCATCCGGCCGCGCTCGGCGCATCGCCGATCAAGCCGCACCTGCTCAGCGGCGTCGACATCATGGTCGTGCGCGAACTCACCGGTGGCGTCTACTTCGGCACCAGGATGCGCACCGACGACTACGCGAGCGACCTGTGCGAATACAGCGTCGCCGAGATCGAACGCGTCGTACGCCGCGCCTGCCAGCTCGCGCGGCAGCGGCGCGGCCATGTCGTGTCCGTCGACAAGGCGAACGTGCTGGAGACCTCGCGACTGTGGCGCGAAGTCGCCACGCGCATCGCACGCGACGAATTTCCCGACATCGTCCTCGAACACCAGCTGGTCGATTCGATGGCGATGCACCTGCTCGCCAAGCCGCGCGAGTACGACGTGATCGTCACCGAGAACATGTTCGGCGACATCCTCACCGACGAGGCGTCGATGCTGGCCGGTTCGCTGGGCCTGCTGCCATCGGCATCGCTCGGCGAAGGCGGAATCGGCCTGTACGAACCGATCCACGGCTCGGCGCCGGACATCGCCGGCCGCGGCATCGCGAACCCGTACGCAGCGATCCTCAGCGTCGCGCTGCTGCTGCGGCATTCGCTGGGACTCGAGGACGAGGCGACGTGCGTCGAACGCGCGGTCGACCTGGCGCTGGATGCGGGCGCATTCACGGCCGATCTCGCCAGGGATGGCGTCGCCGCATTGAGCACGCGCGAGGCGACAGCCGCGGTGCTCGAGCAACTGCAGCTCGAATGCCATGCGATTGCGCTGCGGGATTGAATGGTCGGGCTTGCAACATTGCGGTGCAGCCCACGAGACGATTATTTCCCTCGCACCGTCTGCCTTGCGGAAGACGACGTCATGACGCTGTACGCGGTTCGTCCGACCATCGGTTCAACGGCTCTGCTTCTGGCCTAAACTGCAGTCGGAATCTCGTCATATGTCCACGCATGCCTTCAATGAAAATCCAGCGGGCGTGCGATGGAAGCGGATTGCCGTGTTGGCTACCCTGCTGGGCTCATTGCTCGCTGCAATCCCGATGTCGCGGCTCTTGCACCAGGACAAAGTCATCCGTGTAGTTCCTGCGGCCACGTCGGAAAGCGTCGAATTCGTGTTGACCCTGGAGTTTGCGGCAGACAACGATCTTCTCGTTCTGGGAGCTGTGCTTTCCCATCAATGCGATAACAAGTCCGACGTGATCGTGCTGTACGACGAACCCATTGGCCGAGTCGACGAACGCTCCGGCACCGCAATGGCCGCAATCCCCAAGGCAGTTGCGTGCCCAGGAATCAGGATTGCTTCGCAGAAACTGATCGACCGGCCGTACGAATCCGGCAGTCCCTCCAGGCGCGGTCACATGGAGCGGCAAAACCCCGAGAATGGATTCCACGCCCAGTTCCCCGGTGCATCGGGAGTCATGAAAATCAGCATGCCCTCCTACTCCCATGGCGGCACATACGCCAGCGTTCTCGTTGATTACTCTGACGATTGCCCAAATTGCGGATCAGGCTGGAACAGCCTGCTGCGAAAGATCAACGGCACCTTGGTTGTTTCCCAACGCATCGGTCGGTGGATCTCCTAGCCAATCTGGGTGCAGTAAAGCGGAGCCCGCAGGCCGGGGTGCAATCCCGGCTCAGTGCGGCAACGCGGTCCTTAGCACGCCGCATACGGCGCCGGAAGGAACAGCAAATCAGTGTTCTCGTCCCCTTTTTCCTTTTTGAAGCCCACCCTGCCTTGCCGGATTCCCTGATGTTCAAGACCTGCGTCGACATTGCCGCGCCGGTTGGATTGGCCGGCCAAGCCTGCGCGGACCCGTGCGCGCACAGTCGCGGAAAGGCGGCCTTGTCCGCGCATGGCGGGAAGAACGTGCGCATGCGGGGACTGCTTGCCATGGTCATGGCGATCGCCTGCGGCACCTGCGCCGCGGCTGCGCAACCCGACACCCCGATACGCGTCCTGTTCGTCGGCAACAGCATCACCTACGTCGGCAATCTTCCCGCGGTGCTGAACACGCTGGCTGCATCCCAACACCGGTTTGTCCGAAGCGACATGATCGTGCGTGGTGGAGCCACGCTGATGGATCGCTTGACCGATGGTTCGGTCGAGCGCGCACTCGCCCAGCGCCACTACGACTACGTCGTGCTGCAGGAACGCGGCGGCGACCTGCTCTGTTCGTTCGGTCCGAAATCATGCAGGGACGCGGTTTTCGCGTTGCATCGCCTCGCCCGCGCGGTGCGTGCGCATGGTGCGAAGCCCATCTACCTCGGGACCTACCAGACCCTCCCGATCGTCTCCACGCACCTCGTGGCGGCCGAAGCGCGCGCTTCCGCACGCTGGTCGATTGCGTACGTCGCGGTCTCCGACCGCTTGCAGCTGGGAATGAAATCCCATCCTGCCGAAGCGTGGCTGTACGCGGACGGCGCCCATCCGGGTCATGCGCTCGCGCTCCTGGAAGCCACGCTGCTGTACCGCGCGCTGTTCGGAATGGATCCGCTCGCGGTCGACCTGGAGGTCGATGCCCCGATGTACAAGCCGGATGCGAGGTTCAGCCCAGCGTCCCCGACGAGCCAGGGCATCGCGCGGGACGGCGTCGCCATGGGCCAGTCCTACCCGAAACCAACGGTGGCGGCCATCCTGGAGGTGGCCGCGGCAAAGATTCCCGGCGATGAACCTAACCCGGCGCCTTCACCCTGAACCACGCCGCATACAACGCCGGCAGGAACAGCAACGTCAACGCGGTGCCGACCACCAGGCCGCCCATGATCGCCACCGCCATCGGGCCGAAGAACACGCTGCGCGACAACGGGATCATCGCGAGAACCGCCGCAAGCGCAGTCAATACGATCGGCCGGAACCTGCGCACGGTCGCATCGATGATCGCGGTCCATGGCTCGTGGCCCGCGCCGATGTCCTGTTCGATCTGGTCGACGAGGATCACCGAGTTGCGCATGATCATGCCGAACAAGGCGATCGTGCCGAGCATCGCGACAAACCCGAACGGCACGCGCAGCACGACCAGGAACAGGCTCACGCCGATCAGGCCGAGCGGCGCGGTCAGCCACACCATCGCCACCCGCGCGAAGCTGCGCAGCTGCAGCATCAGCAGCGTCGTCACCACGAAGATGAAGAGCGGGATGCCGGCATTGACCGAGTTCTGCCCGCGCTCGGAGTCCTCGACGGTGCCGCCGGTCCGCAGCAGGTAGCCGGCGGGCAGTTGTGCGCGGATCGCGGCGAGCGTCGGTTCGATCTTCGCGGTCACCGATGGCGGTGTCGCATCGCCGTAGATGTCGGCGCGCACGGTGACCGTCGGCAGGCGGTCGCGGTGCCAGATGATGCCTTCCTCGAATCCGTATTCGAGCGTCGCGATCTGCGACAGCGGCACATTGGTTCCGTTGCTGCTCGGCACGCTCAGGCTGCCGAGCAGGGACAGCCGTTCGCGCTCGTCCTTCGGCCCGCGCAGCAGCACCTCGATCAGTTCCTTGTTCTCGCGGTAGTACGACACGTGGCCGCCGGACAGCGCGTTGCGCAGGAAGTCGGCGAGCTGCGCCGAACTCACGCCGAGCGCGCGCGCACGATCCTGGTCGACGATGAGCCGCACGACCTTGCTCGGCTCCTGCCAGTCGAGGTTGACGTTGGTGACGTCACTGTTCTGGCGCACCTTGTCGGCGACCTGCAGGGCGAGTTTGCGCACCTGGTCGATGTGCTCGCCTGAGATGCGGAACTGCACCGGATAGCCGACCGGCGGTCCGTTCTCCAGGCGCGTCACGCGCGCCGTCACGTCGGTGAACTGGGTGTTGAGGACGTCGATCAACCAGCGCCGGATGTCCTCGCGCGATTTGATGTCCTCGGTGAGCAGGACGAACTGGGCGAAGCTCGTCGCCGGAAGCTGCTGGTCCAGCGGCAGGTAGAAACGCGGCGAACCGGTGCCGACATAGGCGACATAGTTCTTCAATCCCTTGCGGCCTTGCAGCAGCGATTCGAGTTTCGCGACCTGCGCCGAGGTCGCCTTCAGCGACGCACCTTCGGCGAGCTTGAGATCGACCATCAGCTCAAGCCGCGTCGAAGCCGGGAAGAACTGCTGCGGCACATACAGGAACAGGAACAGCGAGGCGACGAAGATGGCCACGGTAATCGCGATCACGGTCTTGCGGAAGCGCACGCACCAGCCGACCGCCGCGCGGAAGCGCACGTAGAAGCGACCCTGGTACGGATCGTGCGCCTCGTTGTGGCCGGGCTTGCGCTTGGCGAGGTCGGGCAGGAACAGGCTGCCGAAGTACGGGATAAACACGACGGCGGCGATCCACGACAGCAACAGCGCGATGGTGACGACCTCGAAGATCGAGCGCGTGTATTCGCCGGTCGTCGACGCGGCCGTCGCGATCGGCAGGAAGCCGGCCGCGGTCACCAGCGTGCCGGTCAGCATCGGGAACGCGGTGCTGTCCCACGCGAACGCAGCGGCGCGCAGGCGGTCGAAGCCCTGCTCCATCTTGATCGCCATCATCTCGACCGCGATGATCGCGTCGTCGACGAGCAGGCCGAGCGCGAGCACGAGCGCGCCCAGCGAGATCTTGTGCAGGCCGATGCCGAAGTAGTTCATCGCCGCGAACGTCATCGCGAGCACCAGCGGGATCGTCAGCGCGACCACGGTGCCGGCGCGCAGGCCCAGCGAGAAGAAACTCACGAGCAGCACGATCGCGACCGCCGCGGTCAACACGTCGACGAATTCCGCGACCGACGCGCGCACCGCCTGCGGCTGGTCGGACACCTTGCTGAGCGTCATCCCGACCGGCAGTTCGGCTTGCGCGCGCGCGAAGGTTTCGTCGAGTTTTTCGCCGAGCTTCAGGATGTCGCCGCCGGGTTTCATCGCGACCTCGATGCCGAGCGCGTCCTTGCCCATGAAACGCATGCGCGGCGCGGATGGATCGCTGAAGCCGCGATACACCTTCGCGACATCGCCGATGCGGAAATCGCGGTCGCCGACGCGGATCGGGAAATTGCGGATCGCGTCCACCGAATCGAAGCGTCCCGACACGCGCAGCCGCACGCGATCGGAGCCGGTCTCGAAGAAGCCCGCCTCGGACACCGCGTTCTGCTCCTCCAGCGCCTGCTGCACGGCGGGCAACGGAATGCCGAGGCTCGCGAGCTTGGTGTTCGACAGGTCGATCCAGATCTTTTCGTCCTGCGGGCCGACCAGGTCGATCTTGCCGACGTCGGGCACGCGCTGCAGTTCGAGCTCGATGCGGTCGGCGTACTGCTTGAGGGTGGCGTAGTCGAAGCCGTCGCCGGTGAGCGCGTAGATGTTGCCGTAGGTATCGCCGAACTCGTCGTTGAAGAACGGGCCCTGCGCACCTTCCGGCAACTCGTTCTTCATGTCGCCGACTTTCTTGCGGATGCGATACCACAGCGCGGGGACCTCCTTCGAGGACATCGCGTCGCGCGCCTCGAAGATCACCTGCGATTCGCCGGGCCGCGAATAGCTGGTGATCTTTTCGTAGTCGCCGGTCTGCATCAGGGCTTTCTCGATGCGGTCGGTGACCTGGCGCGCGACTTCCTCGGCGGTCGCGCCAGGCCATTGCGTGCGCACGACCATCGCCTTGAACGTGAACGGCGGATCCTCGGACTGGCCGAGCTGGCGGTACGAGATCGCGCCGATGACCGCGAACACGATCATCGAATACAGCACCAGCGCGCGGTTGCGCAGCGCCCAGGCGGAGAGGTTGAAATGGCTGCCCATGGCTCAGCGCCCCGCGGATGCGGATGCGTCGCCTGCGCCCGCGCCCAACGCAATGGGCCGATTGTCGCGGTCGACGGGCTTCACGCGCTGGCCTTCGCGCACCAGGTGCACGCCGGCCGCGAGGACCCAGTCGCCAGCCTTGATGCCGGACAGCACCGGCACGCGCTCCTCGCCGTACGGGCCGAGTTTCACCGGCACCAGATGCAGCGTACCGATGGATTCGCCGTCGGCTGCGGTCGCTTGCGCTGCGGGCGTCACCACCCAGAGTGCGGACGCGCCGTCTTTCGCGAACACCGCGGCGAGCGGCACGCTGACGCCGGATCCGCCGGCATCGATGGCGTACACGCGCGCGCTCTGGCCGAGTTCGACCGCGGCGCCGGCCGGCAGCGCGATGCGCGCGGCGAACGTGCGCGCCTGCGGGTCGGCTGCGGGCGAGAGTTCGCGGATGCTGCCCGGTATCAAGCGCCCCTGCTGCGTCCACAGTTCGACCTGCATGGGCTGGCCGAGCTTGAACGCGGCGATGCGCTGTTCGGGAATGCTGATCTGCACGTCGCGATCGCCGTCGGTGGCGAGCGTGAACACCGCCTGCCCGGCCGCGACGATCTGCCCGGCCTCGGCCTGGCGCTGCGCGATCACGCCATCGGCCGGCGCGCGCAGGCTTGCGTAGCCGGCCTGGTTGCGGGCGACGTCGAGCTGCGCACTCGCCTGCTGCACGCGCGCGGCGGCGGCCTTGAAGGTGTTCTCGGTGGTGTCGAGTTGCGAACGGCTGACGACCTGCTTGCCGGCGAGCGCGCGGTAGCGGTCGCGTTCTGCCAGCGCGAGCTGCAGGTCGGCCTGCGCGGTGGTCAGTTGCGCACGGGCCGCTTCGACTTGCAGTGCGACGTCGCCAGGATCGAGTTCGGCCAGCACCTGGCCGCGCTTCACGCGAGCGCCCATGTCGACGAGCCGGCGCACGAGATGGCCTCCGATCTGGAACGCGAGCGGCGATTCCTGGCGCGCGCGCACGTCGCCTGCAAATGCCTGCGCGGTCAGGTCCAGCGGTCCCGGGTGCACCACCAGCGCGGGCCGCGGCGGATCGGTCTCGGCCCCGCCATGGCCGCATGCGGTCGACAGCAGGGCGACCACCAGCGTTGCGGACAGGACGATCGACGGAAAAATTCGGATGGATGGACGCATGTGCGATCCCTTGGCGGAGCGGTTGCTGCGGGAGGCTGCGACCATGAACAGACGCCAAGAGGCGCGACATGTACCGGCGCAGAATTGCTATACTGCCGAGTATATTAATAATTCAGAACCCATCAGTCCAGTATTTCATTCGATGCCGCAGACCCGCCAACCACCAGCCAGTCCCAAACCCGGCCCCGGCCGGCCGAAGGACCCCGAAAAACGCCAGGCCGTCCTCGATGCGGCGAAACGGCTGTTTCCGAAGTTCGGCTACGACGGCGTCAGCATGGAAGCGATCGCGGCCGAGGCCGGCGTATCCAAGCTCACCGTCTACAGCCACTACGGCGACAAGGACGCGCTGTTCACCGCGACGATCCGCGCGAAATGCGAGGAAATGCTGCCGCCGACGCTGTTCCAGGCCGCCGCGAAAGGCCCGATCCGCCGCCAGTTGACCAGCATCGCGCGCGCGTTCTTCGCGCTGGTCACCAGCGCCGAGGCGATCGGCATGCAGCGCGTGATGAGCACCGTGATGGACACCGACAGCCGCCTGCCGCAGATGTTCTGGGAGGCCGGTCCGCAGCGCGTTCACGATGGTTTCGCCGACTTCCTGCGCGGCCGGATCGCAGCGGGGCAACTCGAAATCCCGGACATCGACCGCGCGTCGTCGCAGTTCTTCTGCCTGCTCAAGGGCGAGCTGCATGCGCGGCTGGTGTGCGGATGCACCGGCGATTTCGGCGACAGGGAGGTCACTGCGCACATCGAGGCCACGGTCGACCTGTTCCTGCGCGCATACGCATCGAAGCCAGCGGGCAGGCCTGCATGAACGGTATCGGACACGTTGAAAGTCCCGATGACTTCCGGCACTGCGCCAATGCCGGCCCGGCGCGCGATGCTGCGTCTCCACGATCCCGCGCTGGCGCCCGCATTTCCGAAGCTTGAACTTCAGACGATTGAACTCGACACTTCCCCCGCCTCCGCCATGACGATGAGCACCGCAATGGATTTCAACACCGCCCGCGCCACCATGATCGAACAGCAGATCCGCCCGTGGGAGGTGCTCGACCCGCGCGTGCTCGACGCACTCGGGCAGGTGCGCCGCGAGGATTTCGTGCCGGCCGAATACCGCCGGCTCGCGTTCGCCGATATCGCGCTGCCGCTGGAGCACGACGAAGCGATGCTCAAGCCGGTCGTCGAGGGACGCCTGCTGCAGTCGCTGGACCTGAGCCCGTCCGATGACGTGCTGGAAATCGGCACCGGCACCGGTTTCGTCACCGCATGCCTGGCGCAGCTCGCCCATTCGGTGACCAGCATCGACATCCATGCCGATTTCATCGAGGCCGCGCGCGCGCGACTGACCGCTGCGGGGATCCACAACGTGCGCCTGGAAGTCGCGGATGCGCTGGGCTGGAATGCCGGCCGCCAGTACGACGCGGTCTGCGTCGGCGGCGCTGTCGCCGAGATTCCGCCGCGCCTGTTCGACTGGGTCAAGTCGGACGGCCGCCTGTTCGTGGTCCGCGGAAACGCGCCCGCGCAGGAAGCATTGCGCATGACCCGCCGCGGCGATGGCTGGCACACCGAAAGCCTGTTCGAGACGGACATTCCCTATCTGCGCGGCGCGGCACCGTCGCTGCGCTTCGCGCTGTGAAACCCGACATCGATCGCGACCGGCACGACCGCCGCGATCACGTTCACCAAGGAAGCCGCATGACCCTTCGCCCACGACCCATCCACATCGCACTGCTGCTCGCACTGGGTTGCGCCACGGCCCAGGCCGGCGACCTGCAGCAGGCCTACGACCTGGCCCGCCAGGGCGATCCGGTGCTGGCCGGATCCGAAGCCAACAAGCGCGCGGAAGCAGCCGGCATCGGCATTTCCCGCTCGGCGTTGCTGCCACAGATCACCGCGAGCGCGGAACTGCAGCGCAGCCACAACAACAGCAGTTCGGTGTCCACCTTCCCGGACGGTCAGGGCGGCGTGAGCTTCGGTCAGACCACAGGGACCAGCGACACCAGGAGCCGCACCTATTCCGCGAACCTGCAGCAGAGCATCTACGACCACTCCAATTACACGCGACTGAAGGCCAGCCGCAGCCGCGCCGCACAGTTCGACGCACTGTACGACAACGCCGCCGATGCGCTCATCACGCGCGTCGCGCAGGCCTACTTCAACGTGCTCAGCGCGATCCAGGACCTCGCGTCCTCGCGCGCGCAGGAACGCGCGCTCAAGCGCCAGCTCGACCAGGCCAACGTGCGACTGCAGGTCGGTCTCGCACCGATCACCGACGCGCAGGAAGCCAAGGCCCAGTACGACATCGCACGCGCCGCAACGATCGGTTTCGAGACCGCGCTGTCCGATGCGCGCGAAGCGCTCACCGAAATCACCGGCCAGCCGATCGAGCATTTCAAGGGCCTGTCCCCCGACTTCGCGCCGACCGCGCCTTCGCCGACTGATGTGGATGCGTGGGTCAAGATGGCGGTCGACCAGAATCCGCAGATCCGCGCACAGCAACTCGCGCTCGATGCGGCCGACCATGACGTCGAGACCGCGCGTGCGGGCCATCTGCCGACCCTGGGATTCAACGCGAGCTATGGCGATCGCGCGCAATGGGGCTCCTCGACCTTCACCAACGCGGCCGGGCTCAGCGCGGACTCGCCACCGACGAGCTCAGGCAGGGGTCCGACGTTTTCGTTGACCTTGCAGGTGCCGATCTTTTCCGGATTCGCAGTGTCCTACCGCGTGCGCCAGTCCCTCGCGACCCGCGATGCCGCCGCCGACACGCTCGAACAGACGCGCCGTTCGATCACCCGCCAGGCCCGCAACGCCTACCACGCGACCCTCGGCGGTCTGAGCGAGATCGAGGCGCGCAAGCAGGCGCTGCTGTCCGCGCAGACCGCGCTGGAAGCGACCCAGACCGGGCTTGAAGTCGGCACGCGCACGATCGTGGACGTGCTGATCACCGAACAGCAGCTGTTTTCCGCGCAACGCGACTACGCGCGCGCGCGCAACAATTTCGTGGTGAACGGCCTGCTGCTCAAGCAGGCCTCCGGCGACATCAAGGCCGCGGATGTGGCGGCGGTGAACGCGCTGCTGGTCAGCGATGCCGAAGCCGCGCTCGACCAGAAGGACGATGCGAGCGACATCTCGATGCCGGGATTGCCGACCCGCCCGACCAAGGCCAAGGCCAGCGAGCAGGACACGTCGGGCAGCACGGACAAGGCCGATGCCAAGGCCGCGCCGATGAAGAAGCACAAGAAGAAGAAAAAGGCCGCGCACCAGGACGCACCCGCAGCCCCGGCGCCGGACGCCCCGCCGAGCAACTAACCGGCAACAGGCAGGTGCAGCGCGATCAGCTCCATCGTGCGCGCGAGCGCACCGCGTTCGCGCTCGACGGTCAGCCGCCCGGCCGCGCCCATCGCGCGGCGGCGCGGCGGATCGGCAAGCAGTTCGGCAAGGGCCCGCGTCAGTTCGTCGGCATCGGCGACCTGCAGCAGTGCGCCTTCGTCGCGCAGCAACGCGGTCGCATCGGCAAAATTGAAGGTGTGCGGACCGACCACCGACGGCACCCCCAGCGCCGCGGGCTCGAGCACGTTGTGACCGCCGATCGCCTGCAGGCTGCCGCCGATGAACGCGACGTCGGCCGCCGCGAAGAAGCCCATCAACTCGCCCATGCTGTCGAGCACGAAGCATTCGGTATCGACGCCGGCGCTCTCGTCGGCGCTGCGCGTGCGGGTGCGGAAGCCGCGCTGCGCGCAGGCTTCGGCGACGTTCGCGAAACGCTCGGGATGGCGCGGCGCCCATAGCAGCAGCAGGTCGGGAAAGCGTTGACGCAGGCGCGCATGCACATCCAGCACGCGCGCCTCCTCGTCCTCGTGCGTACTCGCGGCGATCCACACCGGACGCGCGCTGCCCCAGCCGGCGCGGCGCAATCGCGCCTGCGGTTCGAGTCCTTCCGGCACGCGCAGGTCGTATTTGAGGTTGCCGACCACGCGCACGCGCTCGACCGGCGCGCCGGCGCGGCGCAGGCGGCGCGCGTCGGTCTCCGACTGCGCCGCGATCAATGCGACCTGGCCGAGCGTCAGCCGAATCAGCGGCAGCACCGGCTGGTAGCCGCGCAGGGACCGTTGCGACAGCCGCGCATTCACCAGCAACAACGGAATCCCGCCGCGGCCGATCGCGACATAGAGGTTCGGCCAGATCTCGGTTTCCATCACCAATGCGAGCCGTGGCCGCAGGTGCGCGAGGAAACGCCGCACCGCACCCGGCAGGTCGTACGGGAAATACAGGTGCCGTACGTCGCCCTTCCACAGCGACTGCACGCGCGCGGCTCCGGTCGGCGTCGTCGTGGTGACGATCAGCGGCAACCCGGGATAGCGTGCGCGCAAGGCATCGATCAACGGCGCGGCGGCATTGACCTCGCCGACCGACACCGCATGCACCCACAGCGAACCATCCAGCGGCGCATCGGCGTACCAGCCGAAGCGTTCGCTCCAGCGTCGGAAGTAGTTGCGATCGCGCAGCCCACGCCACACCAGGTGATACAGCATCACCGGCACCAGTGCGTACATCACGCAGGCATACGCTCCGCGCAGCAGGCGTTGCCAGAGCGACAGATGCATGGGCGAAGGATACCGGAGGCCGCGCGCCGGGGGTTGCGGCATCTGCGAACTGTAGAATCGCCGCATGCATCCGCCCGCACGTCCATCGCTGTCGCCGCGCCATTGGCCGGGCTGGATCGGCGTCGGCATCGGCTGGATCGCCGGACGGTTGCCGTGGCCGCTGCAGCGCGCGCTGGGGCGCGCGATCGGCACATTATTGTACGTCGCCGTGCCCGCGCGTCGGCGCGCTGCCAGGATCAACTTCGCGTTGTGCTTTCCCGAACTCGACGAGCCCGCGCGCAAGCGGTTGCTGCACGCGCATTTCGCCGCGCTCGGCGTCGGCCTGTTCGAATTCGCGCGCGCGTGGTGGGGTTCGATCGCGCCGCTGCGACGGACCGTGCGCATCGACGGACTCGAACACCTCGTCGCGGCGACCGCTGCTGGGCGCGGAGCGTTGCTGGTGTCCGGGCATTTCATGAATCTGGAAATCTGCGGCCGGCTGCTCTGCGACCACGTGCCGCTGGCCGGCATGTACCGTCGCCATCGCGGCGCGGTCATGGAATGGGCCGTGCTGCGCGGGCGCCTGCGTTATGCGCGCGCGATGTTCCGCCAGCAGGAATTGCGCCCCGCTTTGCGCCTGCTCAAGGATGGCGGCGTGCTGTGGTACGCGCCGGACCAGGACATGCTCGGCAAGGACACCGTGTTCGCGCCGTTCTTCGGCATCCCGGCGGCGACGATCACCGCGACGCACCAGCTCGCGCGCCTATCGGGCTGCGCCGTGCTGCCGTTCTTCCACCATCGCGAAGGCGGCCGCTACGTGCTGCGGATCGCGCCGCCGCTCGCGGATTTCCCCTCGCACGACGTCACTGCCGACACGGCCCGCGTCAATGCAGCGATCGAGGCGATGGTGCGCGAGGCGCCCGCGCAATACCTGTGGATCCATCGCCGCTTCAAGCGCAGGCCGGAAGGCGCACCGGCGGTCGACTACTGAGCCGCGGGATCAATCGCGCGAGGTGTCGCGCGTTGCCTCGTGCAGCTTCGCGTATTTCAGGAACGCATAGAACGCATGCACGCGCGCGGCGATGAAGCCCGCCCAGCCGTTGAGGAAATAGCGCTTGATGAAATAGAAACGTGCGAATGCGACCCACGGGTAGAACAGCATGCGCAGACCGACGAACCGGGTGCCACGCGCACGCTTGTGTTCGACCATCCCGCTGGAATAGCGGTTGATCTTCTCCACGCGAACCGCGATGTCCGCCTCGCCGCGATGGCAGAACGGGGCGCGCAGGTCGATGACGTTGCCCTGCACTTCCGGTTCGGCATGGATCGGCACCGCATTCATGCGCCCGCGCGAACGGCGGAACAGCCGCAGCTGCCAGTTCGGCAGCGTGCGCGGATGCGTCCAGCGCCAGAACAGCCATTCCTGCCGCGGCAGGCGATAACCATCGGCGCGCGGCGCGGCGAGTTCGCGCTCGATCTCGGCACGGCCCGATTCGAGCAAGAATTCGTCAGCATCCAGCAACAGCGTCCAGTCGTGCCTGGCAAGGTCCAGCGCGGCCTGTTTCTGCAGCGCGTATCCGGCGAAGGCCTGCGTGTGCACGCGCGCGCCATGGCGTTGCGCGATCGCGACGGTCGCGTCGGTCGAACCCGAATCGAGCACGACGAGCTCGTCGCAGAACGCGAGCGATGCCAGGCATGCATCCAGCGTCGCCGCGTTGTCGAGCGTGGTGACCACGGCGCTGAGTGGCGGGCGGTTCAACGCGGTTCCATTCCGGACGCGTCGTTTGCAGGCTGTGCGGGAGTACGCGACGCAACGGGCGAGGCGGCGTCCTCGCCGAACAACGCCCCCGCGTACAGCGCCGTCAGCAGCAAGGTCAGCCCGCCCCAGAAGCTCGAATAGAACGCCAGGTGCGTGTTCAGCGGAAACACCGTCACCGCAAGCGCGACCGCCGGGATCGCCGCACGCGCGCGCGCCGCGGGCGCCGCCCAGCGCCAGGCACGGATCGCGATGGCCGCGCCGATCGACCACAGCAGCAGGCCGATCGCGCCGGTTTCACTGAGGAGCTCCAGCACGATCTGGTGCGCATGCAGCGCGCCGCCAGCTCCCCACTCAGGCGGAGCGGACAGCTTGGGCGCGCAGCCCGCATAGGCATCGCGATAACCGCGCACGCCGACGCCATTGAGCGGATGTTCGCGGACCATGCACGCGGCCGCTTCCCAGATCCGCAACCGCCCGGACAATGCGTGGTCGAGTCCGGCCGCATCGCCCGAGAAGGCCGCTTCGGTCCGTTCGATGCGCTGGTGCAGGTCGCGCGGGAAAATCACCGCGAGCACCGAGAGGCTGATGACTCCGACCGCAAACACGGCGAGCAGGCGCTTCCATCCGAGCAGGCGCCAGCCACCGATCAGCAGCGCGAGGCCGAACGTCAGCCATGCCGCGCGCGAACCCGCGAGCAGGATCACCGCGCCGACCAGCAACGCCACCGCGAGCCAGCCGAGCATGCCGGCGCGCCGCGCCGCGATCCCGAGCGGAAACGCGGCGAGGCTCGCAAGGACCTGGCCCAGGCGCGGATGCTTCGCGCCGAAAATTCCGCTGATGCGATCCGTGCTCGCGAGGCCACCGATGCTCCAGCCGGTTGCGGCCTGCAGCAGGCCGTCGAAGGTCCACGCCAGCGCAATGGCCGCGATGCCGGTGTACACGATGCGACGATCGTCGTCGCGATGCACCGCGATCGCCGCCAGCCACAGGAACGGCAGGAAGCGCAGGTCCACCGCGACTTCGCGCAGGCTGCGCAGGGGGTCGATCGCATCGGTGCCGGACAGCAGTTCCGGCAGCCAGTAGCTGAAGAACAGCGCGCTCGTGAGTGCCCATGCCTCGCGGCTGAGCAATGCATCGCCGCCACGGAAACGGCGCACGCCGAGCCATGCCGCGGTGATGATCGCGCCGAGCGACAACGCGACTTCGCCGACCCCTGGCCATGGCCATAGCGCGACGCACGCGAGCACCCACCAAGGCGCCCAGCGCGCGCGCACGGTGGCGTCAGCCGGCGAGGCTTGCATACAGCGCGAGGGTGTCGGATTGCATGCGCGCAAGGGTATAACGATCCGGCAGCGGAATCGCCGGGCGCGGCGCATCCAGCAACGACTTCGCGCGCGCCGCAAGTGCTCCGGCATCGGCGAGCGCGACTGCGCCGCCCGGAAACAGTTCGCGCAGCAATTCGCCGACGCCGCCATGGTCCCAGCCGAGCACGGCGCGTCCGCTGCACAGCGCTTCGACCACGGTGCGGCCGAATGCCTCGGGCTGATCGGAGAGCTGCAGCACCAGGTCGGACAACGCATACAACTCGCGCATCTGCGCGAGCGGCGCGGTGTATGCGACCGCGTCGACGACGCCCAGCGCCTTGGCATGCGCGCGCAGTTCGGCGAGATAGCGCCCGCGTCCGGGCTGGTCGACGCCGGCCATCAGCAATCGTGCATCGGCCCCGTCCGTGCGCAGACGCGCAAGCAGCCGCAACGCATGCGCGTGCCCCTTGAGGCGCGTCCCACGCGCGGGCAGCAGCAGCAATCGTCCACCGGCGAGTTGCGGATATTTCTGCAGGAACCGCGCGTTCCACGCACCGTCCGGCGCGGCGTCGCGCGGGAACATCTTCGGATCGACGCCGCGGGGAATGACCGCCAGGCGTCCTGGATCGGTGCGCGGATAATGCCGCAACGCGTAGTCGCGCACGGTGCCGGATACGCAGATCGTGCGCTCGCCGCGAAGCATCACCGCGCTGTAGCGGCCGGGAGAATTCAGGCCATGCATGGTGGTGACGAAATGCGGCGGTGCGTCCATGCCGCGCAGCGCGGCCACCGCAAGCCAGGCCGGCAGGCGCGAACGTGCATGCACGATGTCAGCATCCGTTTCGCGGAACAGGCGCCGCAACGCGGGGATGTGCCGCAATGTCAGCAACGACTTGCGGCCGATCGGCAACGCGATGTGTTCCGCGCCGATCGCGCGCAATGCCTCCACGAGGACGCCGCCGGCAGACACCACGATGGCACGGTGGCCGGCATCGCACAGGGCCGCGGCGATTTCCAGGGTGGATCGTTCGACGCCGCCGGCATCCAGCGCCGGCAGCAGTTGCACGACGGTCAGCGGGCGCGTCACGGCCCGATGTTGCTCAGTCGATCAGCACGTACAGCGCGCCGCAGTACGGGCACTTGCACGGACCTTCTTCCTCGATCGGCAGGTAGACGCGCGGGTGGGAATTCCACAATGCCATCGACGGCATCGGGCACGACAGCGGCAAGTCCGCGCGCACGACCTCGTAGCGGTTTTCGGCATTCGCCTGGGCGATCGGCTGGCTGGTCATGATGCGAATCCGTTGCGACTGCCGCCATTGTAACCGTGCCATGCCGGCAAAAACGCTCGGTTACCGTGAACGCGGCCTGCCGTGCCGTGGCGACGGGACGGGACGGGACGACGATCGCAGGACTCGCTTTCCAGGCAGCCCGATTGCGGACACGCAAAATGCGTCGCCTGGCCAGCGCTCTCCCGCTGGCTTCCTGGATGATGTTGTTGGCATGCCCGTAGCCTGCCTGTATCGTCCATGGTGCCGCAGCGGCTGTGGCAATCGTGCGCCGCGGGATGGCAACCGGATCCGCAGCATCCTCCACTCATCCAGATTCCAGGGGAAAGATCCATGCGCATTCTTGCGACGATGACGATCGTGTGTGCCGTTCTGTGCAGCGGCTGCGCGACGCACGATCCGGCAGGCAACATCAGAAGCGCCCGGCTCAGCAACTATGCCGGGATGGCCAGGTCTGAACTCGGAAAGATGCACTGCGACCGCGACTTCAGGTTTGTCAGTTCGGCTGACGGCGAAGAGGTTTACCAGGCGACCTGCACAAGCGGGACGACGCAGTTGCTGGAGTGCGATGGAGTCGCCTGCAGACCCGTGAAATGACGCCTCCGCTGCGACTGGCCATGGAACTCCGGTTCCATGGCCGATCGGCGCCATCCATCGGGGTCGATCACGCATGCGACCGCCGAGGCATGGCTCCGTAGCCGACCCCGATCGCGCGCTACGGCAAGTCGAACACCAGCGCTTCGCTGTCGGTCTCGGCACGCAATCGCAACTCGGAAATTGCAGTGACGCCCACGGCATCGCCGGCATCGAGCTGGATGTCGTCGCCGAGGCGCAAGCTGCCGCGCACGACCTGCACCCAAACCCGGCGGCCTTCCGCGATGGCGAGCGAAACGCCTTCGCCGGTCGCCAGCACGGTCGCATACATGCGCGCGTCCTGGCGGATCGCCAGCGATCCCTCGGCGCCATCGGGCGAAGCCACCAGTCGCAGCACCCCGCTTCGCAATGCGACCGGATAGTGCTGCTGCGCGTATCCGGGCTTGGCATTGATCCGGTTCGGCTGGATCCACACCTGCAGGAAGTGCACGGGTTCGTCCTGCGATGCGTTGAACTCGCTGTGTTCGATGCCGCTGCCCGCGCTCATGCATTGCACGTCCCCGGGCCGGATCACCGAACCGGTGCCGATGCTGTCGCGGTGCTGCAGCGCGCCTTCGATCACGTACGAGATGATTTCCATGTTCGCGTGCGAATGCGGAGGGAATCCGCCGCCCGCCGCGACCCGGTCCTCGTTGAGCACGCGCAGCGGGCCGAAGCCCATCCACGCGGGGTCGTGGTAACCCGCGAACGAGAACGTGTGCTGGCTGTCGAGCCAGCCGTGGGTCGCGTGGCCGCGTTCGCCGGAACGTCGCAACAGGATCATGGGAATGGCCGCGCCTACTTCTTCGGGGAGAACGCTTCCATGGTGATGTGCAGCACGACCTCGTCGCTGACGTTCGGCACGTACTTGGCGACGCCGAAATCGCTGCGCTTGATCGTCGTGGTGGCATCGAAGCCTGCCGCCTGCACACCGCGCATCGGATGCACGCCGATCTTGTTGACGGTCACCTCGAGGGTCACCGGCTTGGTCACGCCGTGGATGGTGAGGTCGCCGGCGACTGCGAGCTTGCCCGTGCCGGTCGCGGTCACGGTCGTGCTCTGGAACGTCGCGGTCGGGAACTTGCCTGCATCGAAGAAGGCGTCGGTCACCAGTTCGTCGTCGAGGTCCTTCACGCCGACGCTGACGCCCGCGATCGGGATGTTCACCTGGATGCTGGACTTGGTCGGGTCTTTCGCGTCGAACAGGAAGTCGCCCTCGACCTTGGCGAAATGCCCGGTAATGTGCGAGTAGCCGAAGTGCGTGTAGCTGAATTCCACCTGCGTATGGTTCGGGTCGATCACGTACGGATCGGCCGCGAACGCGGTGCTGGAAGCCAGTGCAAGCGCGGCGGCGAGCGCGACGCTGCGGATCGTGTTGGTCTTCTGGAAATGCATGCGTGTGCTCCTTGGGTTCGTGATATCGGTTGCCAACGGCTGTTGCGGGTTCAGGCGGTCATTCGATGCGGCAGGCTTCGTCGAATGCCAGGCGCGGCGAGCGCGGGAACAGCACGGCCGGATCGGGATCGCCATAACCCAGCGCGACCAGGAAATTGGATTTGACCTTGCCGCCCGCGAAGAACGCCGCATCGACCTTCGCGTTGTCGAAGCCCGACATCGGCCCGCAATCCAGCCCGATCGAGCGCGCCGCGAGGATGAAATAGCCGCCCTGCAGGGTCGCGTTGCGGAAGCCGGTGGTCTCGATCAACGGCTGGTTGCCTTCGAACCAGGCCTTCGCGTCCGTGTGCGGGAACAGGTACGGCAACTTCTCGTAGAATGCGTAATCGGTCGCGATGATCGCGGTGACGGGCGCGCGCATGGTCTTTGCGCGGTTGCCCTCGCTCAGAGCTGGCTCGAGCTTGCGCCTGCCCTCATCGGACGCCACGAACACGATCCGCGCCGGCGAGCAGTTCGCGCTGGTCGGGCCCCATTTCATGAGGTCGTACAACGCATGCAACTGGGCTTCGCTGACCGGCTTGTCCTGCCACGCATTCTGGGTACGCGCGTGGCGGAACAACTGGTCGAGCGCTGCATCGGGGAGGATCGGCTGCGTCATGGGATTCCAGATGGGAGATTGCGGATGAGACTGCAAGTGTAGTGTTGCATTTTCGGGATAACATCCCCCGGACCACAACAATCCTTCTCGCGACTGGAACGACCTCCACATGGCGTCGACACCAACCACTTGGGTACTCACCGATGGCCGCGCCGGCAACGAGCGACAGGCCATGGCGCTGGCGCATGCCTTGTCGGCCGCAACGCCGCGCGTGTGGCGGCTGGAAGCGCAGGCGCCCTGGAGCTGGGCCGCGCCGCGGGTCTTGCCAGGCAGCGAGCGCGCGTTCGGCAAACTGTTCGAAGTGACCCTCGCCGAACCGCCGACGCTCGCGATCGGTTGCGGCAGGCAGGCGGCACTCGCGACACGTCTGCTGCGCAAGGCCGGCGCGCGCTGCGTGCAGATCCTCGACCCGCGCACCGATCCGCGCCATTGGGATGCGGTGATCGCACCGGAACACGATGGCCTGCGCGGCCCGAACGTGGTTACCGCCGTCGGCAGCCTGCACGACGTCGATGCGGACTGGCTCGCAAAGGCGCGCGCGCGTTACCCGCAATTCGGCACCCTGCACGCGCCGCGCACCCTGCTGCTGCTCGGCGGCCCGATCGGCGGCGTCCCGCTGGATGCCGCGTGGTGGAAGCGCACCGCCGAGGTCCTGCGCGTCCGCCATCGACGCGACGGCGGCAGCCTGTCGGTCTGCGCCTCGCCGCGTACGCCTGCGTGGTTGATCGCGGCCGCGCAGGCCGACCTGTCCGACCTGCACGGCGCATTCTGGTTCACCTCCAAGGATGGGCCGAATCCTTATGCCGGCATGCTCGCCTGGGCCGAGCGCATCGTGGTGACGCCGGATTCGGTCAACATGATTTCCGAAGCCATCGCGACCACTGCGCCCGTGCTCGTCGCCTCGCCCGAACTCGCGCGCGGCCGCCACGGACGCTTCATCAAGTCGCTGATCGCCGGCGGACGCGTGCATGCGCTGGATGCCGATACCGTCGCTGCTGCGACGGCGAGACCGCTGGTCGAATTGCCTGCCATCGTGTCCGCGGTGCGCAAGCTGATCCGGGTCTGAAGCAAGGCGCCGCGTTATGCCACGACGCCAAAATCCAGCCCATGCGCACGGCAAACATCGCGGATCGTAGCGCGTGCCGCATCGATCGTCGCATCCAGCGTCACCACGCGCGGACGGCGGTCGAGGGTGCAGTCCAGCGAGCGTTGCAGCAGGACCGCGTGCGCGTCGACGAGCGCATCGCGTTGCGCTTCGGAAAAGATTCCGCAGCGCTCGAGGGTCGCAATCAATTCGGCGCTCGCACGCGGCAGCAGCAATCCGGGATTCGCGTGCGCATGCGCGAGCACCTGGTATTGCAGCAGGAATTCCAGGTCGACCAGTCCGCCTTCGCCCTGCTTGAGGTCGAAGCGATCGGCTTGGGTGCGATCGAGTTCACCGCGCATGCGCGTGCGCATCGCAAGCACGTCGGCGCGCTGTTTCGCCGCATCGCGCGATTGCGCGAGCACGTCGGCGCGGATCGCGTCGAAGCGTGCGAGCGTCGCAGGCGACCCGGCGATGCCGCGCGCACGCACCAGCGCCTGGCGCTCCCAGGTCCATGCACGGTCGCGCTGGTAATCGGCGAAGCCATCGACGCTCGCGACCAGCAGCCCTTTCGCTCCATCGGGACGCAGGCGCACGTCGACTTCGTACAGGCGTCCGGCCGGCGTCGCGGTGCCGAGCAGGCTGACCAGTTTCTGCGCGAGCCGCGCGTGCTGGCGCACCCTCTCATGGTCGCCAGCCCAACCGGAATCGTCGCGTAGCGACGCAATCGTTTCTCTCCCCTCTGGGGGAGATGGGGGAACCGTCGGCCCAGCCGACGGTGGGGAGAGGGATGCCATGTCGCGTGCGACATGACCGTGCAGGAACACGAGATCGAGGTCGGACACGAACCCGAGTTCCTCGCCGCCGATGCTGCCATAACCGATCACCGCGAAACCGTCCTCCTCGTCGCCACGGCGCACCGCACGACGCGCGAGCGCGAGCGCGGCGACCAGCACGGTTTCGGCGAGCCAGGCGAGTTGGCCCGCCGCATCCAGCGCATCGGTGCGCTGCTTGAGCAAGGCCAGCCCGATGCGGAAGCTGGCGCCCTGGCGGAATTCTGCCAGCGCGTGCAATGCGGCTTCGATGTCGTCGGGCGGCACGGCATCGAGCATGCGTGCGCACTCGGCTGCAAGATTTTCGCGCGTCGGCACCGCGCCGGCAGCGCGCGCGTCGAGCAATTCGTCGAGCAGCAGCGGATGCGCGGCGACGCGTTCGGCGAGCAAGGCGCTGCGCGCCCCCACTTGCACGAGCCGTTGCAACGCGACCGGCTGTTCGTCGAGCAGGGCCAGGTAGCTCCCGCGCCGCGCGATCGCCTGCAGCAATGCGAGCAGTCGCGGCAATGCAAGATCGGCCGCGCCACTGTCGGCGGCAGCGCGCAGCATGCGCGGCACGACGCGATCGAGCCGGCCGCGCGCGCGGCCGGCCAGTGCGCGCACCGCCGGCGACCGCGCAAAATCGCGCAGCGCCGCATCCTGCGCATCGGCCTTCGCGAAGCCCGCGGCGAGCAACGCTTGCGCGTCGCCGCCATCGGGCAATGCAAGCCAGTAGTCGTCGAGCGAGGTCGGCGCTTCGCCGCCGCGACGACGCGCAGCGAGCAGGCGCTCGAACTCCGCCGACACCAGGGTGCGCTGCGCATCGAGATCCGCGCGCAACCTGGCCACGTCCGCATAGCCTAGGCCGAACGCGATGCGCTGCCGCGCGAACGCATCGTCCGGCAACGCATGCACCTGTTGGTCGGCGAACATCTGCACGCGGTTTTCGAGTTGGCGCAGGAACCGGTAGGCCTGCGCCAATCGCGTCGCGGTCTCCTCGGTGACATGGCCCGCCGCCGCCAGCGCATCGAGCGCCGGCAGCAGCGATTGCGTTCGCAACGCCGGTTCGCGTCCGCCGCGGATCAGTTGCAGCGCCTGCACGAGGAATTCGATTTCGCGGATGCCGCCGGGACCAAGCTTGAGGTGATCGGCCATGATGTCGTCGGAGCGGGCGCGACGCTCGTCGGCGGCGATCAATGCCTTCATCTCGCGCAGGCCGTCGAGCGCGGTGTAATCGAGGTAGCGGCGATAAACGAATGGCCGCAGCGTGACCAGCAGGCGTTCGCCGCCCGCGATGTCGCCCGCGACGGGCCGCGCCTTGATCCACGCGTAACGCTCCCAGTCGCGACCTTCGCTCTGGTAGTACTGCTCCATCGCGGCGAACGACAACGCGAGCTGGCCGACGCCGCCGAACGGCCGCAGCCGCATGTCCACGCGATAGCAGAACCCGTCGGGCGTGACCTCGTCGAGCAACTGGATCAGGCGCTGACCGGTGCGCGCGTAGTACCGCTCCGCGTCGAGGGGTCGCGCACCATCGCTCGCTCCGCCCGCCGCGTAGGCGAACACCAGGTCCACGTCGGAAGAGAAATTGAGCTCGCCGCCACCGAGCTTGCCGAGCCCGAAGACCACGAGCCGCTGCGCATCGCCGTCGGGGTCGCGGATGACGCCGTGCGCCTGCGCGATCTGTACCTCGACCGCCGTCAGCGCAGTTTCGATCGCCGCATCCGCGAGCGCGCTGGCGCCTGCGAGCGTGTCGTCCACCGTGTCGATGCCGGCGACATCCCGCCAGACCAGTCGCAACGATGCGCGTGCGCGCCAGCGTCGCAATTGCGCGGGCCATGCGGCGGGCGTCGCGGGATCGAGCGTCGGCGCGGCCGGCATCGGCCCATCGAGCACGGCAATCGCATCGGCCTGGTCGCGCAGCACGCCGAATGCGAAATCGCTCGCCAGCAGCAGGCGTTCGAGGGCATCGTGCTGGAGCGTCGGCGCATGCGCGCGTTGCGGCGCCAACGCATCCAGCCGCTGCGCGAGCAGTCGGGACAACGGTGCGGGGAGCGCGTCGTTCATCCGCGCATTCTTTCACGGTTGAACCGGGTCATCGATTGGTAAGCGTCCATGTGCGGCGCGTCGCTCTTGCGCATCCATGCGCCCGCGACATTGGCACGTCCATGTGCGGTAAAACAAACCCGCAGCGGCATGCACCGCTGCGGGTTTGGATCCTCTCCCCCACCGTGACATTCCGGCATGCTTCCCCAAGCCTGCCGGAACCCGCGCGCATCATAGTCAGAGCCGCCGTCGCAAAGCGCGCTGCATTGCAGCACAACGCCGCGTGTTTCGCACTCACCCGATCAGCATCGTCGCCAGGCCGAGGAACAAACCCATGCTCAGCACGTCGGTGACCGTGCTCAGGAAAATGCCCGCTGCCGTCGCCGGATCGGCGCCGACACGACGCAGCATCAGCGGAATCGAGGCAGCCGCCATGCCCGCCAGCGTACAGCTCACCGTCATCGCGACCAGGATCGCGCCGGACAGGCGCAGCGCCGCGGGTTCATGCCGGCCGTGCGCGATCAGGTACATCGCCAGGGCCGCGAGGACACCGGACGCGAGCCCGTTGAGGAACCCGAGCCAACCTTCCTTCAACACCATCGAGCGGATGCCGTCGTCGTGCAACTCGCCGAGCGTCACCCCGCGCAGCACGACCGCGAGCGACTGCGAACCGAGGTTGCCGCACTGGCCCGACATCACCGGCAGGAAGATCGCGAGCACGACGATGCGGTTGATCGAATCCTGGAACACACCGACCACCGACGCCGATATCGCCACGGTGAGCAGGTTCACCAGCAGCCACGGATGCCGGAAGCGGAAGCTGCGCGGCCATGGCGTTGCGAGGCGCTCCTCTTTCTCGACGCCGACCATCGCACCGGCCTGCGCCGAAATCGCGAACGCCTGCTGCTCGAACAGCGCCGCGCCCTTGACCAGGCCGAGCAGGCGGCCATCGGCTTCGCAGACCGGATAGATGGGATAGTGGCGGGTCACCACCTCGTGCATGGCATCGACCAGCGACATCGTCGGCACCAGGAAAAACGGCGCTCGCACCATCACGTCGGCCATGGTCTGCCCGCGCTCCCCGAACACGAGCTCGCGGAACGCGACCACGCCGCGCAACACGCCTTCCTCGTCGGCCACGAACACGTAGATCACCATGCGTCGCTTGACGAGATCGCGCAGCGCTTCGACGACTTCGCCGATGGTCGCATCGAGCGCGAAGATCGCGGGCGCGGACTCCATCAATCGGCCGACCGTGCCTTCCGCGTAGTCGTAGCCGAGCAGCAGGTCGTGGGCGATGTCGGCGCGCTCGATCGCCTCGCGGCGCGCCGGATCGAAACGCTCCAGCACCTTGTGCGCCTGTTCCGCCGGAAGCTGGTGCAACGCGCTGGCGATCTCCGCGTCGCTGCCATCGCGCAATTGCGCGGCCACGCTACGGCTGTCGAGTTCGCGCAGGTCGTGTTCGGCGTGCCGCATCGAAAGCTCCGCTGGCCAGGAGAAAAGATACCGCGAACGCAGTCCGTCGCGGTATCTCGGTGCAGGAATCAGCCGCGCGCGCCAGAGGCGGCGGTCGAATCCGATCATCAGCTTCGCATTCGTTCCGTAGCGCAGATCGCGGGTCGCGCGCTGCTTGGCCGCCGGCAGCGGCACCTCAAGCCGGACCTCAGGCAAGGTGGTGAACGGGATCGCGAGCGGCACCGCGGATGCGCGCGTGGTCGCTGTCGATCAGCTGGCCGCCCAGTTCCACGACCTGCGCATCCGGGAAGAATCCGCGCAGGCTGACCATGCGGCCGCCGATGCGGTCGTTCGCCTCGATCACGCGCACGCGGACGCCGGCCTGGCGTAGTCGCCATGCCGCGGCCAGACCGGCCATGCCAGCGTCGACCACGATGACCTCGTCCCCGTCGTGGCGATCCGGCAGTTTCGCGCCGTGTGCGGGCAACCCGCGAGTGCGAGCGTCGCCACCATGCCGCACGAGTTGCGCAGGAAGCGCCGTCGCGCCGCGTCCACGCGCAGTTCTGCGCATGCCCGATCACTTCATCGAGTGGCGCCGACGCATGGCGCGCGCTGCAAGGTATCGAACAAGGGAGCGCGAGCCATGGCCTGTTCCCGGTATCCGCAATTGCGCATGCGGTTCACCGCGAACCATAGGCCGCATCGGCCAGTCCAGGCACATCGCTGGCGGCTGCGATCGTCCGGCACGTGCCTGGCATATCGCGGTCCGCAGCAGGCCGGCTTCACGGTTATCCTGTGTCTCCGCCCCGCCCTCCGTGGTCGCAATGCGCGCGTTCGTGCTGTGCCTGATTTGTTGTTGCTGCATCCAGACTGCATGGAGCAAGGGCCTCGCAGTCGGCAAACCCGCGCCCGCGATCACGGCGACCCTGCTCGACGGCAGCACGTTCGACCTTGCCGCGCTGTCGGGCAAGGTGGTCGTGGTGAATTTCTGGGCGACATGGTGCGCGCCCTGCCGTGCCGAGATGCCCGCGCTGGATGCGTTCCAGCGCGCGCACAAATCCGAGGGACTGGTAGTGATTGCGATCAGCCTCGATACGCACGACGACCTGCCGAAGGTCAGGGTCGTGATGCACGATTTCAGCTACCCGGGGGCGTTGATCGAGAACGCGAACATCAAGGGCTACGGTCGCATCTGGCGGGTGCCGCTGACGTTCGCGATCGATCGCCACGGCGTACTCCGCCGCGATGGATTCGCGGCGACGCCGACCATCGACGCCGCCGCACTCGACCGGGACGTGCTGCCGCTGTTGCGCGAGCACTGAGCCGGCATCCATTCCGCGCGGATCGCGGCAATCCTCAGAACGCATAGCGCAGTCCGACCGACGCCGTCCAGCGCGGCGCAAGCTGAAAGCCGTTGACGCGCTGGTAGACCGGTACCTGCAGGAAACCGTACGCGTGCAATTTGCCGCTGATCTGCGCGGTGACTCCAGGACTCAGGTCGACCAGGGCGCCGCCGCTGTTGTCGATATCGGCTTCGATGCCCGAATCGCGCCGTGCGATGCGCGCATTGAGCTGCAACTCCGGCGTGAATTTCGGATTGGCCATGTAGCGCAGGCCTGCATTCGCTCCGAACGACGCGCCGGTGCGGTAGCCATCGCGCGAACCCAGCGCGATCTGCGCGATGCCTTGCGCGAACCAGTCGAAATCCTGGTTGATCGCGCCGAACCTGTAGACGCCGAGCAGCAGGTCGGTCGTGCCGCTACCGGGCTGCAGACCACGATCCAGCGGCTCTCCTGTTTGCGGCCCGCTGGCGAAGACGTCGCCATGGCGACCTGTCGGCAGCTTCAACCCGAACTGGATGCCGGCATCATGCTGCGGCGAGAACCCCTGGTAGCGCGCGAGCACACGCAGGTCGCCGATGCCGCGCGACGCCGACGATGAAATCGCCGTATCGCCTTCGGCGACGGTCTGGTGTGTGCGATCGATGGACGGCAACTGCATGTTCACGCCCCAATCCGCGTTCGGGCTGTAGTCGAGGCCCAGCGTGGTGTAGCGGTTGATCGTGCCTTGCTCGATCTCGCGATCGTTCGGGAATGCGATGCCACCGCGATCGACGCTGCGGATGCCGCTGCGCAACTGCGATTGGTCGATGAAGTCGTAACGCAGGTCGAGCCGGAAACCCGACGAAGCACTCAGTCCCTGGCTGTCCCAGTCGGAGCTGAGCGTACAACCGCAGGACGAGCAGGCGAACGCGGAGGCCGGCAGCAAAGCGAGTACGGCGATGAAGCAATGACGCTGGATGTGCATGGAAACCTCGTTGTATAGGCACCGTCCGCGCGCAGGCGTTTGCCGCGACGGAGTCGGGTACGGAAGGATGATTGGTCGATCGTGCACGCTCTCTGCGTACGGGGCGTCCGTGCAGACAAGCGCACGGCAGCGGCCAGCAGCAGATCGAGGCGCGCCGCGAACGACAGCGCGTCATGCGCAAAGCAATCAGGCAGAGACAGGCGGCCCGCGCGATCCGAGCCCGCAGGGATGGCGTATCGCAACGCTCGGCGCGCAGCGGCGTCGCGAAAAAATCCAGCCAGGTGCGGGCAGCGCAGGCAGGACAAGCAGCACCATTGCCAGCATCGCGAGACTGGCCAGCAACGGGCAATACGCGCAATCGACGTGGCCACCATCGCCATGCGACGGCATCGCATGGCCTGCCTCGCCCATCATCCCGGCGTGGCCGTGCATGGGGTGCATGCCAGACATGCTGGCCATCGGGGTCGTGCGGTCAGGGCCGGAGTTCGCATGGCCGCCGATGCGGATCAAGCTGGGTACCAACGCCATCAGCAGCGCGGCGATCATCGCCAGCTGCAGCATCGCCTTTTGGAAGGAGCGGGAACGCATCGCGCCATTTTAGCGCGGACGCATCGCCGTTGCGGGCACGGGTACGGATCGGGCGCACCAACAAGAACGCGCGCCCCGATCGGAGCGCGCGTCGTTTGTCGTGCCGTGCAGCCGGGCTGGAACTTAGTGCTGCGGCACCTGCCCGCGGGTCTGGTTGCTGTCCTGCCTGTGGTCGCCATCATGGTTGTAATAGTGCTGGCGATCCCAGCCGCCGGGCGTACTGCCGCCATGATCGTGGTCGTGGTCGTGGTCGTGGTCACCATGGTCCCGATCGCCATGATCCCTGTCTCCGTGATCACGGTCGTGGCCGTGGTCGTGGTCGTGGTCGCGCCCGCGATCATGGTCCCCGCCATAGCGGGAGCCGCCGTAGTAGCTGATGCCGTACGACACGCCCGAGCCGTAGTAGGAATTCGGCGCGTAGTAATAGCTGTCGTCGTAGTAGTCGCCCGGATAAGTGTCGTAGGACGAGTAATACGCGGAACCGTTGTCGTAGTAGTACGGATCGCTGTAGTACGGATCGCTGGCGTAGCCCGAATAGTAGGTGGTCGGGGCATAGTAGGTGCGCGCAACGTAGCGCGGTCGCGGAGTGTAGTAGCGCGGGGCGTAGTAGCCACCGTGATAGCGCGAACCCAGGCCGAGCGACACGCCGTAATGCGAGTGGCCGTGCCATCCGCTGTGGTAACCGATGCTGATGCCATCGGCGTGGGCCGGTTGCGCCATGCCGAAGCCCGCAGCGCAGCAGACGGCGAGTCCGGCAAGTTTGAGCAGACCCATGGTGTTCGACATGACGGCTTCCTCGTGAGTGGATGTGGTGTTGCGACGCCATGCTGGGCGCGCGGGACTGAACCGGCGATTAGCAAATCCATAACGCCGAAAACCGTTTTGGTGGCCCTCAGCTTTCCGGCCGGGCACGCGCGCCTGATTCAGATTCGCGACGGCCCGCGCACGTGGCGGCGACCCACGTTCAGGAAAAACAGCGCGCCGGAGTTTCCGACGACGAAACCGGCCTCACTTGCCGTTCGCGGCAGCGTCAATCGCACCACCACGAACTTCCGCGAGTCCGGGCAGATCCGCATCGGCATCGCGCCAGATCGCTGCGAGCTGCGCATAGGCCTGCGCGGACGCATGCGCATCGCCGCTCGCAGCCAGGGCGCGCGCCCGTCCCAGCAGCGACAACGCGCGATTCGGCGCGACCTGCAGGGACTTGTCGAATTCCGCCAGCGCCTGCTTCGGGCGGCCTGCCTTCAACAGCAGCTCGCCGGCCAGTTCATGCGGCGGCTTCACCGTCGCTGGCGGGCCGAAATCGAATGGCAATGCGTCGAAGCGCCTGGATGCGTCGGTGGCCGCGGACAGGGCTGTATCGGCCTGTCCTGATGGTGCTGCCATCGCAGCCTTCAGCATCAAGCCGAGGATGTCGAGATAGGCCTGCTCCGCCGGCGAGGATTTTTCGTCGGGCGTCTGCCGGACGATCGCCTGCAGCGCCGTGGAATCGCTGGCGGCCGAGGCGGTGTCGCCGATTTCCACTGCAGCCCACCCGCGCGCGAACGCATCCCAGCCGGCGAGGCGATCGCCCGGCGCGATATCCAGCGCCAACGCGGCGTTCCGACGACGATCAAGCGTCGATTCGACGAGGGCGGTCGCGCGCAGGGCGATGATCGATCTGGCGAGATATGCCTTGAGGAACTCCAGCGATTTCGCCCCCGGAATGCGCTGGTCCGGATGCGCCTGGTACCACCCGATCGCGGCGGCGGCGTCGCGCATGCATCCGGCCAGCACGTCCTGCGCAGCGTGGTGGCGGCCGAGCTGGTAGTCGGTGTACTGCAGCCATTCCGAATAGTGGCCGCAGGCGACGACAGGCAGATGCTTGGCGCGGCGCTCTTCGGCGACGACCTCGATCGCGCTTTCGTTCGACGCCAGCACGTCCTGCCACATGCCCAGAGCCATGAAGATATGCGAGGTCATGTGCTGCGCGTGGCCTGCATTCGGGGCGATCTTCGACAGCGCGCGCGCCGCCTCCAGCGCGCCGGCGGCGTGTTCGGGATCGTCCATGCCGTGGATCCAGTAATGCGCCGCACCCGGGTGATCGGGATTGCGCGCGTACACGCGCTTGGCGATGGCCGCAGCCGCAAGGTAGTTCGGCACGTTGCGTTCGCCGCGGGTGACGCCGAGCAGGGCGAGCGCATGCAACAGCTGCGCCTCGTCGTCGTCCGGATACGCCAGCGCGAGCGCCTCCATCGCCTTGAGGAACGCGGTGTCGCGTTCCTTCAGGGTTCCGTCGCCGAACAGTTTGTCGGCCGCATCGAGATACGCTTTCTCGCGCGGCGTCCCGGCCCTGGCAGCACGCTGCTGCGGCGTCGCGCCGAGCTTCGCCAATGCCGCGCGAGCGGCTGCGGGATCGTCCTGGTTCCAGATCGCGTGGGTCGAGGTCATCGCCTCGCCCCAATAGGCCATCGCGAACCCCGGATCGATCCGCTGCGCATCCTGGAATTCCGCGAGGGCATTCGGATACTCGAACAGGTGCAGCCAGAGCATCCCGCGCACGAATGCCGCCTGCGCCTGCCTGGACTTCGTGGAGGTCGGGAAACTGAGCCGGCCAAGCACCGCCGGGGCCTGCAGCGCATTGCGCGCTTCAGTTTCGTGTTCATGGGCCAACGCCGACGGCGAAGCGAAGCAGGCAGCGAGCGCCAGCACGCCGAAGCAGGCTGGCAACGACCATCGTCCGAGAGTGCCTTCTCCAGATCGGCGCATACAGATCCCCATCAAGGACGCGGCACCGGCGTTGCAGCCGCGCGTGGACAATGCATCGCGCACCCGCAAATGAAAAGCCCCGCCGAAGCCGGGCTGGCCGCAATCGAAGGTCTACCCGTCGATCTGCCAGAAGCATTGCCGTGCCGCGGCAGGAATTCCACGCGCGCTTGTCCGCATGCCCCGCTCGCCCACCAGCGCCAGGCATTGCCGGTCGAATTGCCAGGTGATCGCGATCGCTTCAGGTTCGTCGCATGCGCGTGCGCACTGCCGCCTGGCCTCCGCGATGCGCAATCCGTCGCCATCGCGCTTCCCGCGTGCTTCCTTGAGCGTCCAGTACCGGTAGAACAGTTCCGCCAGATCGGCGGCGGGAAGCTGCCGAAGCCGCTCGCATTCCGGGGGCGCGAAGACATGGTCGGCAAGCGCGAGCCAGTCGCGATCCCGGCCCGCGGATTCCAGGTCGATGCCCACCGGAAACGCCGCGACCGCGACCGCGACCGCCTCGCCGCTATGGCTCAGCGAGACATGGATCGGCTGCTGCATGCGCGCACCCCGCTGAAGGAGTTCGGGCGCGCCATGCGATGTCTGCTCCAGCAGCCAGTCTTCAGGACGGGTGTCGGTGAAAGCTGCCGCCGTCTCGCGCGCCAGCCAATGGCCGGCGATGAATTGCCGTCGCCGCTGCTGCGATCCCATCGCGGCCAGGCGGACCGTTTCCCCTGCACCCAGCCATTCCTCCGCAGGCCCTGCCGGCGCCGCAACCGTAGACAGGCTGGCGACACGCAACGCGACGTTTCGGGTCAAGGCGACACGTGGGCAACGATGTCCTGAAGCAGCTTGGCGATCCACTCGTTGTACTTCGGATGGATGTAGGCCACTCCGCCCTCCATTTCGTACTTCAGGTTCTCGCTCGACACGTATTCGATGCGCACGGCCTTGGCGTCGTAGAAGACATTCACCACGACCGTGTGCTTGCCGCGGATGACATTGCGAAGCTGCAGCTGGCCGGGCTGCTCGGTGACGAGCTGCCAGCCGCGCACCGATCCGGCCTGGATGATGACTTCGCGCACCCTGGCGAGGCTCGCGCTCTTGCTTCCCGAAACGGCGAAACTGGCTTGCTGTGGCGACTGCAGAGCGGCCGCAGGACGGGCAAGACCAGCGGGCGAAACCAGCATCGTAGCGAGGAGCAGCAGGACGGAGAGCAGGATCTTCATGGTCGAACTCCTGGTGGACATGTCGGTCAGCCGGGCCAGCGGCGGAAGATCAGCGACGTATTGATGCCGCCGAAGGCGAAATTGTTGGTCATCACCACATCGGTTTCCAGCGCGCGGCCGGCGCCGGTGATGTAGTCGAGGACGCCGCATCGTGGATCGACGTTCTCGAGGTTGATCGTGGGCGCGAACCAGCCTTCGCGCATCATCTCGATGCTCGCCCATGCCTCGAACGCGCCGCAGGCGCCGAGCGTGTGCCCGGTATAGCTCTTGAGCGAACTGATCGGCATGCGCTCGCCGAAGACGGCGTGGGTCGCCCTGGTTTCCTCGATGTCGCCATGCTCGGTCGCGGTGCCGTGCGCATTGATGTAGCCGACCGCGTCCGGCGCGAGCCCCGCATCGGCCAGCGCCTGGCGCATGGCGGACGCCATGGTGGCCGCGTGCGGCTGGGTGACGTGGCGGCCGTCGCTGGTGGTGCCGAAGCCGACGACCTCGGCCAGGATGTGCGCGCCGCGCGCCAGCGCATGGCTCAGGTTTTCCAGCACCAGGGTGCTGGCGCCCTCGCCGATCACCAGGCCATCGCGGTCGCGGTCGAACGGACGCGGCGTCGATTCCGGAGCGTCGTTGCGCGTGCTGGTCGCATACAGGGTGTCGAACACCGCGGCCGTAGCGACGTCGAGTTCGTCCGCGCCGCCGGCGATCATCGCGGTCTGGTAGCCGGCCTTGATCGCCTCATAGGCGTAACCGATGCCCTGGCTGCCAGACGTGCATGCGCTGGACGTGGTGATGATGCGGCCGGTGACCCCGAAGAACACGCCGACGTTCACCGCCCCGGTATGGCTCATCACCTTGATGTAGGTGGATGAACTGATCGGCTGGGTATTTTTCTCGATCATCATCCGGCCGAAATCGCCCATCGACGCCGGGGTGCCGGACGACGAACCGTACGCGATTCCAACCTGCCCGCCCTTGAGGATCGGATCGTCGAGCAGGCCGGCGTCGAGCAGCGCGAGTTCGGTCGCGCGCGTCGCCATCAGGGCGACCCGGCCCATCGTGCGCGTCGCCTTCCGGGTGTAGTGCTCGGGCAGGTCGAACGGGGCCGCCGGCGCGCCCAGCCGGGTATTGAGTCCCGTGTAAGCAGACCATTCGTCGTAGCGGCGCACCGCACTGCGGCATGCGCGCAGGCGCGACAGGACGGAGTTCCGGTCGTGGCCCAGCGAACTGATGTTCCCGGCCCCGGTAATGACCACGCGATGCATCAGATCAACCCCCCGTTGACCGAAATCACCTGCCGGGTAATGTAGCCCGCCGACTCCGACATCAGGAAGGCGACCGCGGCGGCGACTTCTTCCGGCCGCCCTATCCTGCGCATCGGGATCAACTTGATGGCCTCTTCAACGACTTCGGCACTCACCATCTCCGTTTCGATCAAGCCGGGCGCGACGCAATTCACGGTGATCTGGCGCTTGGCCAACTCCAGCGCCAGCGCCTTGGTCGCGCCGATGATGCCGGCCTTGGCTGCACTGTAGTTGGTCTGGCCACGATTGCCGACCATTCCCGACACCGAGGCCAGGGTCACGATGCGGCCGGGTTGGCGGCGCCGGACCATCGGCATCACCAGCGGATGCAGCACGTTGTAGAAACCGTCGAGATTGGTGCGGATGACGCTGTCCCATTCCTCGCCGCTCATCGCCGGGAAGGCATTGTCGCAGGCGATGCCGGCGTTGCAGACGACGCCGTAATACGCCCCTGCGGACTCCACGTCCGCCAGCAGGATTTCGGCGCAGGCGGCACGGTCGGCGATGTCGAAGCACAGGACCCGCGCCGATGCGCCAAGCTGCCGGCATTCGGCCACGACCGCCTCGGCATCGTCGCGACGACTGCGGCAATGCACGACCAGGTCGTAGCCGTCGGCGGCCAGGCGCAAGGCGATGCTGCGGCCGATGCCGCGACTGGCGCCGGTGACCAGGACGACGGGCTTGTTCATGCTGGTTTGCTCATGCGGTCTTTTCTTCGAGGAAGGTCGTGGGATCGGGAGGCTCGAAGACCGAAACCTGCGCATGCGCCAGCTCCGATTCGCCCTCGAGGATGCGGCAGGAAAACATGCCCATCCCATTGTCGCCGAACAGTTCGCGTCGCGCCTCGATGCGCAGCTGCGCGCCGATCGCGAAATGGCTGGCGCTGCCCTGGTAACGGCGGGTGCCGAGCAGGAACCCGATCCGGGCCGGCTCACCGCGCGCAAGGCCCCGGCAACCGGCCCACGCGGAAATCGCCTGCGCCATGTATTCGATGCCGATCCAGGCCGGCACTCCCTGGTCTTCGGCAAACGGGTTGTCGGCCGCGACCACCGCCCCGACCACGACCGAATCCTCGTCGCGCGCGAGCAGGCGATTCACCAGCAGCATGCGTCCGCGATGCGGGACGACCGCTTCGATCGCGATGGAATCCACCTCGAGGGTCACCGGATCCATCTCAGCAGGCGCCGAACAGCAACGCGGCGTTACTGCCGCCGAAGGCGAACGACTGGCTGAGCGCATGCCGCAACGGACGGCCGGCGATCTCCCCCGGCCGGACCAGATGCAGCGGCGGCAAGGCCGGGTCGGATTGACCGTCCCACCAGTGCGGCGGAAGGCGCTGCTGCGGGTTGTCGGCGAGCGTGAGCCAGCACAGGGCCGCCTCGATCGCGCCAGCGGCGCCGAGGGTATGGCCAGTCAACGGTTTGGTGGAACTGCAGGCGAGTCCGCCGCCGAACAGGCCGGCGACGACCGCGCTTTCCATGGCGTCGTTCTGCATCGTGGCCGTGCCATGGAGATTGAGGTAGTCGATATCGCCCGGCGCCAGCCGTGCGCGCTCGAGCGCCTGCGAGATCGCCCGCAACGCGCCCCGCCCGGCCGGATCCGGCGCCGACATGTGGTGGGCATCGGCGCTTTCCCCGGCGCCTGCCAGGCGAACGGGACCGGGGTCGCGGGTCATCAGGAACAAGGCGGCCCCTTCACCGATATTGATGCCCCGGCGATTGACCGAGAACGGATTGCAGCGCGCGGAGGATACCGCCTCGAGCGACTGGAATCCGGCAATCGTGAATTCGCACAGGGAGTCGGCGCCGCCCGCCACCACCGCGTCGGCAAGGCCCGCGTTCAACAGCCGCGCGGCGGACGCGATCGCCTTCGCGCTCGAGGAGCAGGCGGTGGAAATGACGTGCGCCGGACCGCAGGTGCCGAGTTCGTGGGCGAGAAACCGCGCCGGGCTACCGAGTTCCTGCTGCGCGTAGTGGAACGCTTCCGGCCAGTGGCCGCTGCCGGCGAAGGAGCGATGGGCGAGCTCGCTTTCGGCCATGCCCGAGGTGCTCGTGCCGAGGACGATGGCGACCCGCGCAGCGCCGTGCCGGGCGATGGCGCGCTCCACTTCGGGACGCATCCCGTCCAGCGCCAGACGCAGCAAGGCGTTGTTCCTGCTGCGCAGCGCCACCGGCAGCGATTCGAGCATGGGCAAGGCCTGGTGGCACGCGCCCAGTGCCAGCGGCCGGCCGGGCGTCCACTGCTCGTTCATCGCAACGCCGCGGGGCGCATCGCTGGCAAACAGCGCATCGGCCACGACCTGCCTGCCGGCGCCGAGCGCGCAGACGATGCCCAGTTCGTTGAGATAGATCGTGCTCACCGGGGCGACTGCTGCACCGGCGCCGACACGATGCTCAGGCGAAAATCCGCGTGCTCGATCTCGATGCGGTCCGGCGCGGGATAGCGCACGGTCGCGACCGCGATGTCGCCACGGCGCAGCTGCCGGGAATCGCCGTCTTCGACCAGGCTCCAACCCGCGGGCAGTGCTGCGCGGATCGCCGGTATCGGCCAGTTGGCCAACTGCAGGTCGCTCAGGACCTGTTCGCCACGCACGATCTTCGGCAGCCAGGAGGCGCGGTGCTGTTCCAGCCGCTGCCCGTCCCAGCGCAGGCGCAGGGCCGACTGTCCGATGGTCCGCATCTCCAGCCTGACTTCGCCCGGATCGACCTCCAGCAGCGCGTCGAGCGTGTGCTGGTCCTGGCCGGAGCGGAAACTCAGTTGCTGTTGCAGCGCCAGTTCGTGGCCGAGGCTGCCGGGCGACAGCCGCAACTCGAACGCGTCGGCCGCGACCGCGCCGCTCCCGTGTTGCGCGTTGCCAGCGCATGCAACCATCAACAGGCAGCAGCAGAGCAGGATTGCGCGGACCATCATTGCGTTCCCGGCGGCTTGCGCACGGCCGCGTTGACCAGGGTTTCCTCGCGCTGGCCGAACGGCTTTGGCTTGCGCAGGTGGAAGCGCTCGAGCAGTCCGAAATCCTTGGCGCGGCTCCACCACAGGTAGGGATACGAGACGTTGCGTTCGCCGAACTCGAAACCCTGGTCGCGCAGCATCTGCAGGTATTGCGCCGCACTCTTCTGCACGTGCATGGGATGGCGGAACAGCCAGCGGATCACCCACGTGTCGATATAGGCCTTGGTCGATTCGGCGAACAGCAGCCAGCCGCCCGGCTTCAACACCCGCCAGAATTCGGCGAGCGCTTTTTCCTGCTCGACCAGGTGGTGGAAAGTCTGGTGGCAGAACACGACATCGACGCTGGCGTCGGGGCGCTGGATGGTCGCGCAGTCGTTGGCGATCAACTCGGCTTCGATCCCGCATTTCACGGCCTCGGCCCGGGAGCATTCCAGGCTGTGCGGATCGGCATCAATACCGATGATCCGCGCCGGCGCGAACGCATCCCGCAGCAACCGGAACGAACGCCCCTGCCCGCAGCCCGCATCGAGCAGGACCGCCCCGGCTGGAAGTGGAGGATCGACCAGCTTTTGCAGGTCGGCGATCGCCACGCGCAACACGTGGTGTTGCCAGACATGGCTGCGCAGGAACCAGAAACCGAAACCGGTTTCTTCCACGTAGCTCGCAGCGGGGTTGATTGCAGGATGGGTCGTCATGGGGTTCTCGCCTTGCTGGCGGGCTGATTCCGACGGGCATCCGGTCGGCGCACCGCGGTGTGTTCAATCTGCATGGGCAGGATCCGGAGCGGGAGCAACGAAGTTCGCCGGGCCCGCCGGGTTGCTGGCAGGCCGGAAACAGGGAGACAGCAGCCACGCAAGGCTGACGCCGAACAACATGCTCAGGCCGAACGTATGCAGGGCCGGAGTGGCCGACAGCGCGAGCAGGCCGAACGACAGCACCGTGCTGGCGGCACCCAGCGATACTGCCAGCCAACTGGCGGGATCGTCGTGGTGTTCGATCAGGAAAATGCCGTAATCCACGCCCATCCCCAACAGCAGGAACTGCGCAAGCACAGTGAACAATTGCAGCGGTTCGCCCAGCCAGCCCAGCAGCGCCAGGCTGAGCAACCCGGCCAGCAGGGTGGGAAACAGGGCGCGCCACGCTTCACGCCTGAAGCGCCATGCCAGGGCCGCGGTCACCAGCATATAACCAGCGACGAGCATCAGGCTCATCATCCAGCGGTAGCGACCAAGCAACTCGGAGATGTCGAGGGTGCGGTCGATCCAGCGCACGCCTGGCGTTCCGGAGGCAATGGCTCGCAGGCGCCGCAGGTCGGTGCCGCTGCCGAGCCCCTTCAGCAGCACGAGGCTGCCCTGCTGGCCATCGATGGTCCCGAGCCAGAGCTTGCGCAGCGGCGCGGAAACCGGTGAACGCAGCCACCCATCGAGATCGAGACGTGCCGTCGGCGCGGACACCGGCGCGACCGGCTCGCCGATGGCTGCGGCGACCTTTCGCAGCACGGCAGACTCCACGTTCGCGCTCAACCGGCCATCGGTGCGTTGGCGCGACTCCGAGGGCACCCAGTCGGATACCGCGACGTAGCCGGTCATGCCGCCATCGGCGACGACCGCGTCCAAGCGCTGGGTCAACAGTTCCTCGCGGCGCAGGACGTCTTCGGCGCTCGCGGCGCTGACCACGAAGAACTGGGCAGGACTGGGCATGCCGAGCAGGCGGCCGACGTCGCGCTCCTGCTGCATGAGCGCAGGCGGCGAGTTCTGCAGGCTGCGCAGATCGTCGTGCACGTGCAGCCGAGCCAGGCCGCCGCCGATCACCGCGATCGTACCCAGCGACAGTGCGATGCCGGAACGCCCGGCGAAGCGCCAGCGCGGCCAACGCGCCAGCGAATCGGCGATGCGGCCGGCAAATGCGCTGTTGCGCGGCGCGCGGCGGTCCAGGACGGGGAACCAGCACGCCACGGTCAGGAATGCAGCGAGCAGACCGCTGGCGGAAAACACCGCCATCTGCCGCAATCCGGGCAGTGGCGCCAGGCCGAGCGCCAGGTAAGCCAGCACGCTGGTGGCCAGTGCCAGGGACATGCCCGGCATCAAGTGCCGCATCAGTGAGCGCGGCCCGGTGCCGGGATAGGCCTGCCTGCTCGCGAAATAATGGATGCCGAAATCCTCGGCCACGCCGACCAGGCTGGCGCCGAACACCAGGGTCAGCACATGGATCTTGCCGAATACGATCGCCGTCGTGGCGACGCCCGCCGCCGTCCCGATCACCAGCGACAGACTGACCAGCAGGATCGGCCGCAGGCTCCGGAACGCCAGCCAGACCAGGGTGAGCACCGCCAGCAGCGAACCGAAACCGATGGTGTTGATTTCCCAGCTGGCGCGGACCGCGGCCGCTTCGGCATGCAGGGGCACGCCGGCCTCGAGGATGCGGACGCCGGGGTTGGCAGCCCGGGCGCGCGCGCTGGCGGCTGCCAGCGCGGCCTGGATCCGGCTGTTGCCGTCGAGCCGGAATGTCGATGGATCCGTCTCGAAGCGCAGCAGGATCCATTCCAGCCCATTGCCACTGACGCCGATCCAGCCGTCGCGGCTCTGCATCCCCTTGCCGAGGCGCTCCTGCCACCACGGCACCCACAAGCCCAGCGGATCCGCCCTCCAGTCGGTCAACCCGCCGGCGAGGCCCGGTCCATACAGGCGCGCCAATGCCGCATTGGCCAATTGGTCGATGTCCGCGCCAGTGAGCCGCTTGCGCTGTTCGGCCGTCAACAGGGAACCGCGGTGGGGGGCGTAGAAATCCAGCGCGGCATCGCCCGACTCATCGGCGGCGACCGGTTTCAGCAATGCGACCGGCACTGCCTTCAGGAATGTCTCGGCGGACGACCTGGCCTGCTCGAAGTCGGCGCTGCCGACCAGCACCACGACCTGCTGGGTCGCGCCTTCGGCAATCCGCCGGTTCGCCGCGGCGAGCATGGCGTCCTGTTTTTCGCCGGGCAACAACGCCAGCACATCGGTGTCGAGCCGCGTGTGCCGCCAGAACCCGACCTGCTGGCAAGCCAGGCCGATGACCAGCGCGGCCCAGAGCCAGGCCGGCCAATGCCAGGCGCGCATGCCCCGCAGGCTATTCAAACTGCCTGGCCTCGCCGGGGTCCAGTTCGGCCGGCGCATCGGTCATCGACTGGAACGCGATGTCGGTGCTGTCGCCGCCCTTTTCCTCCAGGTGCACGCTGCGCACGTAGCGGTCGCCCTGCAGGACGATGCGTACGAAGACGCGCGCGAGACCCGACTTGCGCGGCAACAATTCGACCCGCCATGCGCCCTCGGGCAGTGCAGTTTCCTTCAGCGTGAAATACTTCGACAAGGTGTCGACGTCGCCGCCGAGCAACGCCAGCAGCAATGCGTTGACCATGCTCGCGGCCGGCGAACGGGTCTTGTCGAAGACGACCTCGCTGCTGCCGTCGGCCTGGCGGGTCAACAGCCGGCTCTTGCTGATCACGGTCGTGGATGCGAACGGCTTGCGGGTTTCCCAGAGCACGCCGCGGTCGCGGGCAACCACGAAATCGCCCTGCGATGTGAGCGCGTTGTGGAAACCCTGCAGGTGCCGGGTCTGTTCGAACTTGCCGCGCAGGACGGCGGGCTTGGCCAGGCGATCGCGCACGCCGTCGCCCGGGGCCGCAATGCCCGGCAGGGACAGCAGCAACGCCACGGCAATGAACAGCGCGCGGATCATGCGGCCAGCCCCAGGCGCTGCAGCAACACCGGGGGCGAGACCATGCACATCTCGCGGGTCGCAACATCCACCGCGACCTGGATCGTATGCGCGCGCGTGAGCACCTCGCCGCTTGCGGCATCGCGGATCAGGTACGCGATCTTCAACCGGTATTCCCATTCCACGATCTCCGCGCGAACCTTCAGCCGCTGGCCAAGCTGCGCGGATCGCACGTATTTCGTGCGCAGGTCGACGATCGGCCAGATGAACCCGGATGCGTGCATCTGCTGGTAGTCGTAGTCGAATTTGCCCAGCAGGGCGCAGCGCACGAGTTCGAAATACTTCAGGTAATGGCCATGCCAGACGATCGCCATCGGATCGAGGTCGTGGAAGGCCGGCGTCAGTTCGATCTCCGCGGCGAAGTCAGGGCGCATACAAGTCCCAGGCCTCGTCGCGGATCGCACCGATCAACCCCAGCAGCTCGCGGTCCAGCGCGCGATCTTCCTCGATCAGCGGAATCCGCGCCTCCAGATCGGCATACATGCGCTCCAGCGCCGGCGTCATCGCCAGGTCGGATTGCAGGCGGCGACGCAAGGCGACGCCCTGGCGCACCGACACCAGCAGGCTGGCCGCGACCTGTTCGGTGAGTTCGAGGATGCGCAGGCAGTCGCGCGCGGCGATGGTGCCCATGCTGACCTTGTCCTGGTTGTGGCATTCGGTCGAACGCGAGAACACCGATGCCGGCATCGTCAGCTTCAGCGCTTCCGCAGTCCACGCCGAAACGCTGATCTGCAATGCCTTCAAGCCGTGGTTGAGCGGCGCGCGTTCGCCGGACGCGGCGGACAGGTTCGCCGGCAGGCCGTGGTTGTAGCGCGCGTCGACGACCAGCGCCATCTGCCGATCCATCAGGTCGGCCAGGTTGGCGACTGCGGTCTTCATCGCGTCCATCGCGAACGCGATATGGCCTCCGTAGAAATGACCGCCGTGCAGGACCATTTCCTGTTCGGCGTCGATGATCGGGTTGTCGTTCGCGCTGTTGAGTTCGTTCTCGATGGTTTCGCGGAACCACGGCATCGCGTCTTCGAGCACGCCGATCACATGCGGCGCGCAGCGCAGGGAATAACGGTCCTGCAGGCGCTTTTCGTTGCGCGGAGGGCGATCGGAGGCGAGGTCGGCGCGCAGCCGTGCAGCGACGCGTTGCTGGCCGGCGTGCGGTTTCACCGAGAACAGGGTTTCGTCGAAGTGGTGCGCGTTGCCGTCGCTCGACAGCACGTTGTAGGCGGTGATGCGCGTACACAACTTCGACAGATAGTCGGCGCGCCGCCAGGCCAGGCAGGCCAGCGCCGTCATCACGGCAGTGCCGTTCATGATCGCCAGGCCTTCCTTCGGACGCAGCCGCAGCGGCTCCAGCCGGTGCCGCGCGAGCGCCTCGGCAGCTGGCATCACCACCTCGTGCAAGCGGACCTCGCGTTCGCCGCAAAGCACCGCGGCCACGTAGGACAAGGGCGTGAGGTCGCCACTCGCCCCGACCGAACCTTCGGCCGGAATCAGCGGCAGGATGTCGTGGCGCAGCAGGGCGGCAAGTTGCTCGAGCAGGCCGTAGCTGATGCCGGAAACTCCCTGCGCCAGCGACACCATCCGGGCGACCAGCACCGCCCGGGTTTCGTCCGCATCGAGGAAACGCCCCAGGCCGCAGCCATGGTAGGTGTACAGGTGGCGCGGCAGTTCGTTGACCAGCGCCGGGGGAATCGTGACCGTGCACGAATCGCCGTAGCCGGTGGTGACGCCATAGACGACCCCGTCCTCGGCGATCAGGCGGTCGACGAAGTCGGCGCCGCGCGCAATGCGTGCGCGGAAGCCGGCATCGTCCAGCAGGCTCGCGCGTGCCGAGCGATTGGCGATGGCAACGACATCGTCCAGCCGCAATCGAGCGGCGCCGATGACGATGGTTGCGGGATCAGACTGGAGTGGTTGCGTCACGGCTCGTTTGGTCCCAGAAAGCGTAGAAGTTGAACCAGTCCAGCGGCGACTCGCGCAGGCGCTCTTCGACCCAACGGGCGAAGCTGGCGGCATAGGCGGTCATCGCCTGTTCCCGCTGCCCTCGCGGCAGCTGGATCCGGTCGGCGAATTTGTCCACGCGTGCCCGATATCCCGTGCCTTCGTGCAGGCAGGCCATCAGGTAGACCGGGCAATGCAGCAGTGAAGCGAGCAGGTACGGGCCGGCCGGAAACAGCGCCGGCTTGCCGAGGAAGGACACGCGCAGCACGCGATCGCCGGAAACCGGGATGCGGTCGCCAGCGATCGCGATCCATTCGCCGGCGGCGACGCGCTCGGCAAGCAGGATCGCGGTTGCGACATTGAAAGCGCTCACCTGCAGCAACTGCACCTGCGCTTCGGGATTGAGCCGGGCCAGGATCCGGTTGAAGCTTTCGGCGTGCGCGGTATGCACCAGGATATTGATCTTCAGGCCGGAACGCAGGCCCGCCGAGGCCTGCATCAGCTCCAGGCAACCCAGGTGAGCGGTGATGATCAGCCCACCCCGGCCGGGCTCGACGTTGTCCGCGATCGCTTCCACGCCGTCGACCACCAGCCGCTCGAGCGGATAGCGTCCGCTCATGGCCAGAGTCTTGTCGAGCAGGGTCTCGGCGAAGCAGCCGAAATGGCGCAGGCTGGTGCGCAGCCCCGGCTCCCGCTCGAACACGTGATGGGTGGCTTGCAGGCGACGCAGGTATTCCAGCGACGCGCGACGCGCGGTCGCGCTGGTCAGCCAGTAGAACAGCAGCACCGGATACAGGCACACCCGGAATGGCGTGCGCCCGAACCAGCGGTGGACGCCGGCCAGGAAACGGATGCCGAAGGTAAACGTCTTCTCGCCGATGTCCGCCCAATGCCGGCTGCTCATGGACGCCGCCATTTGCGCAGGATCAACATCGGCGAGCGGACCAGCATGCCGAGGAACAAGGCCGCATGCATGCGCGAGATGCGCAGATTGTCGCGCAGGACCCTGAAATGGGAGATTCCATCGAGCGGGTAGGTCACGCGGGTCTCGCGATTGCGCACGACGGTACCGCGCCAGTATAGGCGAACCACGATATCGGCATCGAAATCCATGCGCCGGCCGAGCTTCGTCGCGTCCATCAGGGCCAGCGTCGGCGCGAGCGGGTAAACGCGGTAGCCGCACATCGAATCGCGGATGTCGAACGACAGGGTGTTGATCCAGACCCACACATGGGTGGCGTAGCGGCCATACAGCCGGATCTTCGGCACCGAGGCGTCGTAGACCGGACAACCGCAGACCACCGCATCCGGATGCGCCCGTGCTTCAGCCAGGAAACCGGGGATATCGGCCGGATCGTGCTGGCCATCGGCATCGATCTGCAGCGCATGGCTGTATCCGCGCCGCGCCGCTTCGCGCAGGCCGGCCATCACCGCCCCGCCCTTGCCCTGGTTGCTCGGCAGGCGCAACAGGGACACCTGGTCTGGATGGCTCGTCGCCAGCGCGTCGAGTATGCCGGCGCAGTCGCTATCCGAGCCGTCGTCCACCATCAGGCACGGCACGTCCTGTTTGCGGACGCCCGCGATCATCGCGCCGATCGCCGCGCCGTGGTTGTAGACCGGGATCACCACGATCGGCGAAAACGCGGTAGCGGTGGCGGCGGTCATGCCGCGGCGGCCGGGTCGGCGAACACGATCCTGCCGCTGGCGTGCATGCCCTGGCTCGACCGGAAACTGAATTGCAAGGTCCCGGTTTCCGCCCGCCAGCCGAGGTCGAGTTCCAGCTGCGTTTCCGGTCGGACCAGCTGCTGGAACTTCAGCGCCTCCATGCGCAGGAACGGCGCGTGGATCCCGAACGCGGTGCGTCCGCATTCGATCGCCCAGTCGACCAGGGCCACGCCGGGGAGGATCGGCGTGCCGGGAAAATGTCCGTCGAACACGGCCATGTCGCTGGCGGGCGTGAGCTGCAGTTTCGCTGCAGTCGCGCTGCGCTCCTGCCAGTGCGGCAGCGGGCTGCTGGAGCGGAACAGGTCGGCCAGCAGCTTCGTTGTTGTCTTGCCCTGCGCATTGATGGGCATCGCCGCGACGAAACGCCAGAGCTTGGGTACCGCGATCGGGTCGACTTGCGGGCGCAACCCGCCGCGCAGGCGGTCGATCAGGGCCTTCCTGCCGGCGGACGACAGCAACGCGCGCCCGGCCACGGAAAGCACGGCCACGGCGACGATCCGGTCGCGGGCACCCGCAAGCAGCTGCACGCGGGCCGTATCGACCAAGGCGTCCGCCTGCAGCGCGCGCTCGATCGCATCGAGCGAGATGCGCCGTTCCTCGAGCTTGACCAGCCGGTCGCTGCGCCCGAGCAACTCGAATCCCGCGTCCAGCAGCTGCGCACGATCCTCGGTCCGGAACCACTGGTCGTCGGCAAGATGCGGCGAGCGCACATGCAATGCGGATGCGTCGATCCGGCATTCCACGCCGGGCAGCGGCTGCCAGGCAGTGGCGCCGGAGCGGGTGGCGATGCCGCCCGTTTCGGTGCTCCCGAAGACCTCGATGACGGTCTGGCCCCAGAGCCTGTCGACCGCCATCCCGGCCTCTGCGGGCAATGGCCCGCCCGGACTTAATACCCCGCGCCGCGCGGGGCGCGAC
>JBBQHA010000003.1:0-62211 GCA_038323475.1 Lysobacterales bacterium
ACAGGTCGAAGGTCTGGTTGACGACCCAGTCCGGACGCGCGCCGGGACGGTCGACCTTGTTCACCACGACGATCGGCTTGAAGCCCATCGCGAACGCTTTCTGCGTCACGAAGCGCGTCTGCGGCATCGGGCCGTCCATCGCATCAACCAGGATCAGCACCGAGTCGACCATTGACAGCACGCGCTCGACTTCGCCGCCGAAGTCGGCGTGGCCGGGCGTGTCGACGATGTTGACGCGGTAATCCTTCCAGCGGATCGCGGTGTTCTTGGAAAGGATCGTGATGCCACGTTCCTTTTCCAGATCGTTGCTGTCCATCATGCGTTCGGTCGTGACCGTGCGCTCGCTGAAGGTACCGGACTGCTTGAGCAGTTGGTCAACGAGGGTGGTCTTGCCGTGGTCGACGTGGGCGACGATGGCGATGTTGCGGAGCTTTTCGATGGACATGGGAATCTCACCCGCCGGCGTGGGCGAGTCTGGGGTGGATGGATCAAGCCGCCCATGATACCTGCTCCGGGCCCTACTTGCCGCATCGCAGCAAGGCGCGTTCATCGGACGGCGCCGCCGCGACCGTTGCGGATCCAGGCCGCAAGCGGTCGCATCCTTTGCCAGTGCTCAGTGCCGGCAGACGCTCGGCAAGTACTTTTGCGGGATATTGGTGCTACTGCAGGTAAAAGCTGTTGAGCCGTCATTGGGCGTAGCCGAAAACACCAAGATCCCGCCGTCCAACGCCGCATTGGCCTTCTGCGGAGGCTGGCTGCTGTAGGTGACGCTGATCTGGCCGTCCTTGACCTCGACTGCGGAGACATACGTCCCTGAAATGCTCGCGGCCGTCGCCAGGCCTGCGTTGGCATTATCCGCCGGCAGTTTTCCAGTGTTGGCGACGTACTCGCCGACTGCGGTCTTGGCCCCGTCGGCGAGGTAGACGCCCTCGCTGACCTGCGAGCGAATCACGTAGTCCTGATAAGCCGGAATCGCGATCGCGGCGAGGATTGCCACCACCGCCACCGTTCCGTAGGCGCCGCCAGCCCCGTTCGTGACCAGTTCGGCCGGCGACTGCTCGTAGGTCAGGCTGAAGCCGATCCGCGACTTGCTGACGTCGATGCTGGCGCCGTACACGCCTTCGACCGGCAGCCGCAGGCCATTCGCGGCCGGCATCGGCATCAGGTCCACCGGTTGCCCGAGCGCATCGCCGAGCGCCTGCAGCATGGAGAGGTAGGTGTAATACATGTCGCGCTGCGCATTCCGGCTGGTGCCGCTGAAACCCACCAGGGTTTCGTTGTCGTGCCCCGATTGGGTATCGCGCAACCAGTCGCCAAGCGGCGTGTCGAGCTTGCTGGCGGCGCGATCGGCGAGCAGCTGCGGCACGCTCGCGAAGACCAGGTAGTCGCCGTCCTCGACCCAGTAGAAGTGGCTGCCGATGCGCGCGTACAGGCGCAGCCACGCGTCGGCGCGCGGGTCCGCCCCGGGCTGCAGCGGCGGCGGGGTGATGCCGGGAAGATGGAGCTGGTGGATCTCGACGCCGCCCGAACGGGTGACTTCGCTGCGCCAGTTGAACTTCTTGCCGAGCGTGTCGAGCTGCGCATAGAACGCCGCCCGGTCGCGCATCCGCAGTGCATAGAAATGGCCGTTGGCATCGGAGAACGCGATCAGTTCGGGGCCGAACGTGCTGCCGAAATCCTTCAGCGAAACACCGAGGTTGCCCTGCACCTTCTGCAGCAACTCCTGGTATTTCTGCTGCGTGCCAGCGCCGAAATCCTGGTCGAGGTTCGCTTCCAGCGTCCGCGCCTGCTCCGGGGTCGGCATCGCGAGCGTCGCTACCCAGTTCGGCTTGCCGGCGGTCTTGATGTTCGCTTCGATCTTGCCGCGCGCCAGATAGGACAGCAGGCGCGCATCCGGCGCATCGAGGACCAGTTGCATGCGGCCATGCCCGGCGACCGTGCCCCAGCCGAAGGCGAGGCTCTGGCTGCGCTCGAGCAGGTCGTACAGCAGCGTGCCGGGCCGGATTCCAGGCGAACGCGCCTCGATCATGCCGGTCAGGCCTTTCAGCTTCAGCCACACGAACAGGCCCTGGCCGGAACCGTCGATCGCGCGCTCGGCCTCATGCATCGGATGTGTGCGGGTCGACGTCAGCTGCTTGAGCGCATCGTCGAGTCCGCTGCGCGTCGCGGCACTGCCGACGAACGCGTACAGGCGGTGGGTGGCGATGTCGAACTGGAGGAATCCGTTGCTCTGCAGTTCGGCGCTGCCGTTGGCGTCGAATGGCGCTTTCAGGACCGGCGCCTCGGCAGAGAGCGCGGCCATGCGCGCATTCAGGGCGGCGATGTCGGCCACGTCGAGCCTGGTGGTCAGCAGCATGTTTCCGGCTGGCGTGAGCTGGTCGCTGATGTCGATGAACGCCAGTTCGGTCGGTGCGCCCTGGTCGCCGAGGAACATGGCAAGCGCCGGCGCCGCGCCGGTATCGACGATGAGCTTGTCGTTGCGCACTGCATCGCGGAGTTTGGCGATGATCTTCGCGTGCTCCGCATTCGCGAGCGCGGTATCCAGCGGACGCCCGTCCGGCGCCGACAGCATCCCCCAGAACGACGGAATGCGCGCGTAGGCGACTGTGTGCTCGGGCAGGCGCTCGCCGAGCCAGGCGGGCTGGGCGATGTGCGCGTTCGCCTCCGCGAGGTCGACGGCAACGATCGCCCTGGGCTTGTCGTCGTGACGGTTGCAGCCGACAACGGCCGTCGTTGCTGCAAGCGCTGCGGCGAGCAGCAAGCGCTGGAACATGGTCATGCGGAAGATTCCTGGTGGAAGGAGGGAAAGGTGGGAACGGACGGGCTACTGGTGGCACGCCGACGGGCGATATTTCGCATCGACCGTCGAGCCGGTCGTCGTACCGCACGTCCACTGGATCACGGCGCCGTCGGAGGATGGCGAAAACTCCAGCACCGTGCCGGTGATCGCCGGATCCGCCATCGGGCCGCCGAAGGTGACCGCAATGCGCCCTCCCGCGACGTTGACCGCGTTCACGTACGCGCCGTGGATGCTGGACGCGAATGCGAGGCCGGCCGACGTGTTGTTCGCTGGGTAGTAACCCTGGCGGGCGTGGAACTCGGCCACGGCAGTCTTGGCGCCTTCGGCGAGCAGGGCGGCTTCATGGACCTGGGTGCGGATGACCCGGTCCTTCGCGTCTTCCGCGGAGACATGCGCGACGGCGGATGCCTTGTCGCCTCGCACGCCGCAACCGCCGATGGCCGTCATCGCGATGAGCGTGGACATGATGAGCGCTGCGGTGGTCTTCGTCATGCGTGCTGCCAGGTTCGATCTGCGGCGCAGAGCGCGATGGTAGTCGATGCCGTCGCCGACTGCAGCGTCCTCGGTCGGGCCGCCCGCGGGGCGGTCGCTCGGCTATCATGCGTGGCTTGCGTCGATCGTCCATGATCGCGGGAATCAAACCGCAGCCATCCGTGGCTGCACTGGGTTTTTGGTGCGATCGTCCATGATCGCTGGAATCAAACCGCAGCCATCCGTGGCTGCACTGTCAAACTGGAACTTTGGAGAACACGCATGAGCGCCATGATCGCCACATTCGCAACGAGCAAGGGTCCGATCCACGTCGAGCTGTACCCGGACAAGGCGCCGATCACGGTCGCGAATTTCGTGAACCTTGCCAAACGCGGCTATTACAACGGCCTGGGCTTCCACCGCGTGATCCCGGATTTCATGGTCCAGGGCGGTTGCCCCGAGGGCAGCGGGCGCGGCGGTCCGGGCTACCGGTTCGAGGACGAGGTCAACACCGGCCTGCGCCACGAGAAGGGCGTGCTGTCGATGGCGAATGCCGGGCCGGGCACGAACGGCAGCCAGTTTTTCATCACCCATGTCGCGACCTCGTGGCTTGATGGCAAGCACACCGTGTTCGGCAAGGTCGTCGGCGCCGACGACCAGAAGGTGGTCGATGCGATCCGTGGAGGCGACGCGATCGAAAGCCTGACCATCGAAGGCGATACCGATGCATTGCTCGCGAGCCAGGCGGCGCGCGTGGCGGAGTGGAACAAGGTGCTGGACAGCAAGCGCTGAGAGTTCGCTGGACGGCGTCCGTGCCGGAGCCGGTGCAACCAAAAACGGAGCCGAACGGCTCCGTTTTTCATGGTGCAGGCTGCCGTGCCGACGGCGCAGGTTATTTCGTCGCGACCACGAACCGGATGTTGTCGAGCATCTTGTTCACGGCGGCGATGTCGCGACCGTAGTAGTACTCCGACGGCGCCTTCCACAGCAGCAGGGTCAGCTTGCCGTCCTTCTCGACCGCCGCGGCGGTGCCCTTGTAGATCAGGCCGTCCGCATTGGTCATCGTGAAATCGAAACGCAGGCCGTCGAGCGTGCCGTAACGCTGCGGGCGCAGGTTGTCGCTGTGGACGTTGACCATCCGCATGCCCTGCATTGCATCGACGACGATGTCGCGGATCTCCTCCGGGCGCATGCCGGCGCGGAACCAGGGGCCGTCAGGGCGCGAAGTCCGCTCGCGCGTCATCATGAAGACGTGTTCGCCGGGCTTGACTCCGGAGAAGATGCTCAGGCTGTTCAGCGCCATCCCATCGATGGTCCAGATTTCCTGGTGGGGGCCCTTGATGCGCGACCAGTTCAGGTCGGTGTCCATCTGCATGTCGAAGACATCGGCGCTGCCTGCGCGCTGGAGCGTGCCGCCCGGGCTTGCGCAGGAACTGAGCAGCAGGAGCAGCGCCACGATGGCGGCGATCTTGATGCGCGAAATGGTCACGTGCGGTTCTCCAGTTCGGTCAGGTATTTTTCGATGAAGGCGCGGTCGCCGGCTTGCGGCGACAGCTGCAGGTAATGGCGCAGCGCCTCGGCCGCCGCGGCCGGCTGGCCGTTCTGGCGCAGGTCGAGTCCGTATTCGCGCCATGCATCGGCGGGGGCGTCGGCGTGCGTGATCGCCTCCGCGTAGAGCTTGCTCGCGGTGGCGCGGTCGTCGTTCTTGCCGCGATGCCGGTAGGCTTCGGCGAGATAGAAGGTCAGCGTCCCGGTGCTGTCGGGATCGGCGCCGTCGCGCAGGTCGCCGATCAGCTGGATGGTGGTGTCGTAGGTCCGGCGCGAGAGTTCCGCATCCAGCCAGTGCGCCAGGAACGGCCGGGTCGCGGCGTGGTAGGCCGCACGGTTGTCGTGGAAGTCCCCGGGTGGAACCGCTGCCGCGGCGGCGCGCACGTCCTCCAGTCGCTCGTCGGTCTTCGGGTGGGTCATGAAGACCGGCGACCGCTTGTGTTCCTTGCTGGCTTTCTCCTCGCGCGCCAGCCGCGTCCACACGCGTACTCCGGCTTGCGGGTCGTAGCCGAGGCTGGTCGCATTCCTGAAGCCCAGGCTGTCGGCCTCCCGCTCGAAGTCGCGGGAGAACTGGAACATGTTCGCCGCGCCGACCACGCTGGCGATGCCGCCGACCAGGCCGACACCGCCACCGATGGTGATCACTCCGAACGTGGCGAGGAAAGCGGTCTCGTGCTTGGCCTTGATCCAGAATCGCAGGCCGTGGCGTTGCTGGTAGTGGGCGAATTCGTGGCTTAGCACGAGCGCAAGCTCGGCCTCGTCGCGCATGCGCAGCAGCGCTCCGGTGAACACCAGGACGATCCCGTTCGGCGCCGTCTCGGCATTGAAGGCGGGGATGTCCACCACGTAGATGTGCAGGTCCTTGCACGCATCGCGCGCCACCGAACAGGCGACGCCCTGCACATAGGCGTCCAGCGCCGGATCGTGGACGAGCAGCGGAGAGACCTTGATGTCTTTTTCCGCCTGGTCCATGCCGTACCAGAGCTCGGCCTCGGTGCTGTTCGGCAGCGGCCGTTCCCCCGACTGGATCGGCAGGATGGGCGGCGCTGCGCATGCCGCGCCCGCCAGCAGCAGGGCCAGCAGGCCACAAGCCAGGCGATGAGGTTGGATCACAACGGCAGGTCCCTGAGCATCTGGTCGACCGTGGCCTTGGTGCCTTTCTCGTCGCGCAGGTCGCCGCTCTGCCGCGCCATCAGGTTGAACCACACGACCTTGCCGGTGCGCAGGTCGACGATCGTCGCCACCCCGATCTGCATGCCGCCGCCGATGTCCAGGTAGCTGCCCATCGCGACGCCCGCCAGCATCCCGAGCACGCGCAACGCGGAACGACCGGAACTCGCATAGCTGTCGCGGATGTACGTAAACAGGGCGTAGTCGGCGCCGCTCGCGTCGTGCAGTTCGGAAACGCCCGGGCCGAGGGTCCAGTCCAGCAGCGGCTTGCCGGTGACCGGATCCTTCTTGGTCGCCAGCACGTTCATCGGCTGCGACCACTGCGCGATGCTCAGCGCGACCGCCTGGTTGAGCCGCAGGATCTGGCCCAGCCGCGATGCGGGATCGAGGTTGTCGGGCACGATGTAGTCCGGCTTCTGGCTCGCGTGCTTGCCCTCGAGCAGGACATGCACGGCGGCCGGATAGAACTTGCGGGCGTTGTCCGACCATTCCTTGCGCGGCTCCTGCATGCCGCCGGCGGTCACCAGCGACAGCTCGATGTCCGGCTGGACGATGACGATGCTGCCTTCGATCCTGACCTTCTGGCCGCTGGCGTCGGTCGCCGTGCGGACCTGGGCCTGGGCGGATGCGGCGGCGAAAGCGAAGGCCAGCACGAACATGGCCAGGTTCCTGGTAAGCAGCCGGCGTAGGCATTTCATCGCTGATGCCCTCTGGGGAAGAGCGCCTAGCCTTGCGCATGCCTGCTGGGCGCGCAAGCTCCCCGGCGGCCCCGTGCTAAAATTCGGCGCGTTTTGCGATCCCGCGCTCGACAGCGCTCTCATTCCAGCCGAGGCTCCAATGCTGAAACTCGCCCAGCGCGTCGGTCGCGCCAAGCCCAGCGCAATCATGGTCGTCGCCGAAAAAGCCAAGAAGCTCAAGGCAGAAGGTCGCGACATCATCAGTTTCTCGATCGGCGTGCCGAACTTCCTGCCCGGCCCGCACGTGTACGACGCGGTCCGAAAGGCGCTCGACCACGACAGCGGCCAGTACGGCAGCAACCGCGGTTCCGACGCGCTGCTCGACGCCTTCATCGCGAACATGGATGCGGTCGGCATGACCGGCTACACGCGCAAGAACTGCGCGATCGGCATCGGCGCCAAGGGCGTGCTCTACAACCTGATGGAAGTGCTGCTCGACGAAGGCGACACGATCGCCTTCCCTGCGCCGTACTGGACCAGCTACATGGACATCGCCGAAATCGTCGGCGCGAAGATCCAGTTGCTGCCGTGCCCGCCCGAACAGGACTACAAGCTCACGCCGGCGCAGCTCGACGCCGCGCTCGCGAAGAAGCCGAAAGTATTCCTGTTCAACAACCCCTCGAACCCGACCGGCATGGTCTACACGAAGGACGAGATAGCCGCGATCGCCGATGTGCTCGTCAAGCATCCGGACATCTGGATCATCACCGACGACATCTACAACCGCATGGTGTTCGACGGCATCGGCTACCACAACGTCGTCATGGCGCGTCCGGAATTGCGCGAGCGCGTGATCTTCATGGACTCGTGCTCGAAGACCTATGGCATGCCGGGCTGGCGCATCGGTTTCGTCGCCGCGCCGGAAGTCGTCGCGAACGCGGTCGTCACCCTGAATTCGAACCACATCACCAACCTGCCGGAAATCACCTCGGCAGCCGCGCTCGCCGCGCTGTCTGGTCCGCAGGACGTGCCGATCGCAAAGAACGCCGAGTTCCAGGAACGCCGCGACCGCGTGATCGCGGCGATGCGCGCAATTCCCGGCGTTGTCTGCCCGAAGCCGCAGGGCGCGTTCTACGTGTTTCCCGACATCAGCTGCGCGTTCGGCAAGATGCACGGCAACACCACGATCTCGAACGATGTCGACTTCTGCAATGCATTGCTCGAAGCCAAGGGCGTGGCCTGCGTGCCCGGCGTCGCGTTCGGCGAGCCGCGCGCGATGCGCATCAGCTACACCTGTCCGGCGAACCAGCTTGATGATGGACTGAAGCGCGTGCAGGAATTTTTTGCCGAATTGAAGTAGCCCAACCCCCGCATTGTCATCCCCTTTCTTGTCATCCCGAGCATAGCGAGGGATCTGTCGCTTCGAGGCCCCCAGATCCCTCGCTATGCTCGGGATGACAAACCATTTTTTCAGGAGTTTCCCAATGAAAACCCCAGTTCGCGTCGCAGTCACCGGCGCCGCCGGCCAGATCGGTTATGCACTACTGTTCCGCATCGCCGCCGGCGACATGCTCGGCCCGGACCAGCCGGTGATCCTGCAGTTGCTCGAAGTCACGCCCGCGCTGGGTGCGCTCGCCGGCGTGGTGATGGAACTAAACGACTGCGCGTTCCCGACCCTGCACGGCGTGGTCGCGACCGATGATCCGAACGTCGCGTTCAAGGACGCCGACTACGCATTGCTGGTCGGTGCGCGTCCGCGTGGACCGGGCATGGAGCGCAAGGACCTGCTCGAAGCGAACGGCGCGATCTTCGGACCGCAGGGCAGGGCGATCAATGCGCACGCGAGCCGCAACATCAGGGTGCTCGTGGTCGGCAACCCGGCCAACACCAATGCGCTGATCGCGCAGCAGAATGCGCCCGACCTCGATCCGCGCTGCTTCACCGCGATGGTCCGGCTCGATCACAACCGCGCGATCTCGCAGCTCGCCGAGAAGACCAGTGCGCTCAACACAGACATCAAGCGCGTCATCATCTGGGGCAACCACAGCTCGACCCAGTACCCCGACCTGAACCACGCGACGGTGCGCGGCATGGGCGCGATGGCGCAGATCGACCAGTCCTGGTACGAAGCGACGTTCATTCCGACCGTGCAGCAGCGCGGCGCGGCGATCATCAAGGCGCGCGGCGCGTCGTCGGCGGCATCGGCCGCATCGGCCGCGATCGACCACATGCGTTCGTGGGCGCTCGGCACCGCCGATGGCGACTGGGTGTCGATGGGCATCACGTCAGACGGCAGTTACGGCATCGCGCCGGGCGTGATCTACGGCTATCCCTGCGTCTGCCGCAACGGCGTGTACGAGATCGTGCAGGGCCTGGCGATCCACGATTTCTCGCGCGCGCGCATGGATGCGACCGACAAGGAATTGCGCGAGGAGCGCGCCGGGGTCGAGCACCTGTTCGCGAAGAATTGACATCGACACGAGCGATCTCCGCATGAGCCAGCTTTCAGCCGGCGCGCAGTTCCGCGCCGCCCTCGCCGCCGAATCGCCGTTGCAGGTCATGGGCGCGATCACCGCCTATGCGGGGCTGATGGCCAAGCGAACGGGCTACAAGGCGCTGTACCTGTCCGGCGGCGGCGTGGCCGCGAATTCGCTTGGCGTACCGGATCTCGGCATCAGCACGATGGAAGACGTGCTTACCGACGCGCGCCGCATCGTCGATGGGGCGCAGATGCCGTTGCTGGTCGATATCGACACCGCCTGGGGCGGGGCGTTCAATATCGCGCGCACGATCCGCTCCTTCGAGCGCATCGGCGTCGCCGCGGTCCATATGGAGGACCAGGTCGGGCAGAAGCGTTGCGGCCATCGGCCCGGCAAGGAAGTGGTGACGCGCGATGAAATGGTCGACCGCGTCAAGTCGGCCGTCGATGCGCGAAGCGATCCGGGTTTCGTCATCATGGCGCGCACCGACGCTGCGGCAGTGGAGGGCATCGATGCCGCGATCGATCGCGCTTGCGCCTACGTCGAAGCCGGCGCCGACATGATCTTCCCCGAGGCGATGCAAACGCTCGACGATTACCGTCGCTTCAAGGCGGCGGTGAAGGTGCCGATCCTGGCGAACCTCACCGAGTTCGGTTCGACGCCGTTCTTCACGACCGACGAATTGCGCGAAGCCGGCGTGGACATCGCGCTGTACTGCTGCGGCGCCTATCGCGCGATGAACAAGGCCGCGCTGAATTTCTACGAAACCGTGCGCCGCGAAGGCACGCAGAAGAACCTCATCGACACGCTGCAGACGCGCGCCGAGCTGTACGATTTCCTCGACTATCACGATTACGAACGCAAACTCGATGCGCTGTTCGCCAGGGAAGACTGAGGCGACGGAAAGCAGTGCATGCGCCGACATGGAGATCCACATGAGTGACACGAATCCGGCCCCGAACCAGGGCGCACCGAAGCCGAAGAAATCCGTCGCCCTGTCCGGCACTCCGGCCGGCAACACCGCGCTGTGCACGGTCGGCCGCAGTGGCAACGACCTGCATTACCGCGGTTACGACATCCACGACCTCGCGACGAAATCGACCTTCGAGGAAGTCGCGCACCTGCTGGTGCACGGCGCGCTGCCGACGCAGTCGCAGCTCAACGCGTACCGGGCCAAGCTCAAGCGCCTGCGCGGATTGCCCGCGATCGTCACCGATGTGCTGGAACTGGTCCCGGCGAGCGCGCACCCGATGGACGTGATGCGCACGGGGTGTTCGATCCTCGGCAACGTCCTGCCGGAGCGCGACGGCCATCCGCTCACCGAGGCACGCGACATCGCCGACAAGCTGATGGCGTGCTTCGGTTCGATGCTGCTGTACTGGTGGCATTTCACCCGCAACGGCCGCCGCATCGATGTCGAGACCGACGACAACTCCATCGCTGCGCATTTCCTCCACCTGCTGCACGGCGCACCGCCGAGTGCGTTGCACGCCGACGCGCTCGACAAGTCGCTGATCCTGTACGCCGAACACGAATTCAACGCGAGCACATTCGCTGCGCGCGTGATCGCCGGCACCGGTTCGGACATGCACTCCTGCGTCACCGGCGCGATCGGCGCATTGCGCGGACCGAAGCATGGCGGCGCGAACGAGGCCGCGATGGAAATCATCTCGCGCTACGGCAGCGCCGACGAAGCCGAGGCCGACATCCGTGCGCGCATGGAGCGCAAGGAGATCGTGATCGGCTTCGGCCATCCGGTCTACACGATCGGCGATCCGCGCAATCCGATCATCAAGGACATCAGCCGCAAGCTGTGCAAGGAAGGCGGCGACCAGACCCTGTTCGACGTCAGCGAGCGCATCGAGAAGCTAATGATGGACACCAAGAAGATGTTCCCGAATCTCGACTGGTTCAGCGCATCGGCGTACCACATGATGGGCGTACCGACCGCGATGTTCACGCCGCTGTTCGTGATCTCGCGCACGTCGGGCTGGTGCGCGCACGTGATCGAGCAGCGCATCGACGGCAAGATCATCCGTCCCAGCGCGAACTACACCGGCCCGGAAGACCGCAAGTACGTGCCGATCGGGAAGCGCTGAAAGCGGGGAATAGAGAATGGGGGATCGTGAAAGAAAAAGCCGCGCGCCGCGCGGCTTTTTTGTGGATCGAATTGAAGCGGCGACTTATCGGATCAATCCTCGCGCGCGTTGCACGCCTGCATCGCCACTCATCGCTGCATCGCGTAGCGCGTGATCACTCCGTTCCCATAGACCCAAAGCTCCTCGCCAGTCGCGCGTGCGAGCAGCAACACTCTGTCATTCGAGCCGTCGGGATGAACATCGGTGCGGAACTGCGGATGTCCTTGCATATCGACGACCACGATCGTTTCCTCGCCCGACGCATTGTCCAACGGGACGATGAAGGCGAGGTGCCTGCCGTCGAAGGCTATTCTTGGGGCCTGGTTCAACTTGAACGGAAGGAGCCACTCGCTGATCTTCTCGCCCTTGGGCGAATACACCACGGCGTACCAATCCCATGCATCGAGTCCGCGCGCGATGCCCGGGTGATCTCGGACCGCGGCGACGGCCAGCGAGCCGTCCGGCGCGACCGCTGTGGTCCATCTCACGTATTCGATGTAACCGCTCCTTCCCGGCCACGCGATCGTGCGTGTCACGGCACCGCTTGGATTGGCCAACACGATCTTCCCGTCGATGAACATCCACAGCAGCTGGCCATCGGGCTGCGGTAGCCAGGGGCAGAGCGTCCGGCACCCAAACGCAATGGATTCGACTCCGATACGCTGCCCCGATGGCCCGAAATGCACATATTTCGGCGCCGATCCGCGTCCTTTATCTGAACTCAGAACCCATGCATCGCTGCGGTTTGTCACCATGATCGGCCTGACCCTGCCGCTGTATGGTGCGGCAGGCGACGCGGCGGGAGCCCCTGCCAATAGCTGCCGGCCAGTGGTGTCATAAACGCGCTCCGCGTCGGTTGCGGCATCGATCACGTAGATGCGGCCTTCGACGTCCACCCCGAGCGCGGACACGGTGCCAAGATGAACAGATGGGAGACCGTTGTTGGCATCGACTGGGGCGGTGTTAGGACGTGAGGGGTCGTTGTACCGGATCGAGCCGAGCTTCAGCGGCACCAACGCGGGAATTCGCGCGATCGTGGCCTCGGCGTTGAGTTCCCAATCGCGAGTGCCGAGGCATGAAATAATTCCCCCGCTACAAGCGCACGCTTTGGGGCATTCGGTGGTGCCAGACGCGCGCTGGCAACCTGCGACGAGCCAGATCGAGGCGAGAAGAAGAACGACGCGCGTGCTGTGCAAAGTGGACAGAGCATTCTCCTCGGCTGGTCTGGCAACCGACGGTCTCAGCGTGTCCTGCGCGACGACGGCATGCAAGTCGTCCCGATCAAGAAGCGCGGAAACTTTCGCAGGCACAAAAAAGCCGCGCAATGCGCGGCTCTTCTCGAACCAAATCGAATCAGCAATGCGTCAGATCAAACCCTCGGTGCGCAGTGCGCGCTGCACGCCGGCATCGGCGGCCATGCGTTGTTCGAATGCCGCGAGGTTATCGAGGCCGGCCAGGTCGACGCCGGTCTTGCCGGCCCAACGCAAGGTCACGTACAGGTACGGATCTGCGATCGAGCGCGTGCCGGTCAGCCAGTCCTTCCCTTCGAGTTGCTTGTTTGCGCGCTCGAACAGGCCACGCAGCTTCTTTTTCGCGGCGTCCTTGGTCTTGTCGATGACCGCTGCGTCCTCGAGGAACGCGGTGGACCCGAAGATCGGGTGGAATGCCGGATGCACGTCGGCGTTGAAGAAGGAGAGCCAGCGGTTGACCTCGGCGCGGGCCTTCGGGGTGCCGTCGCCGCCGAGCTTCGCTTCGGGATTCGCGTCGGCCAGGTAGTTCAGGATCGCGGCGTTCTGCGTCATCGACCAGTCGCCTTCGGTGATGGCGGGAACCGCGCCGGAGGGATTGATCGCGAGGTACGCGGGTTCCTTCATCTCGGCGGCGGTCATGACCTGGACGTCGAACGGCTTGCCGATCCATTCGAGGACGATGTGGTCGGTGAGCGAGCAGGCACCCGGTTTGGTGTAGAGCTTCATGCGGCGGACTCCGTTGTGTGGAACCCGTTCAATCGGGCCGGCGATGCCGATCTCAACGACCACGCATGGGACGCACCGTGTTAGTGCGCGGGATTGTCGATCCTGCCGCGACCGGCCCGGTAGAAGTTCTGGTCGCCGATGACGGCCACCAGCCGCGACTTCGGCCAGACCGGATTGTCCAGCGTGCGCGCTGAGAAATGGCTCGCGCCAGGCACGACTTCATGGCGAAGGCCAGCCGGCCTTTCCCAATCGCTCTGGGTCGCGACCGCGATCCGCAGCGCGGTGTAGAAAGCGCCAAGGTCGGCGAGACGGTTGCCCGGGTCCATCGTGGCCATCGCGAACTGGCCTGGCGCGGTCACCACGGCGCAGACGGAATCGCCCCACACGCCGCTGTCGCGGCGACGCAGGGCAACCTCGGCGATCGCGCGCTGGCCGAGTTCGGGCTGGCCGCGCGCTTCGAGATAGACGGTCGTCGCCAGGCACATCGGGTCGGCGGCCTGGTGGGGCAGTACATGCACCAGCCAGAGGATCAATGCCAGTTTCATCGCGGTGGTTCCTTGCTCCGTTGGCCTGTCGTCGATCCCGGTGCTGCGAATGAAACCTGGGACATGCGACGCGGCGTGGCGTCATGGGGACACATGTTTCTGATCGGATTTCTTCCGGATCGGAGCAGTCGTTCCCATCGAACGACCTGCCGCGATCCGCCTGCCCGCAGCCTTTCCGGAAGGCCGCGAAGACGGGGGAGGCAGACCTTAGCACGCCTTCGGGCGTGACGGGTGAATGCGGAAAATCGGGAAGCCGTTGATCGGATTGGCTATTTGATGCTGGGTGACGCGCCCGCAGGGTTCACAGGATCGCCGCGAGCCGGCTGCCCTGGTCGATCGCGCGCTTCGCGTCGAGTTCGGCCGCCACATCCGCGCCGCCGATGACGTGCACCTCGCGACCCGCGTCGCGCAGGGGCTGCAGCAGTTCGCGCAGCGGTTCCTGGCCGGCGCAGACGACGACGTGATCGACCGGCAGCAACTGCTCGACGCCCTCGATGCGGATGCGGATGCCTTCGTCATCGACGCCCAGGTATTCGACGCCGCCGAGCATCTTCACGCCCTTGGCCTTGAGCGTCGCGCGGTGGATCCAGCCGGTGGTCTTGCCGAGCCGTGCGCCGGGCTTGCCGGGGCTGCGTTGCAGCAGCCAGACCGCGCGGGCCGGGGGTTCCGGGTGCGCCGGCATCAAACCGCCGCGCGTGCGCTGTTCCGGGTCGACGCCCCATTCGGCCATCCAGCGTGCCGGATCGAGGCTCGGCGATGGTCCTTCCTGTACGAGGAACTCGGCGACATCGAAACCGATCCCGCCCGCGCCGATGATCGCCACCCGCGCTCCGGGCACGACGCGTCGCGTCAGCACATCGAGGTAGCTGCAGACCTTCGCGTGTTCGTGGCCGGGGAAGGTCGCCGCGCGTGGCGTCACTCCGGTAGCGAGCACGATCGCGTCGAAGTCGGCGAGGTCGGCCGCTGCGACCTGCTTGCCAAGCCGCAGGTCCACGCGATCTTCGGCGATCCGGTGGCCGAAGTAGCGCAGCGTTTCGTTGAACTCTTCCTTGCCGGGAATCCGCTTGGCGAGATTGAACTGCCCGCCGATCTCGTCGTGCGCATCGAACAGAGTCACGCGATGGCCGCGCTGCGCGGCGACGGTCGCGCAGGCGAGGCCGGCCGGTCCCGCGCCGATCACCGCGATACGCCGCGGCAACTTGGTCGGCGTGTAGTTGAGTTCGGTTTCGGCGCATGCGCGCGGATTGACGAGGCAACTCGCCTTCTTCGCGACGAAGACATGGTCGAGGCAGGCCTGGTTGCAGGCGATGCAGGTGTTGATCGCCTGCGTGCGGCCGGTCCTGGCCTTGTTCATCCATTCCGGATCTGCCAACAGAGGGCGCGCCATCGACACCATGTCGGCGCCGCCGGTGGCGAGGATGCGCTCGGCGACGTCGGGCATGTTGATGCGGTTGGTCGCGACCAGCGGCAGGGTCACATGCGGGCGCAGCTTCGCGGTGACGCCCGCGAATGCCGCGCGCGGCACGGACGTCGCAATCGTCGGCACGCGCGCTTCATGCCAGCCGATGCCGGTGTTGATGATGGTCGCGCCGGCGGCTTCGATGGCCTTGGCTTGCGCGACGATCTCGTCCCAGGCCGATCCTTCGTCGACGAGTTCGAGCATCGACAGCCGATAGATCAGGATGAAGTCCGGACCGCAGGCCTCGCGCACGCGGCGCACGATTTCCACCGCGAAACGCATGCGCTTTTGTGCATCGCCGCCCCAGGCGTCACTGCGCTGGTTCGTGCGCGGCGCGAGGAATTCATTGATGAGATAGCCTTCCGAGCCCATCACCTCGACGCCGTCGTAGCCCGCATCGCGCGCGAGCCGCGCCGCTTTTGCATACGCGGCGATCTGCCGTTCGACACCGCGCGTACTCAATGCGCGCGGCGTGATCGGACTGATCGGCGACTTGATCCGCGACGGCGCGACCGCGAACGGATGTCCCGCGTAACGACCGGCGTGCAGCAGCTGCAGGCAGATGCGGCTGCCCGCCTCGTGCACGGCCTTGGTCACGATGCGGTGCTTGTGGATTTCCCAAGGCCAGTTGAGCTTGCCCGAGAAAGGCTTCAGCCAGCCCAGCATCGTGGGCGAAACGCCACCGGTGACCATCAAGCCAACCCCGCCGCGCGCGCGCTCCGCGAAATACGCGGCGAGTTTGGGGAAGTCCGAAGCGCGGTCCTCGAGGCCGGTATGCATCGAGCCCATCAACACGCGGTTGGGCAGGGTGCAGAAGCCGAGGTCGAGCGGGGCGAACAGATGCGGGTAGGGATTCGTCATCGCGCGGCGCCAAAATCCGGTGCGTCGGGGCAGCGCGCACCATGCATGGATTCGGTGGAGCGTACAAGCAAACGACGTTCGCGGCCTTGCCTTGCGCCTGATCCGGGGGCGGGAGCGACAGCCATCTGGCACAATACGACCCCTTCGCAGGCGGCCGTGCGTCGTCCAGCCTGTGGCCTGGCGGAGCGGGGGACGGTGCGGTCGCGTGCAATGGCGCTGGGCCGCCGTTCCGCCGCTAGCGCGTCCTACCAAGAGACCCGAATGCCATGAATTCCGAATTCCGCAAGCCGCTGCCCGGCACCGGCCTCGACTGGTTCGACGCGCGCGCCGCGGTCGACGCGATCAGGCCTGGCGCCTGGGAGACGCTTCCTTATACGTCGCGCGTGCACGCGGAAAACATCGTGCGGCGCGCCGATCCTTTGCTGCGCGACGCGTACCTGACGCAGTTCATCGAGCGACGGCGCGACCTCGACTTCCCATGGTTTCCAGCCCGGGTGGTCTGCCACGACATCCTCGGCCAGACCGCGCTCGTGGATCTTGCGGGTTTACGGGACGCCATCGCCGACATGGGCGGCGATCCGGCGCAGGTCAATCCGGTGGTGCCGACCCAGTTGATCGTCGACCACTCGCTCGCGGTCGAATGGGGCGGGAATGATCCGAATGCGTTCGCGAAGAACCGCGCGATCGAGGATCGCCGCAACGCGGACCGGTTCCACTTCATCGAGTGGACGAAGCGTGCGTTCCACAACGTCGACGTGATCCCGCCGGGCAACGGGATCATGCACCAGATCAACCTGGAGAAAATGAGCCCGGTGGTCGGCGTGGAACATACTGATAACGGCGTGGGCGTGGCCTATCCGGATACCTGCGTGGGGACCGACAGCCATACGCCGCACGTGGACGCGCTCGGCGTGATCGCGGTCGGCGTGGGCGGGCTGGAGGCCGAGAGCGTGATGCTCGGCCGCGCATCGTGGATGCGGCTGCCCGAGATCATCGGTGTCCAGTTGCAAGGCCGCCCCGCGCCCGGCATCACCGCGACCGACATCGTGCTCGCGCTGACCGAATTCCTGCGCAAGGGGAAAGTCGTCGGCGCCTACCTCGAGTTCTTCGGCGAGGGTGCGACGGCACTGACCCTGGGCGACCGCGCGACAATCTCGAACATGACCCCGGAGTTCGGGGCGACCGCGGCGTTGTTTTCCATCGACGAGCAGACCTTGACCTATCTGCGCCTGACCGGGCGCGAGGACGCGCAGGTACGCCTGGTCGAGGTTTACGCGAAGCAGGCCGGGTTGTGGTCGGACACTTTGCGCGCCGTGCAATACGATCGCACGCTGTCCTTTGACCTGTCGGCAGTTGTGCGCACGATGGCCGGACCGTCGAATCCGCATGCGCGCGTGGCCACCAGCGATTTGGCGGCGCGCGGGATCGCCGACGAGGCCAAGCTGCAGGCCGGCCTCGCCGAGCAGGCGCAGGGATTGATGCCCGACGGCGCGGTGATTATCGCCGCGATCACCAGTTGCACCAACACATCCAACCCGCGCAACGTGATCGCCGCGGGCCTGCTCGCGCGCAACGCGAATGCGCGGGGCCTGCTGCGCAAGCCGTGGGTGAAGTCGTCGCTGGCGCCCGGCTCCAAGACCGTGCAGCTCTACCTCGAAGAAGCCGGCTTGCTGACGGAGCTTGAAAAGCTCGGCTTCGGCATCGTCGGTTTCGCCTGCACGACCTGCAACGGCATGAGCGGCGCGCTCGACCCGGCGATCCAGCAGGAAATCGTCGCGCGCGACCTGTATGCGACGGCGGTGCTGTCGGGCAACCGAAATTTCGACGGCCGCATCCACCCGTACGCAAAGCAGGCTTTCCTGGCTTCACCGCCGCTCGTGATTGCCTATGCGATCGCCGGCACGATCCGCTTCGACATCGAAAAGGACGTGTTGGGCCACGATGCGCAAGGGCAAGAGGTGCGGCTGGCGGACATCTGGCCGGACGACGCCGAGATCGATGCGGTCGTGCGCAGCCACGTGAAGCCTGAGCAGTTCCGCCGCGTCTACGAGCCGATGTTCCGGCGCGTCGCCGGGACCGGCGGCGCGATCAGTCCCTTGTATGCATGGCGCGCGGCGAGTACCTACATCCGGCGCCCGCCGTACTGGGAAGGCGCGCTCGCCGGCGAGCGCACGCTGCGCGGGATGCGCCCGCTCGCCCTGCTGGGCGACAACATCACCACCGATCATTTGTCGCCGTCGAACGCGATCATGCTCGACAGCGCTGCCGGCGAATACCTCGCGAAGATGGGTTTGCCCGAGGAGGACTTCAATTCCTACGCGACCCACCGCGGCGACCACCTGACCGCACAGCGCGCGACCTTCGCCAATCCGAAACTCATCAACGAAATGGCGATCGTCGACGGAAAAGTGAAACAAGGTTCGCTTGCCCGCATCGAGCCGGAAGGCAAGGTCACGCGCATGTGGGAAGCGATCGAAACCTACATGGAGCGCAAGCAGCCGCTGATCATCGTGGCTGGCGCCGACTACGGCCAGGGCAGCTCGCGCGATTGGGCCGCCAAGGGCGTGCGGTTGGCCGGCGTGGAGGCGATCGTCGCTGAAGGCTTCGAACGCATTCACCGCACCAACCTGGTCGGCATGGGCGTGTTGCCGCTCGAGTTCAAGGTCGGCACGAATCGCGGCACGCTCGCGCTCGACGGCACCGAGACCTTCGACGTCGTCGGCGAACGCGCGCCACGCACCGACCTCACGCTGGTCATCCATCGCCGCAACGGCGAACGCGTCGAGGCGGTCGTGACCTGCCGCCTGGACACCGCCGAGGAACTCGCGATCTATGAGGCCGGCGGCGTGCTGCAGCGCTTCGCGCAGGATTTCCTCGAAGCCACGCGCGCGGCCTGATGGCTTCCACCACACATTCCGGAACCGTAACGATGTCGATACTGCCGCAGATCAGCATCCCCGCCACCTACATGCGCGGCGGTACATCGAAGGGCGTGTTCTTCCGCCTGCAGGATCTTCCGGAAGCCGCGCGCGTTCGGGGTCCTGCGCGCGATGCGCTGCTGATGCGGGTGATCGGCTCGCCGGATCCCTACGGCAAGCACACCGACGGCATGGGCGGGGCGACGTCCAGCACCAGCAAGACGGTGATCCTGTCGAAGTCCTCGGATCCGGATCACGATGTCGATTACCTGTATGGACAGGTGTCGATCGACGCGCCATTCGTGGACTGGAGCGGCAACTGCGGGAATCTTTCCGCGGCGGTCGGCCCGTTCGCGATCAGTGCGGGTTTCGTGGATGCGGCGCGCGTGCCGCGCGATGGCGTGTGCGCGGTGCGCATCTGGCAGGCCAACATCGGCAAGACCATCGTCGCGCACGTGCCGATGGCGAACGGCGAGGTGCAGGAAACCGGCGACTTCGAACTCGACGGCGTGACTTTCCCCGCAGCCGAAATCATCCTCGAATTCGTCGAGCCGGCCGATGAAGGCGAGGGCGGCGCGATGTTTCCCACCGGGAATCTTGTCGATGAACTCGACGTGCCGGGCGTGGGCGTGTTGCAGGCGACGCTGATCAATGCCGGCATCCCGACGATCTTCATGGACGCATCGGCGCTCGGGTACACCGGCACCGAGTTGCAGGGTGCGATCAACGACGATCCCAAGGCACTGGCCATGTTCGAGACGATCCGTGCCCACGGCGCCCTCAGGATGGGCCTGATTTCGGACCTCGACCAGGCAGCGCGGCGCCAGCACACGCCGAAGGTCGCGATCGTTGCTCCGCCTGCGGACTATGTCGCCTCGAGCGGCAAGACCGTGCGCGCCGCCGACATCGACCTCAACGTGCGCGCCATGTCGATGGGCAAGCTGCACCACGCGATGATGGGCACTGCGGCGGTTGCGATCGGCACGGCCGCGGCGATTCCCGGCACCCTCGTCAACCTCGCCGCAGGCGGTGGCGAACGCGAGGCGGTGCGCTTCGGTCATCCCTCCGGCACGTTGCGGGTCGGCGCGCAGGCGCGCATGGTCGAGGGCGCTTGGACGGTGAGCAAGGCGATCATGAGCCGCAGTGCGCGCGTGCTGATGGAAGGCGCGGTTCGGGTGCCGGCGAGCGTGCTCGCGGAAGACTCCGCGGGCGGCTGAATGCGCTGACGGCATGCCGTTCGAGCCTGCGGCCCCATGGCGTGCGCGTCGCAACGTGGAATGGAGCAGCTCAATGGACCACCACGACATCCGCTCTGCCGTCCGCCCCGATGCCGACCAGCCGATGGTCGACATCGCCGATTACGTCACCGGATACACGATCGATTCGCGGCAGGCGTTCGACACCGCGCGCTACATGCTGCTCGATTCGCTCGCCTGCGCGCTGCTCGCGATGAAGCACCCGGCCTGCGTGGAGCACCTCGGGCCGATCGTCCCGGGCGCGACGCTCGCCGGCGGCGCGCGCGTGCCTGGCACGAACTTCGAACTCGACCCGGTGCAGGCGGCCTACAACATCGGCGTGCAGGTGCGCTGGCTGGACTTCAACGACACCTGGCTCGCGGCGGAGTGGGGGCATCCTTCGGACAACCTCGGCGCGATCCTCGCGGTCGCCGACTACCTCTCGCGCAAGGCCGCGCGCGAGGGCGGCGTGTCGATCACGGTGCGCGACGTGCTCGGCTGGGCGATCAAGGCCCACGAGATCCAGGGTTGCTATGCGCTGCTGAACAGCTTCAACCGCGTCGGCCTCGACCACGTGATCCTGGTGCGACTCGCCTCCACGGCTGTGGCGACCGCGATGCTGGGCGGCAGCCACGCGCAGATCGTCAATGCGATTTCGCACAGCTGGATCGACAACGGCGCGCTGCGTACCTATCGCCACGCGCCCAACACCGGCCAGCGCAAGAGCTGGGCCGCCGGCGATGCATGTCGTCGCGCGGTGACCCACGCGCTGGACGCCGTGCGCGGCGAGCCCGGCTATCCAAGCGCGCTGAGCGCGAAGACCTGGGGTTTCTACGATGTCGCGTTCAACGGCAAGCCGTTCAGGTTCGAACGCCCGTTCGGCAGCTATGTGATGGAAAACGTGCTGTTCAAGATCAGCTATCCGGCCGAGTTCCACGCGCAGACCGCAGTCGAGTGCGCGATGCAACTGCACGGACAGGTCCGGGACCGGCTGGACGAGATCGAACGGATCGTGATCCACACCCAGGAAGCCGGTATGCGCATCATCGACAAGACCGGCCCGCTGGCGAACTACGCCGACCGCGATCATTGCATCCAGTACATGGTCGCCCTGCCGCTGATCTTCGGGCGCCTGACCGCTGACGATTATGTCGATGCAATCGCCGGAGATCCGCGCATCGACGCGCTGCGCGCGAAAACGACGGTCGCGGAGAATCCGCAATTCACGAAGGAATATTTCGATCCCGACAAGCGCTACATCGGCAATTCGCTGCAGGTATTCTTCAGGGACGGCACTTCGACGGACATGGTGTCGATCGATTATCCGATCGGCCACCGCAAGCGCCGTGCCGAAGGGATTCCGGTCCTGCTCGCGAAATTCGAGGCTGCCTTGCGCGGGCATCTGCCGTCGGTCCAGGTCGATCGGATCCTGCGCCTGAGCGCCGATCCGAGGGCGCTCGACGCGACCCCGATCCAGGCCTACCTGAACGATTTTGTGACTGGCTAGCCAATGGTTGCGGCGGCGGAAGGAACTTGTTAGTCTTGCGTTAACGCCGTCTTTACGAGGCTGTCTCCATGGGTCGGTGCGGTCAGGCGTGCGCGCAATCGTCCGGAAAGAATCACAGGGTTCTGCAAGCCTTCTAGTCGTTTTACAAGGAGTTCCAACATGAAGAAGCAAATCCTCGGCCTCGCCCTTCTCGGTGCGATTGGCGCGGCTCAGGCCGCAATGGCGCAAGAGTACGACGACCGTTGGTACCTCGACGGCACGATCGGCATGAATTTCCAGGACAACGCGCGTCTGACCAACAACGCGCCTTACCTCATGTTCGGCATCGGCAAGCCGATTTCCCCCGAGTGGTCGCTGGAACTGAATGCGAATTACCTGAACGCGCATCAGACCAAGAACCAGAATCTGTGGTGGAGCCAGTACGGCGTGTCGCTCGATGCGATCTATCACTTCCGCAAGGAAGGCCGTAACTGGAATCCGTACCTGCGCATGGGCCTTGGCTGGCAGCGTTCCGAAGAGGAATACAGGACGTTGAATCCTGTCACTTCGCCCGCAAGGCGCAGCAACGACGAGTTCGCCACCACGTTCGGCGCCGGTCTCGAAGCTCAGTACGGTCGCTACGGCATGCGTGCCGAAGTCGGAGCGCGCTGGGATGCCGACAACAACAGCGTGCTTGCACCGAACAAGGCGTATTTCACCGACCTGCTCGCATCCGTTGGCGTGACCGTGGCGCTTGGCCCGGAGCCGATCAAGGCTGTCGAGCCGGCACCGGCACCTGCACCGACCTGCGCCGACAAGGATTCCGACGGCGACGGCGTGAACGATTGCAACGACAAGTGCCCGAGCTCGCCGGCTGGCCAGACCGTTGGTCCGGACGGTTGCCCGGTCCCGGTCACGATCGATCTGCGTGGCGTGAACTTCGATTTCGACAAGTCCACCCTGCGTCCTGACGCGGTTGCGATCCTGAATGAAGCGATCGAAGTGCTCAAGAAGTATCCCGAGCTGAAGGTCGAGGTTGCCGGTCATACCGACTCGAAGGGTACCGACGAGTACAACCAGAAGCTGTCCGATCGCCGCGCCAAGGCTGTGTACGACTACCTGACGAGCAACGGCATCGATGCCGGTCGCCTGGTTGGTCCGCACGGTTACGGTGAGACCCACCCGATTGCGCCGAACACCAACCCGGATGGTTCGGATAATCCGGAAGGCCGCGCGCAGAATCGTCGTACCGAGCTGAACGTCCAGAACTAACGGACGCAGTTCATGAAGTGATCGAAGCCCGGCCTAGTGCCGGGCTTCGTTTTTTGGTGCGCCCGGCAGGGCCTGCATACCCGCGCTTGTATCGCCCGTCCAAGCTTCCTACACTCGGGTCCTGAATCGCCCAAGCGGGAAACTGCAATGCGCAATGAACGTCGTCTCGCAATCGCGCTCCTCGCTTCCATGATCGCCGCTCCAGCGTTCGCAATGCCCGATTGCTCGGTGAAGTCGGTGCCGCAGCCATTGCCGCTGCGGCCGACTGCGTTGCCGCCGCTCAGCGCGGAACTCCCCGGAAGCGGGCGCCAACTCGGCGCGCCGGATGGCGTGCTGGCTTATGCGAGCAACGAGGAGCAGGCGGTGGATCGCGTGCTGTTGCGGTTGCGCCTGGAAGGCTGCCAGAACGTCTCGCAGGCCGCCGGATACGTACCGCGCACCAAGTGGGACAATTCGCCGTACCGGTTCAGTGCCGGTGGCGACGGCAAGAAATTCACGGCAGCCGAATTCTCGGCGTGGATGGAATCCAAGGGTATCCATGTTTCGAAGGGAGCGCCCCAGCCGATGCCAGCCGCACCGGCATCCCCGCCGCTATCGCCGGACGGCAAATAAGCAAGGCGCGCGGACTGCGCCGGAATCGTTTCAGCGTTTGTCGAAGCGGTAGTGAGCGACCAGCCATTCGTTGCCGTCGAGGTAGCCGAACAGTTCCGCGCAAGCCATCCAGAACATCCGCCAGCGCTGGCTCCAGATGCCGGCGTTTTCGGCGCCATACACCGCGCCGAGGATTTTCATCACTTCATCGCCGTGCGCGTCCTGGTTCGCGAGCCAGTGATCCGCGGTGCGCTGGTAGTGCGTGCCCGGCACCAGCCAGCGTTCGCGCAGCACCAGGTCGTCCTGGAAGTGCAGGAGCGTATCGGCCGAGGGCATCAGTCCCCCGGTGAAGAAATGCCGCGCCATCCAGTCGTCATTGCCTTCGTCCTCGAAGGGATACATCAGGTAGCGATGGCAGAAGACGTGCGTGAACAGGCTGCCGTCGTCTTCCAGCCAGCCGGCGATGCGCTCGAACAACAAGCGGTAGTTGCGCACGTGTTCGAACATCTCCACCGATACCACGCGATCGAAACGCGCATCGAGCTGCAACTGGTTGACGTCGCGCGTGAGGATCTCGACGTTGCCGAAACCGCTTTCGCGGCAGCGCGCGAGGATGTGTTCGCGCTGGCTCGCCGAATTCGACACGCCGGTAATGCGCGCGTTCGGATAATGTTCGGCCATCCACAATGTCAGCGAACCCCAGCCGCAACCGAGTTCGAGGATGCGTTGCCCGTCGGCAAGTCCCGCGCGCTCGCCGTAGATCGCGAGCATCGCCTCTTCAGCCTGGTCCAGCGATTCGCTGCCGGTCGGGTAATAGCAGCCGCTGTATTTCAGGCGCTTGCCCAGGCACAACTGGAAGAACGCCGTCGGCACTTCGTAGTGCTGGCGGTTCGCGGCAGCGGTTTCGATCGCGAGCGGACTGTTGCGCAGTTCGACGAGGCGCCGACGGAAATTCGCATCCGCCGCAGCGACATCGTCGGCGTGTTCCTGGCGCAGGCGATCGGCGCACAGCCGACGGATGCCGACGCGGGTCAGCGCATCGGGAATGCGCCCGTTTTCGCAAAGGGAAATCAGCGACATCGTTGGTCTCGCAGCAGGCGTGTCAGTTGTTCGTATGGGCCGGTGCGCCGCGGCGCGGCGGCCTCGGAAAGAACGCGCCGACCTCGCGCTGGTACGCGCGGTAGTCGTCGCCGCGCGAGCGCAGCGATTGCGCCTCGGTGTAGGGAATGCCGGTCACGCGATAGAGGAACGCGAACATCAGCGCAGGCCCGGACAACGCGAGCCATCCCGCCGGGGCGCCGATCGCGAGCAACGCATACGCGAACCAGTGCAGCCATTCGAAGAAGTAGGTCGGATGCCGCGACCATGCCCACAACCCGCGGCGGCAGGTCGTGCCCTTGTTCGCGGGATCGGCGACCCAAGCGGCGAGCTGCCGGTCGGCGATGCTTTCGCCGCCGACCGCGAGCAGCCATATTGCGATCGCGGCGATGGTCCAGATCGTGAAGGCATCGATCGGGTTTGCCGCGGCGACCAGCAGCGGCAACGCGAACAGCGTCACGATCACGGCCTGCGCCTGGAAGAACAGGAAGAACTTGCCCTGGTGTCCCTGCCAGTGCTGGCGCAGGAAGTCGTAGCGACCATCCTCGGGCCTGTTGTGCACGCGTACGAACAGGTGGTGCGCCAACCGCAGCGCCCACGCGGCGACCATCGCGCCGACCAGGCAACGTACCAACAGCGAACCATGGCTGCCAATTGCGACCGCAACGGCCATCAGGCCCATCATTGCGGCCCATGCGACATCCACATAACCGATGTTGCCCGCACGGCGCGCATACGCCCACACCCCGGCCATCGCGATCGTACTGCCCAGCCAGATCAACGGCAGCAGGCGCCATGCGATCGCGTGCGCCGCGGCGTCGATCGCAACCGTCATGGCGACACCGTGCGCGGGGCCGGCATGCGCCACGCTTCGGCGCTGCGCACCAGCAGCGGAAATACGCATGTCCACACTGCGCCCAGCCCGATCAGCACGGTCGCTGCGGGCGCATCGAAATGCACCGCGCCGAGCCCGCGCGAAGCGCTCCAATACGCCAGCGGGCCGCCGATCGCGCCGAGCATCGCGGCCAGCGCATAGCGACGCTTGAGGAAGGCGAAGGAATGATTCAGCGTCAGCACGAACGACGCCCAGATGCCGATGATCCATGCGGGTGCGAATTGCGCCGAAGGCCATGGTGCGCTGTAGTGCAGCCAGCCCATGCCGATCCACGCGCTGTCGACCAGCAGCCCGGTCAGCATCGCCAATGGAATCAGCCGCAGGTCGGCGCGCTGCTTGCCGCCGAATGCAAGCGTCAGCCCGATGAATGCGCCCGCAGCAATCACGCCAGCGAGTGTGGAGCCGCGCGCCGCACCGGCGACACTGACCAGCCACACCGCCTGGTAGCCGACCGCGTTCGCGAGTTTTTCCATCACGCGGCGACGCTGGCGTGGAGGGGAACGAACTGCGCCCGCCGGTTGCCGGGACGCGCGAACAGCATCTGCGCGGTACCTATCGAGCGCTCGATGAAGCCGCCCTCGCAGTAACACAGGTAGTACTCCCACATCCGCACAAAGCGCTCGTCGTAGCCGAGCGCGCGCACGTCGTCGAGTCGCGCGAGGAAGCGCTGCCGCCAGTGGTTCAGGGTGAGCGCATAGCTTGCGCCGATGTCTTCCAGGTTCAGCAGCCGCAGGTCGCTGGTCCGCGCGCTCGCATCGAGCATTGCGCTCACGCAGGGAATGAAACTGCCCGGGAAGATGTGGCGCTTGATGAAGTCCACCGAGTCCAGCGCCTGCCGGTAGCGCGAATCCTCGATGGTGATCGCCTGGATCATTGCGAGTCCGTCCGGCTTGAGCAGGGACGCGCACTTCCCGAAGTACGTTTCCATGTACTGGTGGCCGATCGCTTCGATCATCTCGATCGATACCAGCTTGTCGTAGCCGCCGTCGAGGTCGCGGTAATCCTGCAACAGCAGCGTGATGCGATCCTGCAGTCCGGCGGCGGCGACGCGTTCGCTCGCGAGCGCATGCTGTTCGGCCGAAATCGTGGTGGTGGTCACGCGACAACCGAAATGCCTCGCCGCATGCAGCGCGAATCCGCCCCAGCCGGTGCCGATCTCGACGACATGGTCGGATGGCTGCAGGTCGAGCTTGCGGCAGATGCGATCGTTCTTGCGCCAGGACGCGTCTTCCAGCGACTCGGACGCAGCGGCGAAGATCGCCGAGGAGTACATCATGTTGTCGTCGAGAAAGAGCTTGAACAGGTCGTTGCCGAGGTCGTAGTGCGCGGCGATGTTGCGGCGGCTGCCAGTGCGGGTATTGCGGCGGAACTTGTGGAGCGCGCGCATCGCGATGCCGCCGAGGCGCGCGAGGCCGGTTTCCATGCCGTCGAGCAGGTCGCGGTTGCGCCCGAGCAGGCGCACCAGCGCGACCAGGTCGCTGCAGGTCCAGTGGCCGTCCATGTATGCCTCGCCGGCGCCGACGCTGCCGTTCATCGCGACCTGGCGATAGAACTCAGGCGAGCGCACGCTGACGTGGATCTGCAGCGGTTCGCGGCCGCTCATCGAGCCGAGCGTGGCCGATCCGAGCGCGTCGTGCAGCACCATGGTGCCGCCCTGCAGGCCACGCATGGTCTCGATCAGCCTGGCGCGCAGGCGGCGTTCGAATCCGGAAAACGCGACATGGGTGGAGGAAGCGGATGTGCCGAGGCTTTCTGCGGATGTGCTCATGTCGGTACTCGCTGGATGGGCAATCGGGCGGCTCGGCGGTCCGTTCGGGTCACGACCCCTGGACTCTCCAGGGCCACGCATCACGGCATCGTCTGCCCGCGCTTGCCGTGGCCATGGAACGGGACGCCCTTCAACCACAAACGGAAGGCTTGCCAATAGATTGCCATTACTACCCGAGCACTCATCACGGGATAGTGAAGAAGTGCGCGCGCGAGTTGGGGGCCGTCCAGCGGGCGGCGTTCAAGGACGAGGGTCGCATCCATCTCGGTGTGCTCCCCGGCGCGCACGTCCATGTGGACGCGCAGGTGCTCGCCGGGTTCCTGGAAACGCCAGTCGTAGCCGCGCTCGAGCGGCATGAACGGGGAGACGGTGAATTCCTTGCGGAATTTCCAGCCATGCGTGTTGCCATGCGTGGCTGCCGTCGACAGTGGCAGGACGTAGGCGTGGCGTTCGTTCCAGGGGATGTTGCTGATCTCGGCGACGATCCACTCCAGCGTGGTTCGATCGGCCGCATAGCCGTAGTAGAACACGACCGGATTGAAGCAATGCCCGAAGTAGCGCAGGTGCGCGAGCATGCGGATCGGGCCGACGGGACGCGTGCCCAGATTCTTCTCGACCGTGTCGCGCACCGCGGTGTCCAGCGGTATGGCCGGATCGCCGTGGTAGTCGCTGCGCCGGAACTCGGCGAGGTTGCGGCGGCCGACCGACCACAGCCAGCGGTCCTCGAACACGCGGCCGGTCTCGGCCAGGTCAAGGTACAGCATGAACATGCGGTAGCGGAAAGCATGCTCGCGCGGCACGCTGCGCCGGTGCCGCACCCATCCCGTGTAGATCGCGCTGTGCAGCGGGGCAGGGTTCATCGCATCGCGCTGCGACGGCGGGTTGTCCGGCCGTCGCAGCTCTCATCGGACAAACTGGCTGGCTTCAGTGCCATTCCACGTCGAGCGCCTTGGCGACGCTCACCGAGCTGCGCAGACCGTCTTCGTGGAAACCGTAACGCCAGTAGGCGCCGCAGAACCAGGTGCGGCGCTGGCCATTGATTGCGACGCGGCGATTCTGCGCAGAAATGCTCGCGCTCGTGAACACCGGGTGCTGGTATTTCATGAACGCGATGATCTTCGCCGGGTCGATGTCGTCGGTGCGGTTGAGCGACACGATCAGCGGCTCCGGTGCGTCCAGCGACTGCAGCGTGTTCATGTAGTAGCTGACCGTGCACTTGCCGCTGTCCTGCGCCGGCACGTAGGCGTTCCACGCGGCCCATGCCCTGCGGTTGCGCGGCAGCAGGCGCGCGTCCGTATGCAGGACGACGTCGTTGTTCTGGTAGGGGATCGCGCCGAGGATGCTGGTCTCCGCCTCGCTCGGGTCGGCCAGCATCGCGAGCGCCTGATCGCTGTGGCAGGCAATCACGACATGGTCGAAGCGTTCCTCGCCGTCGTCGGTGACCAGGCGCACGTCGTCCTCGGTACGCAGGATGCGCAGCACCGGCGTCTCAAGGCGTTCCTGCACGTTCCAGTCCTTGCGCATCAGGTCGATGTAGCGCGACGACCCGCCGGTCACCGTGCGCCACTGCGGGCGCCCCTTGACCTGCAGCATCTGGTGGTTGCGCATGAAGCGCACCAGGTATTTCGCCGGGAAATTCATGATCTGCGTCGATGGCGACGACCATAGCGCGCTCACCATCGGTATCAGATGGTCCTCGACGAACAGCGGCGAATACTTCTGCTCGCGCAGGTAGTCGCCGATCGTCGGGCCGGCGCCTTCGATTTCCAGGATGTGGTGCGCTTCCTTGTAGAAGCGTTTGATCTCTCCCATCATTTTCAGGAATTTCGGCGCGAGCAGGTTGCGCGGCTGCGCGAACAGGCCGCCGAGGCTGCCGGCGTTGTATTCCAGCCCGCTGCGCGCGTCCTGCACGGAGAAACTCATGTTGGTGGGCTGGGTGGGCACGCCCAGTTCGTCGAACAGTCGCTTCAACAGCGGATAATTCTCGTTGTTGTAGACGATGAAACCGGTGTCCACCGAGAACTCGCGGTTTTCCAGCACGACCTTGTGCGTATGCGTGTGGCCGCCGATGCGGGATTCCCGCTCGAACAACACGACTTCATTGTCCCGATCGCGCGCCAGCAACCATGCTGCTCCAAGCCCGGCGATTCCGCTGCCGACAACGGCGATCTTCATGCCTCGATCCTCATGTCGCATCCCCTTCCAAGAACAGACAGCGCATGCTCCCCCCGAGGCATGCGACCAGAGCGGGCATTTTATCCGGATTCCAGCCTCGCGCCGCGCATTGCGAGCGGTACCGGCTTGAGATCCCAGACCAGCCCGACCGCGGCCATCGCACGCAGCGTGTAGTAGGTAAGGTCGTATTCCCACCAGCGGAAGCCCTGCCGGGCCGAACCCGGAAAATGGTGGTGGTTGTTGTGCCAGCCCTCGCCGAACGTGATGATCGCCAGGAACCAGTTGTTGCGGCTGTTGTCGCGGGTCGCGAAACGCCGCGTACCCCAGCGATGCGCCAGCGAATTGATCGTGACGGTGCAGTGGAACAGCACGATCGTCGAAACGAAGAACCCCCAGACCAGAAGCTGCGGCCCGGACGTATGCAATCCCGGCGCATGCGCCTGCAGCAGATGGCCCAGTCCGAGCAGGGCCGCTGCCAGCGCGACCGGGACCAGCAGGTCGTAGCGGTCCAGCCAGCGCAGCTCCGGATACTTCATCAGGTCCGGGACCCTTGCATGTTCGGTCACGAACCCGCGCGGCGACATGAACCAGCCCATGTGGCTCCAGAACAGGCTGCGCGTGATCGGCGAATGCAGGTCGTGCTCGGTATCTGCGTTGCGATGGTGGTTGCGATGGTGCGCCGCCCACCACAGCGGCCCGCGCTGCACCGAGGCCGCGCCGAGCAGGGCGAACACGAACTGCAGCACGCGCGAGGTCCGGAACGCCTTGTGCGAGAAATAGCGGTGGTAGAACGCGGTGATCGCGAACATGCGCACGCAGTACATCGCCAGCGCGACCCACAACGCAAACCACGAAAACCCCACCCAGAAGACGCCAATGCATGCCAGGTGCAGGCCGAGGAACGGAATCACGCGTACCCAGTCGACGCGATCGGCTTCCTGCAGGTCGTCGGTATCCACCGCGGCGGTATCGAACCAGCGCAGGAAGCCGCGCAGGACGCGCTGGACGATGCCCGGATCGGGTGCGGTGGTCGCTGGGTCGGTCTTCATGCGCGGGAGTGTCGCCATGTCGCGGTGATTTCGGGGTGAATTGCGACGGATGCGCATGCAACTGCGTCGGCGATGCAGTCTGGCGTTTCCGTCCGCGCTTGGCCATGCTGCGTGCATGCCACTACGTCCCGGACCGAATCACGCCCCGGCGCGCCGACATGGACTTGCCCGTGTCATGTCCAAGCTGGGCATCGCCTCGCGCACCGAGGCTGCGCGCTGGATCGAGGCCGGGCGCGTCGCGGTGAACGGGCGTTTGCAGCTCAATCCGGATTTCCCGACACTGCAGGGCAGCGACTGCATCGCGCTGGACGGGCATGAGATCGGCGCCGACGCGCGCGTCCACCTCATGCTCAACAAGCCGCGCGGCCTGGTCACGACGGTCAGCGACGAGCATGGCCGCGACACCGTCTACCGTTGCCTCGACGGCGCATCGCTGCCATGGCTGATGCCGGTCGGTCGCCTCGACAAGGCCAGCGAAGGCCTGCTGTTGTTCTGCAACGATCCCGAATGGGCCGCGCGCATCACCGATCCTGCAATCGGTCCTGACAAGACCTATCACGTGCAAGTCGATGGCATCCCGGACGAAGCGCTGCTCGCGCGCCTGGTGGCCGGCATCGATTGCGACGGCGAGCGCATGGCCGCGAAGTCGGCGACCCTGTTGCGCCACGGCGCGAAGAACGCGTGGCTGGAAATTGTGCTCGACGAAGGCCGCAACCGCCAGATCCGGCGCCTGCTCGCATCGCAGGAGATCGGCGTGTTGCGCCTGATGCGCGTCGCGATCGGATCGCTGCGGCTTGGCGATCTTGCGAAAGGGAACTGGCGAATGCTCGACGAAGTCGAGGTTAGTGCGCTTGCAACGGCGGCCATGGCCCTGCAGCGTTGATCAGACCGCAGCCTCATAAGCGCCGTAACCACGCAGCCGCTTGTAGCGCCGTTCCAGCAACTCCTTGCGGTCGACTGCTTCGAGCGCATCGAGTTCGCGCATCAGCACGCCTTTCAGTCGATCCGCCATTGCCTGCGGATCGCGGTGGGCGCCGCCGAGCGGTTCCTTGATGATCTTGTCGATCAATCCCTGTTCGAGCAGGCGCGGTGCGGTGATGCCCATTGCTTCGGCGGCGTCGCGCGCCTTCTCGGGCGACTTCCACAGGATCGACGCGCAGCCTTCCGGCGTGATCACCGAGTACGTCGCGTATTCGAGCATCAGGGTGCGGTCGCCGACGCCGATCGCGAGCGCGCCGCCGGAGCCGCCTTCGCCGGTGATCGTGCACACGATCGGCACGCGCAGCTCGGCCATTTCCAGCAGGTTGCGTGCGATCGCTTCCGATTGTCCGCGCTCTTCCGCGCCGACGCCCGGATACGCGCCCGGCGTGTCGATGAAGGTCAGCACCGGCAGGTTGAAGCGCTCGGCCGTCTTCATCAGCCGCAGCGCCTTGCGGTAGCCCTCGGGGCGCGGCATGCCGAAGTTGCGGCGGATCTTGGTCTTGGTGTCGCGGCCTTTCTGGTGGCCGATGACCATCACGCTGCGGCCGTCGATGCGGGCGAGGCCGCCGACGATCGCGGCGTCGTCGGCGAACGCGCGGTCGCCGGCGAGTTCATGGAATTCATCGCAGATCAGTCGCAGGTAATCGAGCGTGTATGGCCGCGCGGGATGCCGCGCGAGTTGCGAGACCTGCCACGACGTGAGATTGCGGAAGATCTCGCCGGTGCGCGCGCGGAGTTTCTCCTGCAGGCCGTGGACTTCCTCGTCGATGTTGACCGCCGGCCCATGGCTGGCGTGCCGCAGTTCCTGGATCTTGGCTTCCAGTTCGGCGATCGGCTGTTCGAAATCGAGGAAATTGGGATTCATGCGGATGGCGGCGGGCGCCGGCGACGGCGCGAGACGCGAAGGATAGCCTGAGCGGCCGGATAGGGCGAGTCGCGGCCGGCGTTGGGTCGGGGACCGGGGCCCATCCCGGCCGCTGAAGCCGACGTCTTTTCCACTATGCTTGCCCGATCGCCAAGCACCGACCGAAGGTCAGTCTCCATGTCGAAAGTGCCGCCACTGGGTCTCCACGAAAAGACCCTGATCATGCAGACGGTGACCTGGGTCAAGACGGTCAATGACGCCAAGCCGGCCGGCGCGCCGCCGAGCTATCCGAAGCAGGCGGACATCGAGAGTTCGGCCCTGTTCAAGCGCATCCGCCTGGGTCTGCCGCCGATGCCGTGGGCGCCGCCGACCCAACGCGGTTATCCGGCCTATGAGTTGATCGAGAACGCCCGCGGCCGGCACCGGGTGGTCCCGGACGGCGATGTCGGCGCGACCGGCAACATCTGGCTCGATGGGGCGCAGTGGCGTCGCCGCGCCAGCGAAGCCGGCAGTCGCGTCCATTATTTGTCGTTCAGCCGCTGGCCGCTCGCCTACCGGCTATCCGCGCTGGATGCACCGCGCTGGTCCTCATTGCCTGCGGATCTGGACGATGGCTCCATCCACGACGTCGTGCGGTTTCCGGACGGCCGACTGGTGTCGAAGGAGCTCGTCCGCCGCACCCGCGACGACGTCGTGACCCAGTGGTGGCTGCAATGCCTTAGCCCGCTCAACGAATGCCTCTATCTGCGGGGCGAGCGCCTGCCACTGGACGACCCGGACCATTTTCGCCCGACCCTCGTGCATCGCAGCGTCGATGGCATCGCGCGGGTGTTCGTCTGTCCGTTGCGGCAGGGTCCGACGCTGTTCTTCCCGCTGGTCACCGACCCGTGGACGCGCATCACGCGTTACGTGGCCCTGCGCAGCGACGCCGGCCACGATGTCGATGCGTGGTTGGCGCGTTTCGATGCCGGCGATTCGCCGCTGGATTTCCTACCGCGCGTCGGCGCCTGGCAGGTGTTCGAGATCGACGCCGAAGGCGAGCATTGGTCTGCCTGGCGCACGGACCGGCGGGAGTGGTTGTTGCCGGTGGAAGCGGGTGAGACCAACGGCAATGGTTCCGGCTGACGATCCTTCTTCTCCACTGCATCCGCGCACCCGCTCGCGCGGTCATCCTGGTGGTCGAGACGGCGGCGATCGTGCCGGCCGGGGACGGTTGAAAGTCGTGGTGCGTTCGCTGTCCGGTCGGCTGCTAGCGGTCATTGGCGCCAGCCGCAGGATCCGATGGCAGCAGCACCCTGAAGCAACTGCCTGCGTGACCGGGCGAAACGCAATGCACGGTGCCGCCGTGCGCCGCGGCGATCTGCCTGGCCAGGCTCAGGCCGAGGCCCACTCCACCGTCCCGCTCGCTGGTGCCGGGTAGCCGGTAGAACGGAGCGAAGACGTTTTCGTGTTCGTCTTCCGGAATGCCCGGGCCCTGGTCGACGACATCCAGTCGGATCGACGGCCCCGGAACGATATCGATCCGGACGACGACGGGCGTGTTGCCGCCGTGGCGACGGGCGTTCTCAAGCAGGTTGCGCACCATCCGTCGCAACAGGCGTGCATTGCCTGGCAGGCTCGCGGCCTGCGCCTCCAGTTGCGCGTCGAACAGGGCGCATTCCTCGGCGACCAGGCCAGTGAGATCGACATGATCCGCTGCGACATCGGCGTCGACGGCGGCGTCGAGCTTGCTGGCCAACAGGATTTCGCCGACCAGCTGGTCGAGTTCGGCCATGTTGCGGAGGAGCTCATCGCGAACGTCCGGCGGCGCGCGATCCTGCAACAGTTCGACCGCCATCCGCATCCTGGCCAGGGGCGAGCGCAGTTCATGCGACGCGTTGGCCAGCAGGTTCCTTTGCGCATCCACGAGCGCTTCGATGCGGCCGGCGGAGCGATTGAAGCTGATCGCCAGACTCGCAACCTCATCGTTGCCCTCGATCGCCACCCGCGTCGAGAGTTGCCCGGAACCCAGTGCATCCACGCTGATCTGCAACCGCTCCAGGCGCCGCATCAGGCGACGAACGATCGGAAATGCACCGATGGCCACGGTCAGCATCAGGAGCACGAGGATGAAGGCCATGCGAGGAGGGCCTTCGTGCGAACCCGGTATGGCGTGCCACAGCAGGAACAGCAGCACGAACGCGATCAAGCTGACGAGCAGCGCCAGGTAGATGCGGACGTACAGCCGTTGCGGCCACGCGATGCGATCCCGGGGACTATCCATGGGGAGTGAACGCGTCCTGGTTGCGGGCGAAGACGTACCCGACCCCGCGCACGGTGAGGATTCGCCGCGGCCGTTTCGGATCTTCCTCGATCGCTGCGCGCAGCCTGCCGATGTGGACATCGATCGAACGGTCGAATGGTTCCAGTGCTTCCCTTTTCAGCAGATCCAGCAGTTGCTCGCGCGACAACACCCGTCCCGCGCGCTCAGCCAACATGACCAGCAGGTCGAACTGGTACGCCGTGATCGCGATATCACGCCCGCGCAGGCGCAAGGCACGCGCGTCGCGGTCGATCTCCAGCTCGCCGAAACGCAGCAAGCCGGGCGATTGCGCCGGCGCGGCCCGGAGACGCCGCAGGACGGCGCGCATGCGGGCCAGCAATTCGCGTGGTTCGAACGGCTTGGCGACGTAATCGTCCGCGCCCAATTCCAGACCGACGACCCGGTCCATCGTGTCGCCCTTGGCCGTAAGCATCACGATCGGAACCGTGCCTGCCGCATGCGGCTGTGCGCGGATGCGGCGACAGACCTCCAGTCCATTGCCATCGGGCAACATGATGTCCAGCAGCACGACGGCGAACGGATCCGCGGAATCGACCGAGCAAAGAAGGTCGATGCCCATGGAGGCCGTCTCGGCGTGGACAACCGCGAAGTCGTTCTGCGCCAGGTAAACCGAAAGCATGTCGGCGAGACGCTGGTCGTCATCGATGATCAGGACGCGTTGCGTCATGCGTGTCGATCCGTCGGTGATTGGCCCGCCATCGACCGGGGATCGATCGGGCGAAGCGATACCGCAGACACTACATGCCGCGACCCGCCGCCGTCATCATCGAAGCGCCGGTTTGCCGACGTGCGTATCGGCATGGGCCCTGAACCGGGCGCGCTGTTCCGGCGTGAGGATCCCGGCCAGGTTCGCCAATGCCTGGTCGATCCTTTTCGACAGCGCGTCGGCAGACTGCGTTTCATTCCGTTGTGCCCGTTCGAGTGCCGAGCGGTCGATCACATCCTGCAGCAGCAGATCGACCTTGCGGCGATGGGCATCCATCGCCCGTGCGTTCAATGCCTGCAGTTCCGGCCTGGCTGTTGCCACGAGCGCGTCGATTCGAGCCCGCTGCTGCGCCCCCGCGCTTTCCCGCATCGTGTCGACGATCCCATGCAGTTCCGACAAATCGGTCTGGCGATAGACATCGTCCGGATGTTCTGCATCGTGCGCGGAAACCAGATTGGGGCCAGCCGACAGCGCCAGCGCCAATGTGCCACCCAACAGCCGCGCGACGACGCGCCCGACCATTCCACCCGGTGCCTTGCCGCAAGCATCAACCTCACGTCCAACGTCGCCCGGCTCGCCCATGTCGTACCCCTCCTGTCGGTCATGCCGGCGACAACCGCTCGAGCATGCAGGCACCGTAGGCCGCTCCTGTGTCAGGGGATTGGCTGCGTTGTAAAGATTTGTAATGCACATCGCGCGATGAACCGGACCCGGCAGGCGCCACGAAAGATCCGGTCTTCAACGCGGCATCGTATTGACGGCAATGGCGCCACGCGGACAGGATGATGTCGTCGAGCGACCATCGGCCGGGGCTCATGGGCAAATCCGCGGAGTTCACAACACACGTCGTCGAAAACCAGCCGCCGCCGATGGTGGCCTACGACGCGCATGGTACCGACGGGCCGTTGCGCGAAGCGCTGGAACGCGAAGGCGGAAGCTGGGCGAGCGCTGAAATCGCGGCTTATGGAGCCCTTGCCGGCGGCGAATTGCAGGAGCTCGCGCGGCTCGCGAATGCGCACAAGCCGCAACTGCGGACGCACGATCGCTACGGCGAACGGGTCGACGAGGTCGAGTTCCATCCCGCGTACCACGCGCTGATGCGCATCGCGACGGAACACGGCATCAGCGGATTCGCATGGCGTCATGCCGACCGCCCCGGCGCGCATGTCGCACGCGCGGCGCTGATGTACCTTCACCACCAGGCCGACCAGGGCACGAGTTGTCCGTTGACGATGACCTATGCCTGCGTGCCCGCGTTGCGGCATGCGGCGGACCTCGCGGTCACATGGCTGCCGCGGATCGTCGCACCGCATTACGACGGCAGCGTCGTGCCGGCGCGGGAGAAGTCCGGCAACACGATCGGCATGGGCATGACCGAGAAGCAGGGCGGTTCCGACGTGCGCAGCAACACCACGCGCGCCACCGCGATCGGCGATGGCCTGTACGAACTCGTCGGCCACAAGTGGTTCTTCTCCGCGCCGATGTGCGATGCATTCCTGGTGCTCGCACAGACTGATCCGGGCCCGACCTGCTTCCTGCTGCCGCGTTTCGCGCCGGACGGCACGCGCAATGCGCTGCGCCTGCAACGGCTCAAGGACAAGCTCGGCGACTGGAGCAATGCGAGCAGCGAGGTCGAGTTCCAGAATGCGATCGCATGGCGTCGGCGGAGAAGGGCGCGGCATCGCGACGATCCTGGAGATGGTCGCGCTCACCCGGCTCGACTGCATGCTCGGTTCGGCCGCTCTGATGCGGCAGGCGCTCGTGCAGGCGCTGCATCATTGCCGCCATCGTCGCGCGTTCGGTCGCGCGTTGATCGAACAGCCGCTGATGCGGATGGTGCTCGCGGATCTCGCGCTCGAGTCGGAGGCGGCGACCGCATTCGCATTCCGCGTCGCGCGCGCGGTCGATGCGAGCGACCGCGATCCTGCCGAAGCCGCGTTCGCGCGCATCGCGACAGCGATCGGCAAGTTCTGGATCTGCAAGCGCGCACCGTCGATGGTCAACGAGGCGCAGGAATGCCTTGGCGGTGCGGGCTACGTCGAGGATTCCGGCATGCCGCGGCTATACCGGCAAGCGCCGCTCAACTCGATATGGGAAGGCAGCGGCAACATCCAGTGCCTCGATGTGCTGCGCGCCTTGCAGAAGGAGCCCGCCTGCGGCGAAGCGCTGTGGTGCGAACTCGCGACGACGCGCGGCGCGCATTTCGCGCTGGACCAAACGATCGCATCGCTGCGCGACGAACTCGCGGGTCCGGCCGACGCATTGCAATCGAGAGCGCGCTGGCTGGTCGAGCGCATGGCATTGTGCCTGCAGGCGAGCGTGCTGTTCCGCGCAGGCCATGCTGCCGTTGCCGAAACGTTCTGCGCGAGCCGCCTGCAGCGTGCGGGCGGTTTGACCTATGGAACACTGCCGAACGATGCGTCGGTGGATGGGTTGCTCGAGCGCGCGTGGACTGCCGCGGTTTGACGCATGGAGTGAGCCGCGTTGCGAAGCGGCGCCGGTTTCTCAGGCCGCAGAGAGCGCACTGATCGTGACGTAATACCCGTCCGGATCCCGCAGTGAGAACTCCATGGTTTCGGTGTTCGGATTCAGGTGGGGTTCTTCTTCGAGCCGGTCGACGAGCGCGCGTGCCCTTGGCAATGCCATGTCGAAATCGTCGATGCGGAAAAACAGCAGCAGGCCATTGCCGGGCTGCGCGTGATCGGGGCTTATCAAGGAGGGATGCTCGTGGGCGCCCCACGCGTGCAGACAGAGCAAGACTGTTCCATCCGCGTCGAGGATTTGACCGAAGTAGTCATGGGCGGGTGCCGTCTCCGGCAGACCCAGTAGCGACTGATACCACTTGAAGCTGCCAGCTACATCGCCAACCCCGATGATCGTCCACGTGCGCCTCATGAAAGTCCTCCTGTGATCTCACGCCCAAGCCAAGCGGCCATGCGGACCGCAACGAAACAATTTCACCGGAAACTTGCGCAGCATCGCCCGATGGTTAGCTCAGGGTGTCCAGCAAACCGAAGCAACCATCCGGCCCCATCGAGGAGCCAGGCCTTGTCCCTAGAACTTGGGAGGAGCGCCATAGGAATTGAAGCCTTGATCGCTTGGCGTTGAAAGCAGATCCCAAAGCGCCACGAATTGGCCAATGAAGGGAACTTGCTCCGTGAAGAAATTGGACCATGCGGACTTGTTGAAGTCGTGGCAGCGCCAAGCGGTGAGGCAGAGGGACCAAAGCAAGAGGGCGCCGAGAACCAGATATCGTTTTGGGTCGTCTTCCAAATGCCCTGACGCGTACCCCGGATCGTGGCGCAGACCTGCTGCGATCACAAGAAGCGGAACATTGCCGAGTACAAACCCAACTCTGCCGATTCTCATGCAGGATTCTTCGAGGGTGGGTGGGTCAAGGCCGGCATCCGATCGAAGCGGTGGGGCCGGCGATCGCCTCCGGCCTTCCGTCATGGATCAATGTTCGGTGTCGTCCGACGAATCCGCCGGCGGCTCGTCGTGTTCAGCGGGCTCGGCCGCTTCGCTGTGCTCTTCGTGCTCATCGTGCTCATCGCTCGCCGCGTCCGAACCGTGCTCTTCCGCAGCCGACCCGGAACCGTGTTCCTCGGTCGCCGATTCCGAACCGTGCTCTTCCGAAGACGATTCCTAGGTGTGCTCCTCGGTCGTCGTTTCTTCGGTGGTCGTGGTCGTTTCCTCGGTCACTTCCTCGGTGGTGTCGACGGTTTCCTCGCTGAACTCCTCGGAGCTGAAGTAGTCCTGGTACTCCCACACTTCGGTGTAGGCGGTGGAGTAGGAATAGTCGGGGGCGCTGTTGTCTTCGTAGATGGTGACGTAAGTGTTCATGCTCGGCACGCGATAGCTGCCGTCGGCGTAGTCCCACAGGGTGAAGAAATACGGCGCGGGGCCGGACCACTTCGACAGCTTTCCGAGGTTGTACACGGCGCCGTTCGACGGATCGGCGGTATAGACGTAACCCTTCGCGTCGATCGTGTACGGCCAGCCGGTCGACGGGTCCATGAACCACAACTGCTCGTGCTCGCCGACCGCGAAGACCGAATGCGACTTCGGATCGGTCTTCCACTTCATCTGCATGTTGACGTGCAGCGCGGTCGTCGGCTTCGAGCCGGCCGGCGGGGCTTTCGCGCGGCCCGCTTTCACCGGTTTGGCGACGTGCACGGTCGTCTTCTGCTTCTGCATGCCCGCCGCGCCCACGGGCGCGATTGCCACGAGGCCGAACGCCAATGTCGCCGCCACGATCCAGCCATTTGTCGTTCGCATCGCCCAACCCCTGTGTGGTCGCGATCTGCGACGCCTGAATCTACGCCAAAATCACCTTCGGCGACATTCTTCCGCTGAGGCGGAATTGCGATCGGGCGATGTTCCCGCAGTGGCGATTTCCGGCGATCGGCATGCGCGGTTGCTCGGATTGTTGTGGCGCTTGGCCCGCGGCGCCCGGATAATCATTCGGCCATGAATCCGCGCGGTCCTGCATCGCGGCGGTTTCTCCAGTCACTCCCGGCGCGCCGTAGCGACGCCGCAATCCCAGGAACCGTAATCCATGTCAGCACGACCCCCGGCGGCTCCCGCTGCCATCGTCCCGTTCTGGAACCGCCTGCGCGGCGTCATGCTGTATCCCGCGCATGGTGGAGCGATGGCCGCGATCGTGCTGTTCGCGCTCGCCAGGCTGCTCATCTACGTGCCGCTTGGATGGATCCTCGCGCTGCTGTCGATGGTGGCGATGTATCGCTACGCCTTCGAGTGCCTGCGCGCGTCGGCCGATGGCTACCTGGAGCCACCGGAAGGGGGGCTTTCGGGCGGCGGCAACCTGGGGTGGAAGTACATCGGGCTGATCCTGATCCTGGGGGTCGTCGCTATCATCGGGATCGTCAAGCTCGGTCCGGTGGTGGGCCTGATCCTCGTGTTGTTCATCGGATTGTCGCTGCCCGGCGCGACGATGACGCTCGCGATGGAAGAGAGTCTGACGACCGCGCTGAACCCGCTCCAGTGGATCTCGCTGATCATGCGAATCGGCTGGCCGTACCTGGCCGTCGCGGCGTTGTGCCTGGTGATCACCCTGAGCGAGGGCTATGCGACCCAGTTCGTGAAGACCATCATGCCGCCGTTCATCGCGATCGGCCTGATCGGCATCATTTCCAACTACGCGCTGGTGATGACGTTCCACCTGATGGGCTATCTCCTCTACCAGTACCACGAGGAACTCGGCCTCGCGCCGGAAGCCCAGCAGCTGGCGCGACCACCTGGGATGTCGCATCCGGACCAGACGCTGCTCGACGATGCCGCCACGTTGGTGCGCGACGGCAAGCCGGAGGAAGCGACCGAACTGCTGCGCAAGCAGGTTCGCCGCGGCGCGCTTCCAGCGGTACACATGCAGTTCCGCAAGTTGCTGCGCATCGGCGACAACAAGGCCGAGCTGCTCGACCACGGCCGCGACTATCTCAACATCCTGCTCGACCAAGGCAACGACCTGAGCGCCCAGGAACGGCTCGCGAACGACCGCTGCATCATGGAGTTGTTGCGCGAATGCCAGGCGCTGGATCCCGCGTTCGCGCCGGCTGGCGCGGGGCAGGTCGTGCAGCTCGCCTACAGGGCCGAACAGATGGGCCAGCAGCAGGCGGCACTATTGTTGCTGTCGGGATTCCAGCAACGTTTCCCGAAGAGCCAGTACGTTGCGCAGTGCGGCCTGCTCGCGGCGACGCTGTTGCACGAGTACAAGAACCAGGACGAAGAAGCGCTGGCTTCCCTGCAGAACCTGAAAGCGACGGTTCCCGGCGATCCGCTCATGCCCGAGATCGACGCGAAGATCTCGATGATCGAACGCATGATCGCCTCCACCGCGAAGCCGGCGCGCCCGCAGTCGTAAGCGCGCGCGGATCTGGTCGAAGTGTCGCGGCTGCCGCGTGGCGGTTGCCGGATCAGGCCTGGCCCAGCAGGAATTGTGCCTTCGGCGCGAAATCGCTTTGCGCGAAGTGCTGCAACAGATATTCCAGGCGCGCGCGGCGCAGCGCCGATCCGTCGGGAGCGTGCAGTGCCACGGCGAGCCACGCCGCCGGCAGCCCCGGGAGTTGGGGGTCGCGCGTGGTGACGTCGCGCAACAACGATTCCACCGCGGCATCGTCGCCCAGTCGCTGCCAGCGCGGCAGCAGGTCCATCAGTGTTGCGGGCGCGAGCCGCGGCGCGCCGGCGCAGGCCTTCGCGTAGTCGTCGTACACGGTCTTGAGTTCGCGGATGTCCGTGTCGGCCCCCGCTGCGAAGCCGAACACGCGCGTTGCCGCTGCATCGAGTTCGTCAGGGCCGCCGCGATAGCGCGCGCATCGGTACAAGGCGACCAGCACCCGCAATTGCCCGGGCCGATCGCGGTCGATGCGCTGGAGCAACGCGCGCGCCTTGTCGATGTCGAGCCGGCCGAGATGCTGCAGCGCCTCGTCGAACGACGCGACGTCGCGGTCGCGTTCGTCGATGCGCTCGTCCGCCTCGACGAAGTCGTCCTGCACGCGGCCGAAGCGGCGCAACGCGTATGCGAGCAACGCACCGCAGAGGATGCCGCCCGCATGCGCATCGAAGCCGATGTGCGCCTCGCTGTTGAGCCACATGTTCAAGACCTGCCAGCCGAACCAGAACGGCAGCAGCACCAGCGCCGGAACCTTCACGTAGTCGAACACCACGAAGAACCAGTAGAACACCCGCACCTTGCGCGCGCCCCAGATCACGCAGTACGCGCCCATCAATGCCGCGATCGCGCCGGATGCGCCGAGTGCGCTGCCGTCGTCGCCCCAGTGCCACGCCAGCGACGTGAAGGCCGAGCCGATGCCGCCGGCCAGGTACAGGGCGAGGAACCACCACGGTCCCAGCGCTCCCTCGACCAGCATGCCGAGGATGGCGAGGAAGATCATGTTGCCGATCAGGTGTTCCATGCCTCCGTGCAGGAACATCGCCCACACCATCCGCCCGGGCTCGACGTGCGAGAAGCGGATCGCGTGGCTCTGGGTGAACGTGCTGTCGAGGATGCGGTCGAACTCCACGCGCTTCGGATGCCAATCGGCGTAGCCGGGATTCGTCGGCCCGATCACGCGATCGGCATGCAGCGCGGCCATGAATGATTCGTCCGATTCGATCGCGCTCAGCCGGACCGGCGGCGGCGCTTCCTGCATGACTTCGATCTTGTGCGAATCGCCTCCGTGCTCCTTGAGCCACGCAACATAGGCGGGGAACTCGACATCGTCCAGGCCGGCCTCCTGGTAATACTCCATCGCCTGGTGATAGACGCGCGCGTCGCCGGACTGCAGGAACGCGAACACGAAACAGTTCGCAAGGACCAGCAACAGCGTCACCATCGGAAAGTTCGACCGGCTCAGGCTGCGGTGCAACGGAATGATCAGCAAGGGATGGCTCTCCAGGGTCCAGTTGCTCGAGACTCGAATATCGTCGATGTCGTTCCGCACGGGCTCAGCCGCCCTTGTACCAATGTCAGCTCGACTCTTTGCCGCACAAGCTCGTCCTGAAGTTCGCTACCGACAGCGCCGGCATGTGTTAGTCCGACCGCGCTGCCTCAGTTCGAACGGCCGTTTGCCTAAGGTGCGCGAGCGCGGCCGACGAAGGATTGGGCCGTATTCGACCAGAAGCCCGACAAGCGTCCAACAGCGATTTCATGCCTACTTCTTCGGATTGAGCAACGTTCCGTTGCGCATTCCCGCCAGGAGCACATCCAGTGGCATCGGCTTGGCGAACACGAAGCCTTGCACGATCTTGATTCCAAGATCCACGAGTCGGCGAAGAGCGACAGGTCCCCCACACACCATTTCGGACGCGTCATCTTGTTCTTCAACCCCTTCGGCTACCACAAGAAGCCCGCTATCGGTCCACGCCCGCACGAGATTTCCCAATTGAGCCTCGTGGAGCTTTGACCGTGTGGTACGCGACGACAGCACTTTCCTGATGATCGCCCGATCGAGTTTGATGGTTGTGTTGGGGCTTGCAAGCTTGTCGATTCGATCTAGGTTCGAACGATCGGTGCCGAAATCGTCGAGAGCGAAACCAAATGATTTCTTGGCTTCGGTTACTGCGGCCGTGCATGCGTCGGACAACTCGCCGGATTCAACGAGCTCGAGTTCGATCAACTGATATTCGAGTCTGTTCGCGTTGCACCTATCGCGCAGGTTGGAAAGAAATTCCCCAGTGAAATCGCGCGGATAAACATTGATCGAGACGGCCAGTTTGACTTTGTGCTCCGACGCGGCACCAGTAGATTCGAGCGACAAGGCCGCTTCGATGGCTCTATCGACCAGCCATGAATTGAACGCGCCCATGCGATTCCGGTCCCGGATGAAATTCAACAATTGCGGAGGAGAGCATCCCAACGTGGGATCCGGCGGAATCCACCTGATCAGCGCTTCGACGCCAACCAGCTCCCATACAGTGGCGTCATCGGCATTTGTGCGCAGATATCTGAATTTCGGCTGGAAGAGCAGGTTGCAGTTCTCGAAGGCGCCAATGCTGACATCGTTTTCTAGTGCTTCCCGTACCCGGGCGTCGCCAACGTTCTTGGTGTGACGGGCGCGTTCGAATGGTGAAACGCCACGCTGCGTGCGGCAAGCAATCTCGGCATATCCGATCAGCATTTCGATCGACACGCCTTGATCATGCCTCCGATAGTCCCAGCCAGCCGAGGCCTCTGCAGCGACAGCGTGCCGGCCCTTCGTGTAGGGGTCGTGCAGGGCAATGGCTATTTTTTCGGCTTCTAGGTCCAACGCGTCGACTATGCCAGGGTTCCACGCCGCTACGACCACAAGATCGGACGCGCCGACCAGCGCCGTCGCGACCTGGGCTCCAGGTGTCGCCTTTGAACGAACGATTGCAGGGCTGTTTTGAGCGAAGGAAACGATTCGATCAATCAATGCCTGATATGCCCCGTCATCGCCGAAGTCGGTTCCGGAGCGAGGGCGTATGTAGACCGCAAGGCAATCCGTAGCGCTCTTGGTCCACAAGGAACCGTCATCAAGACGACAGAGCTCCGGCAGAGTGAGAACCTCGCGATCGACTTTGCTCAGTTGCGAAACGCGACCTTTCAGTCTTTCCAATTCTTGCCTGGCCGTCAGAAGATCTTTGGCAGCTTCGATATTTGAGACAACGGCAGAATCGGATTGTCCATCGGAAAGTGGCTCACGCTCGGATGCTCTTTGCCGCCACCGATATGCCAACAGCGCAGTCAAGACAAGGAATGCGGTTGCCGCGATCACAATCCAGTATGCGCGCACCATCACGACGTCATTCATGTTGCCTTCCCCTTGGCGCTTGTACGTATTTGCTTGCTATTCGACGCCCGGTCGTTCGCAAAAACCGACAACGGCGCTTCGACGCCAATGCAGACAGGAGCACGATTGGTTGCGTATCCGCCTGATGCAATCCTCATGCAGCACGACCGGCGTTGCCAGCCGACCGTATCACGAAACGATTGGAACCGGTTCCGGTTCGAAGCATCCCTACTGGCGTGCCGGAGCCGCCCGATTCACGATCGTTTCCCACCCACGGTTGGGTCCGGCGCACGCATGCGGGGCGCATCTATTGCGGCGTTGCCTAGGGGCGTTAGCGCGACTCGCTCGACCAGGGCCTCTGCAATGCAAGTTGCACTTCGCTCACCCCCGGCACCGCACGCAAGCGTCCAAGCAACTGCGGATCGGCGCGCACCGACTGGCTGCCGTTGAGGTCGAGCGTGCCGCGCGCAGCGGAGGTGCGAAGCCGCAACCGCAGCGGTGTGCCGCCCGGTCGGAACTGGGCGAGGACGTGTTCGATTTTTTCCAGCGAGCCTTGCTCGCGCAGGTCCGCGTCGAACGACAGCCGCCGCGCCTGTTGCGCGCACACCTGCTGGAAATCCCAGCATTGCTTCGCGCGCAGGCTGAAGCCGCCGCTGTATTCGTCCTCGCGCAGGCCGCCCTCGATCAGCAAGATGCGGCCGCGCGTGAGCAATGCAGCGGACTCGGTGAAGCTCTCGCGGAAGAAGCTGACTTCGATCTGGCCGTAGCCGTCCTCGAACTGCACGAAGGCCTGGCTGTCGCCCTTGCGGCGCACGAGCCCGACCATGCCGGCGAGAACGACCTGGGCCTCGCCGCGGCGGTCGCGACGCTCGCGCCACAGCGCGTCCACGTCGGCGAGCGTGCAGCCGGTCAACGATCCCAGTTCGATGCGATGCGGATCCAGCGGATGCCCGGACAGGTAGTGGCCGAGCGTCGCATATTCGCCCGCGAGCTTCTGTTCCAGCGGCCATTCGTCCGCATCGGGCAGGGCGATCCGCGACGTGCCGAGACCGACGTCCGCGTTGCTGCCGCCGAACAGCGAGACTTGCCCCGCCTCGCGTTCGCGCGCGAGCTGTTCGGTCGCCTTCAGCACTTCCGGCAACTGCAGCAGCAGCGATGGCCGGTTGCGCCCGAGCGCGTCCAGCGCGCCGGCCTGGATCAATGCTTCCAGGGTGCGCCGGTTGAGTCGCGCCGAACCCGTGCGCTCGCAGAAATCCAGCAGGTCGGTGTACGTGCCGCCGCGCTCGCGTTCGCGCACGATCGCTTCGCACGCGCCTTCGCCGACGCCTTTCACGGCGCCGAGCCCGTAACGGATGCGCCGCTCCGGCAATGCGATGAAGCGATAGCCGGATGAATTCACGTCCGGCGGCAGCACGGCAAGGCCCGCCGCGCGCGCATCCTGCAGGAACGTCACCACCTTTTCGGTGCTGTCCATGTCCGCCGACAGCGTCGCCGCCATGAACTCGGCCGGGAAATGCGCCTTCAGCCACGCGGTCTGGTACGCGATCAATGCGTAGGCGGCAGAGTGCGACTTGTTGAAGCCGTACTCGGCGAACTTCTCCATCAGGTCGAAGATCGACGACGCGATCCGCGGAGCGATGCCGTTGCTCGCCGCGCCGGCCTCGAACTTCACCCGCTCCTTGGCCATCTCCTCGGGCTTCTTCTTGCCCATCGCGCGGCGCAGCAGGTCGGCGCCGCCGAGCGAGTAGCCGGCCATGACCTGGGCGATCTGCATCACCTGTTCCTGGTACACGATCACGCCGTAGGTCGGCTCCAGGATCGGTTCGATCAGCGCGTGCGGATAACTCACGTCGGCGCCATGCCGGCGCTTGATGAAGTCGTCGACCATGCCCGAGTTCAGCGGGCCGGGGCGATAGAGTGCGGCAAGCGCCACGAGGTCGTCGAAGCGGCTCGGTGCGAGCTTGCGGATGTAGTCGCGCATGCCGCGCGATTCGAACTGGAACACCGCCGTGGTTTCGCCGCGCGCGAGCAGTTCGTAGGTCTTGGTGTCGTCGAGCGGCAACGACATGATGTCGAGCAATTCGCCATCGGCCTGCTTGCCGATCGCCTTGAGCGCCCAGTCGATGATCGTGAGCGTGCGCAGGCCGAGGAAGTCGAACTTCACCAGCCCGACCGCTTCGATGTCGTCCTTGTCGAACTGCGTCACCGCGCCGCGGCTGCCCTGTTCGGCGAACAGCGCGGCGAAATCGGTCAGCGGGCTCGGCGCGATCACCACGCCGCCCGCGTGCTTGCCCGCGTTGCGGGTGAGGTCCTCGAGCTTGCGCGCGAGATCCATCAGGTCGCGCACTTCGTCCTCGTCGCGATAGCGCGCGATCAGTTCCGCCGACGCGAGGTTGCTGTCCTTCTTCGCTTCATCGCTTTCGCCGAGCGCGTCGTCGAGCGAAATGCCCAGCGTGTTCGGGATCAGCTTCGCGATCGAATCCACGAAGCCGTACGGATGCCCGAGCACGCGACCGGTGTCGCGCACCGCCGCCTTCGCGGCCATGGTGCCGTAGGTGATGATCTGGCTGACCCGGTCGCGGCCGTATTTCTGGGCGACGTAGTCGATCACCTCGTCGCGGCGCACCATGCAGAAGTCGATGTCGAAGTCCGGCATCGACACGCGTTCGGGATTGAGGAAGCGCTCGAACAGCAGGTCGTAGCGGATCGGGTCGAGGTCGGTGATGCCGAGCGAATACGCGACCAGCGAACCCGCACCGGAACCGCGCCCCGGGCCGACCGGGATCGTGTTCTGCTTGGCCCAGTTGATGAAGTCCGCGACGATCAGGAAGTAGCCGGCGAAGTCCATCGAGATGATCACGCCGAGTTCCGCATCGAGCCGGCGCAGGTAGGCCGAGACATCGAACCCTTCCGCAGGAGGTTGCTTCGCGAGGCGCGCAGCGAGGCCGTCGTGGCTCTGCTTGCGCATCCACGAATCGAGCGTGTGGTCGGCCGGCACCGGGAACGCGGGCAGGTAGTTCTTGCCGAATTCGAGTTCGAGGTTGCAGCGTTGCGCAAGTTCGACGCTGTTCTCCAGCGCCTCGGGCAGGTCGGCGAACAGCGCGACCATTTCGTCCTCGGACTTGAGGTATTGCTCGGCGCTGTACTCGTGCGGCCGGCGCGGATCGTTCAGCACCATGCCGCTGGCGATGCACACGCGCGCTTCGTGCGCGTCGAAATCGTCGCGGCCGAGGAAGCGCACGTCGTTGCTCGCCACCAGCGGCAGGCCGCAGCGCCCGGCGAGTTCGATCGCGGCGGCGTTGAATGCCTCCTCGTTCTTGCGGTTCGTGCGCGTGAGCTCGAGGTAGATGCGATCGTCGAAATGCCGCTGCAGGTCGTGCAGCGCGTGTTCGGCCGCATCCAGATGGCCGTCGATCGCGAACTTGCCGACATGGCTGTCGCGTCCGGCGAGCACGATCAGCCCGTTCGCTTCCGCATACAGCCATTCGGGGCGCACCGCGACGTAATCGCCGTGGTGGCCCTCGAGGTAGGCGCGCGAGATCAGCCGCGACAGTCCGAGATAACCGCTGCGGTTCCGGCAGAGCAGGGTGATGCGGGCGACGCCGTGGTCGTCGACGACGAGCACGTCCGCGCCGGCGATCGGCTTGATGCCGGCTTTCTCGGCGGCGCGATAGAACTTCACGAGGCCGAACAGGTTGTTGAGGTCGGTGAGCGCGAGCGCCGGCTGCCGGAGTTCGACGGCGCGGCTGACCAGGTTCGGCCGCGGCGCCTTGGCCGGGTCGCCATACTCGGGTTTTTTCGGCAGCCGGGCTGTCGAATCGCGCAGCGAAAACTCGCTGTGGACGTGCAGGTGGACGAAGCGCGGGGTCATGCGTGCGAACCGAGGCAGGTTTGCAGGTTAGTCCCGTGTCCGCCGCGCGACAAGGCTTGACAGCGCGCGCTCACGTCGCTGTCGCGGCGCGCAGCGACGCGGCGACCGGGGCGAAGCTGCGCCGATGGATCGCGCACGGGCCCAGCGCGCGCAGGGCGGCGAGATGCGCCGGGGTGGGATAGCCCATGTGCACGGCGAATCCGTAACCGGGATGCACTGCATCGAACGCGCGCATGCAGCGGTCGCGATGCACCTTGGCGAGGATCGAGGCGGCGCTGATCGCTTCGACGCTCGCGTCGCCACCGACGATCGCGCGCGCCGGGCAGCGCAGGTTCGGCGGCAACCGGTTGCCGTCGACCAGGGCGAGATCGGGCGCATGCGCGAGGGCTTCCAGCGCAAGGCGCATGCCCTGCAGCGTGGCCTGCAGGATGTTGATGGCGTCGATCGTCGACGCGTCGACTTCGATCACCGCGTACGCAAGCGCGCGTTCGAGGATCAGCGGTTCGAGCCGCTCGCGCCGCGCCGCGCTCAGTTTCTTGGAATCGTCGAGCCCGGCGATCGGTCGCGCCGGGTCGAGGATCACCGCAGCGACCACGACCGGCCCGGCGAGCGGACCGCGCCCGGCTTCGTCGACGCCCGCGATGCGCGATGCGGCGTTCATCGCGGCGATGCCAGCAATCCGTCTACCGCATCGGCGGCCAGCACGGAGGCGTCGCGCCGCAGCGCCAGGTGCAGTTCACGGAAGCGCGGCAGCACCGCCTGCACGCGCTCGGGTTCGTCGAGCCAGACCCGCAGCGCTTCGGCGAGCGCGGCTGGCGTGCAGTCTTCCTGGATGAGCTCCGGGACCAGCGATTCATCAGCGCGCAGTTGCCCTTTCGCCTTCTGCGCAGGCGACATCGGCACTTCCATGTGCAGCACGTTCGGCAAGCTGTAGCGCCCGACCTTGAGCATGCGGAAACTGCGGACGATGACCTGGGTGGCGAGCGCGACGCGATAGGCGACCACCATCGGGCGCTTGGCCAGCATCGCCTCGAGCGCGGCGGTGCCGGATGCGAGCAGCACCGCGTCGGATGCGATCATCGCTTCGTGCGCGCGGCCGTCGAGCAGGTGCATCGCCTCACGCAACAGGACGTTCGGGAACTCGGCGCTCACCGCGTCGAGTTGCGCCGCGAACACCTTCCGGCAAGCGGCATTCGCCATCGGCGCGATGAATTTCAGCTTGGGTCGTTCGCCGAGCAGGATCGCCGCCGCACGCAGGAAATCCGCGCCGAGTTTCTTCAGTTCGCCAAGCCGGCTGCCCGGCAGCAACGCGATCTGCGTTCCATCGGCGGGCAACGCGAGCGCGATGCGCGCAGCGGCGCGATCGGGATCGAGCGCGAACACGTCGGCGAGCGGATGCCCGACGAAGCGTGCGTCCACGCGATGACGCGCAGAGATCGCCGGTTCCATCGGAAACAGGCAGAGCACGCAGTCCGCGCTGCGGCCGATCTTCGCCGCGCGCTGTTCGCGCCACGCCCACACCGACGGACTCACGTAGTGCACGGTGCGGATGCCGGCCTGCTTGAGCGTGCGTTCCAGCCCGAGGTTGAAGTCGGGCGCGTCGATGCCGATGAACGCGTCCGGCCGAACGGCGAGCAGGCGTTCGCGCAGCGTGCGTCGCAGCCGCAGCAGGCGCGGCAGGTGCCGCACGACTTCCCCGAACCCCATCACCGCAAGCGCACTGCAATCGTGCCAGGCATCGAGGCCGGCAGCGCGCATCGCCGCACCGCCGACGCCGACGAATTGCGCCTGCGGATGGCGACGGCGCATTTCGGCGATCAAACCCGCACCGAGCTGGTCGCCGGATGCTTCACCGGCGAGGAGGGCGATGCAGAGAGGGCGGGGAACGGGGAGCGGCGAGCTGGAAACGGGAAGAGAAGAAGCAGCAGAGACGATCGGCGCCGAAACATCGGGAATGGTCGAAGCAAGGACAGGAGGGCTTTCTGCGTCCCCGGCACTGGCCGGCACGCGTGGAGAAACATCGGGCAAGCTTGAGGCAAGCGGCACTTCCCCGGTCCCCGTTCCTGGTTCCCCGTTCCCCGCCACTGTCATCGCAACAGCGACCGCCCGCTGCGATCGATGAATTCGAGCATATGGCGCACGTCGTCGTCGGCGGCGGACTGCTCCATCAGTTGTTCGCGCGCGTCGGCGAGCGGCTGGCCGGACACGAACAGGGCGCGATACGCGCGCTTGATCGCGGCGATGCGTTCGGCCGAGAAGCCGCGCCGCTTGAGTCCTTCGGAATTGATCCCGCGCGGCTTCGCGTACTGGCCGGCGACCATCACGAACGGCAGCACGTCGGCGTTGATCAGGCTGCCCATGCCGATGAACGCATGCGCGCCGATCTTGCAGAACTGGTGGACGCCGCTGAAGCCGCCGAGCGTCACGAAGTCGCCGATCTCGACATGGCCGGCGAGGGTGGCGTTGTTGGCGAAGACCGTCTGGTTGCCGATCGTGCAGTCGTGCGCGATGTGTACGTAGGCCATGATCCAGTTGTCGTCGCCGAGCCGGGTGATGCCGCCACCTTCGGCCGTGCCGCGATTGATGGTCGCGAATTCGCGAATCGTGTTGCGGTCGCCGATCACCAGTTCGCTGGGACCGTCACGGTATTTCTTGTCCTGCGGATCGCCGCCGATCGCGGCATGCGCATGGATGCGGCAGTCGCGCCCGATCCTGGTCGGACCGTCGATGGTGACGTGCGCGCCGATCGCGCTGCCGTCGCCGATCGCCACGTCTGCGCCGATCACGCTGTACGCGCCGATCGAAACCGCGTCGCCGATGCGCGCGGTGGGGTCGACGATCGCGGTGGGATGGATCTGCATGGCGGCGCCGGTCACGACCGCTTCATGCCTTGCGCGCACAGAGCATCTCGGCGCTCGCGACGTCCTTGCCGTCCACCAGCGCGCGGCATCCGTACAGCGCCATGTTGCGCAGCGTGCGCATCAGCTCGACCTCGAAGATCAGCTGGTCGCCGGGGATCACGACCTTGGTGAAGCGCGCCTTGTCCACCTTCACAAGGTAGAAGATCGCCTGCTCTTCGCCTTCGGCGCGCGGCGGCGCGGTGAGCTGGGTGAGCAGGCCCGCGGCCTGCGCCATCGCCTCGATGAGCAGTACTCCCGGCATCACCGGGTGGCCCGGGAAATGGCCCTGGAAGAACGGCTCGTTCGCGGTGACGTTCTTGAGGGCGCGCAGCGACTTGCCCTTTTCCCAGGCGAGCACGCGGTCGACCAGCAGGAACGGATAGCGATGCGGCAGCATGGCCTGGATCGCGGCGATGTCGATGATCTGGGTGGTGGGATGCGCGGTCATTGCGTTGGGTCCTTGTCCCGGATCGGCGACGATGGAAAGGTGATCATGGTGGCGGGTCCTTGGCGAGCGTATTGACCTTGCGTGCGAGCTCGTCGAGATGCTTGAAGCGTGCCACATTGCGGCGCCAGCTGCGGTGGTCCTGCAACGTGGTGCCGGAGGAATATTCGCCGGGCTGGTTGATCGAATTGAGCACCATGCTCATCGCAGTCACAGTCACCCGGTCGCAGATCTCGAGGTGTCCGGCGATGCCGGCGGCGCCGCCGATCAGGCAGTAGCGGCCGATCCGCGCCGAACCGGCGACCGCCGCGCAGCCGGCGATCGCGGTGTGCGCGCCGATGCGCACGTTGTGGCCGATCTGGATCTGGTTGTCGAGGCGCACGTCCTCTTCGAGCACGGTGTCGTCGAGCGCGCCGCGGTCGATCGTGGTGTTCGCGCCGATTTCGCAATCGTCGCCGATCACGACGCCGCCGAGTTGCGGCACCTTGACCCAGCCGCCGGTATCCATCGCGATCCCGAAACCGTCCGCGCCGAGCACCGCGCCCGGATGCACCAGCACGCGGTTGCCAAGCCGCACGCGGCGCACCAGGGTGACCCTCGCGACGAGCTCGCAGTCCACGCCGATCGTGCAGTCCTCGCCGATCACGCAACCCGCCCCGACGATCGCGCCTGCGGCGACGCTGCTGCGCGCGCCGATGCTGGTGAATGCGCCGATGCTCGCGGCTGGGTCGATCCGCGCTGACGGGTCGATCGCCGCGCTCGGGTGGATCCCGATCGCGGACGGGACGCGCGTATCGAACAACGTGGCGATGCGCGCGAATGCGACGTACGGCGAGGCGGCGACCAGGCAGGCGACCGGCGCGCCATCCGCGTCCGCCTCGTGCAGGACGACGGCTGAAGCGCCGGTGTGCGCGAGCTCGCTGCGGTAGCGCGGATTCGCGAGGAACGCGAGCTGGCCGGCGCCCGCATGCGCGAGCGTCGCCACGCCGTGGATCGCGATGCCGCCATCGCCGCGCACGCGCAGGTCGAAGCGTTCGGCTAGTGCGGCCAGCGTGTGCGCGTTCGTCGCCATCGGTTCATGCCACCAGCCGGTGCGGAGGCCTCCGTATCAGAAGCTGCTGCCGAAAGTGAATTGCAGATGCTCGGGCTGGTCGCCGGTGTCCGACATGAACGGCTGGGCGTAGCTGATGATGATCGGACCGATCGGTGCGCGCCATTGCAAGGCGATGCCGGCCGAAGCCCGGAACGACCGGAATTCGAAATCGGCGGGCCTGGCGTAGACATTGCCGAAGTCGACGAAGGTCGAGAGCCGGGCGGAATCGGTGCTGAGCAGCTTCGGGAAGAACAATTCGATCGAGCCGGTTGTCTTGACCGCTCCGCCCAGCGGCTGGCGGAAGCTGGACCCCGGCGTGATCGCGAATGGGCCGATGGTGTTGTCGCGGAAACCGCGGATCGACTGCACGCCGCCGGCGTAGTAGTTCTCGAAGAACGGCAGGCCGTTCGTCTTGCCGTTGCCATAGCCCTTGCCGTAGCCGAGATCGGCGGCGGTCCTGAGCACGAGCCAGGAACTCAACGGCCAGTAGTGCTCGATGCTGTAGGAGAGCTTGTAGTACTCCTGGGTCGAACCGGGCAGCGCGAGATAGGCGCCGACGCGCTGGTAGGTGCCGCGGGTCGGGGCGAAGAAGCTGTTGCGCGAATCCTTCGCCCACGACAGGTCGGCATGCCAGGTCTTGAAGGTGCGGTGATCGACCGCCGCGAGATAGTCGATGATCTCCATCGGCGTGGTGCCGAGGATCGTCTGGATCTTCTTGGTGTCGGCGCCGATCGACAGGCCGACGGTGCCGGTCTCGGTGATCGGAATCCCGAATGTCGCGGTGCCGCCATAGCTGTCGCTGGAATATTGCGCGGTGTTGAAGTTGGCATTGTCGAACTGGCGGTAGAACAGCCCGTAGCCGACCGAGACGCCGTTGTTGGTGAAGTAGGGGTCGAGGTAGGTGAAGTCCAGCCGCTTCTGGAAGGTGCTGTTGGACAGTGCGACGCCGAAGTGGTTGCCGGTGCCGAGGAAGTTGTTCTCGTTGAGCTCGATCGTGGTGATCAGGCCCGAGATCTGCGAGTAGCCGAGCCCGAACGTGAACTGTCCGGAGGTGCGCTCCTTGACGCTCACCACCACGTCGACCTGGTCGACACTGCCGGGAACGGCGGGTGTGTCGACGTTGATGTCCTCGAAATAGCCCAGCCGCTGCAGGCGGACGCGCGAGCGGTCCACCGCGGCCTGCGAAAACCAGCTGCCTTCGAGCTGGCGCATCTCGCGGCGCAACACGTTGTCGGCGGTGCGGGTATTGCCCTTGAACACGATCCGGCGCACCTGCACGCGAGGGCCCGGCACGACCTGGAAATCGATGCCGACCGTGCGCGCATCCTTGTCCACGTCCGGCACCGGATTGATCTTGGCGAACGCATAGCCGATGTTGGAGAGGACCAGGGTCATCGAGTCGACGGTCCGCTCGAGCTTGCGGCGCGAAAAGACCTCGCCCTGCTTGATCGCGACGAGCTTCTGCATGTCCTCCTTGGGAAGGACCGTATCGCCGGAAACCTTGACGGTGGAAACCTTGTAGATCTCGCCTTCGGTGATGTTCGTGGTCAGGAACATGTCGCGGCGGTCGGGCGTGATCTGGACCTGGGTCGAGTCGACGTTGAAATCGATGTAGCCGCGGTCGAGGTAGTACGAATTGAGCTTTTCCAGGTCGCCGGTCAGCTTCTCGCGCGAATACTGGTCGTCCTTCCTGTACCAGGACAGGAAGTTGCTGGTGTTCGATTCCCACTTGTCGCGCAGCGTCTTGTCGGTGAACGTATGGTTGCCGACGATATTGATGTTGCGGATGCGCGCGACCTTGCCTTCGGCGATCGTGATCGTCACGTCGACGCGGTTGCGGTCGAGGTTCGCCACGCTCGGCGTGATCGAGACGTTGTACTTGCCGCGGTTGTTGTACTGCCGGTTGAGTTCCTGGGTCACGCGATCCAGGCTCAGGCGGTCGAAGGTCTCGCCCTCGGACAGACCGATCTGCTTGAGGCCCTTGAGCAGCTCATCGGACTTGATCTCCTTGTTGCCGACCAGCGTGAGCTTGTTGATCGCCGGCCGCTCGGTCACTTTCACGATGAGGATGTCGCCCTGGCGGTCGATCTCGACGTCGTTGAAGAAGCCGGTCTTGAACAGCGCATGGATCGCGTTGGCGGCTGCCGCGCGATCGACGGTGTCGCCTTTTTCGATCGCCAGGTAGGTGAAGACCGTACCCGGTGCGATGCGCTGGAGGCCGTCGATGCGGATGTCCTGGACCCGGAAGGGCTCGAAGTTCTGCGCTTTGACGCCCGGTGCGAAGGCGAGGGCGGCGGTCAGGGCGAGGGCGAGCAGGCGGGGGGCTGCGGTACGCGTCATCTGTGCATCCGGTTGGCTGCGGAGGATCCGCAGGTGGCAAGAATTTTGGTCGGGCGGAGAAACGTCAGAACAGCGATCTGTGCATCCGGTTGTCCGCGGAAAGGCTCCACGGGTGGAAATAAAGGTCGTGCTGCGCGGGAATTTCAAGACAGCGGACGCAGGAGGTCGTTGTAGAACGCCAGGCACATGAGTCCGCCGAGCAGCGCCAGGCCGACGTATTGGCCGACCGCCTGCGAGCGTTCGCTGACCGGGCTGCCTTTCACAAGCTCTATAAGGTAATACAGCAGGTGCCCGCCGTCCAAGATCGGCAGCGGGAACAGGTTGATGATCCCGAGGCTGAGCGACAGGATCCCGAGGAAATACAGGAACCAGGCCACGCCGAGCTTGGCCGAATCGTTCGCCGCACGGGCGATCGCAACCGGGCCGCCGACGTTCTGCACCGCGGCCTGGGTGAACATCCGCTTGATCATTCCCAGGCTCGCGCTGGCCTGGCGCCACATTTCGCGCCCGCTCGCCCCGACCGCGTCGATCGGGCCGAAACGGCGCAGTCCGTCGTAAACGGCGCCCTGCAGGCCAATGCCGATCGACAGCGCCGAGGTGCCATCCTTTGGGTCGGTACGGAGTTTGGGCGCAATTTCGACCGTGATCCGCGCATGATCCCGCTCCACATCGAGCCGCAGCGGCGTTCCGGCACGCGCATGCACATGGGTCTGCGCAATCAGTTCGTCGATGGTGGAGACCGCCGTGCCATTCACCGCGAGGATGCGGTCGCCGATCCTCAACTGTCCGACCGGCCCATCGGCGGCGATGCTTCCGACCACGGGGATCTGCATGAATTGCTTCGGCTTCAGGCCGATCCGGCCCAGCGACTCGGTGAAGTCGAGCCCGCCCGCGAGCTGCTGCAGGGGCAGGGTGCGCGTCGCGTGGCCGCCATCCTCGCGCGCGACTTCGACCTGGACCGGCTTGCGGTCCATCGCGGCTGTCGCGAGCAGCATCGCCGTGTCCGTCCACGTTTCGACGCGCTCGCCGTCAATGCTCAGCAGGCGGTCCCCGGGCATGAAACCGCCCTGCGCGGCCAATGCATCGGCGCGGCCGACGATCGGCAGGTAGTCCGGCTGGCCGATCACGAACATCGTCCACAACAGCACGAAGCACAGCAGGAAATTCGCGGCGGGGCCGGCGGCCGCGATCGCCATCCGCTGCCACACCGTCTTGCGGTTGTGGGCGCGGTGCAGGTCGGCCGGGTCGATCTCGAACTCGCGCTCGTCGAGCATCTTCACGTAACCGCCGAGCGGGATCGCCGCGATCACGAATTCGGTGCCGTCGCGACCGATACGCTTGAACAGCGGCGTGCCGAATCCGACCGAAAAGCGCACCACATGGACGCCGCAGCGGCGGGCGACCCAGAAATGGCCGAATTCGTGGAAGGTCACCAGGATGCCGACGCTGACGATCAGCCACCAGACCGAGCCGAAGAAGGCCGTCATGCCCCGGCACCTGCGTTGCGCGCGCGTTGCGCGACATGGGACTGCGCATCGCGACGGGCCGAGGCATCGGCCGCCAGCAGGGTCTCGATGCTGTCGGCCGGCAACGTCTCGGCGCGATCCAGGGTGGTTTCGATCACCGCCGGGATATCAAGGAATCCGATCCGGCCGTCGAGGAACGCAGCGACCGCGATCTCGTTCGCGGCATTGAGGGTTGCGCTCGCGGTTCCGCCCGCCGCCAGGGCCGCATAGGCCAGGTCGAGGCAGGCGAACGTCGCGCGATCCGGATCCTGGAAGGTGAGCGCTCCGATGCGTCCGAAATCGAGCGGGGCGACCCCCGATTCCACGCGTTCGGGCCATGCCAGGCCGCAGGCCAGGGTGGTGCGCATGTCGGGCTGGCCGAGTTGCGCGAGCACGGAGCCATCGGTGTGCTCGACCATCGAGTGCACGATGCTTTGCGGATGCACGAGCACCTCGATGCGCTCGGGCGGCATGCCGAACAGCCAATGCGCTTCGATGACTTCCAGGCCCTTGTTCATCAGCGTTGCCGAATCCACCGAAATCTTGCGACCCATCTTCCAGTTTGGATGATCGCAAGCCTGCTCGGCAGTCACATGGGCGAGTTCGGCGCGGCTGCGGTTCAGGAACGGCCCGCCGGATGCGGTGAGGATCAGCTTGCGGACCTGTTCGCAGGATCCGCCAAGACCGTGCAAGCACTGGAAGATAGCGCTATGTTCGCTGTCGATCGGTATGATTTCGGCGCTATTGGCTGCGCATTCGCGCATCAACAAAGCGCCTGCGAGCACCACCGATTCCTTGTTCGCCAACAGCAGGCGTTTGCCGGCGCGTGCGGCTGCGAGGGTGGACCCCATGCCGGCCGCGCCGACGATGGCGGCAATGACGGTGTCGCAGGCATCGCTCGCGGCAAGTCCGGCCAGGGCCGCGGATCCGCTGTGGGCGATGGTGTCCAGTCCGGCGGCGGTCAGGCCGTCCCGCAACGCCGCGAAGTGCGCCTGCTGGACAATCACCGCATGTTGCGGGCGGAAACGCGCACACAGCGCGATGAGTTCGTCCACGCGGGTGTCCGCGCTGAGCACGGCCGCCGCGAACCGGTCCGGGTGCCGCCCGATCACATCCAGCGCCGAGGCGCCGATGGATCCCGTTGCACCCAGGACAGCGATGTTCCTCATGGTTCAGCGCGTCGCATGGGCTTTGGATCCATCTGCTTGCAGACCGTTCACAGGTCGAGCCAACCCTTCGCGATCCACAGTACCGGCAGTGCGGCCAGCAGGCTGTCGATGCGGTCGAGCACGCCGCCGTGGCCGGGGATCAGGGTGCCGGAATCCTTGTAACCCGAATGGCGTTTCATGAGGCTTTCGAACAGGTCGCCGACCACCGATGCGGTCACCGTGAACAGGGCGAGCAGCGCCATCGTCGGCAGTTGCGACTGGCCGACCCCGACCAGCGAGGCGCCGCCCAGGCCGACTGCCATTGCGCCGATCACGCCGCCCCACAGGCCCGCCCAGGTCTTGCCCGGGCTCACGTGCGGAATCAACTTGCGCTTTCCCCAGCGCACGCCGACGAAATACGCGCAGCTGTCGGCCGCCCAGACCATGACCAGGCCGAGCAGCGCCCAGCGCGGTCCGTTCGGGCCGGCATGCAACAAATAGAGCGCGCACCAGGCCGGAATGATCGAGAGCGTACCTGCGGCCAGCTTCAGCGAGCGCGACCAGCCGCTGCCGTCGCGGCCGAAGTCCGAGCGCGCGAGCCACAACATCGCGAACGACCACCAGACCACGCCGGTGAGTGCGATCGCCCCGAACAGCGGCCTTCCGCCCCACGCGAGCGAGGCCATGACCGCGACGTTGGCCATGACGTAGAGGGCGCGTCGCAACGGTTCGTCGATGCCGACCAGGCGCGACCACTCCCACAGTCCGAACAGGAAGATCGCCGCGGCGATCGCGGCCACGTACGGGCTTGGAAGGTACAGCAGCGCCGCCACCGTCAGTGGAGCGAGCACAGCGGCGGTCACGATGCGCTGCGCGCTCATGCGGGGTTTCCTTGCGTTCGCGCGAGTTGCGCGCTGGTGAGGCCGAAGCGGCGTTCGCGCGCGGCAAAGTCGGACAGGGCGCGTTCGAGTTCGGCCACGTCCAGGTCGGGCCACAGCGTTTCGGTGAACCACAATTCGGTGTAAGCCATCTGCCACAGCAGGAAATTGCTGATGCGATGGTCGCCGCCGGTGCGGATGAACAGGTCCGGTTCCGGCAGGCCGGCCAGGCCGATGCGCACGGCAAAGGCCGGTTCATCGAGCGCGTCGGGATCGATCGTCCCGGCAATCGCGTCGCGTGCGATCGCGCGGCAGGCCTGCACGATGTCCCAGCGGCCGCCGTAACTCGCGGCGATCGTCAGGGTCAGCGCGGAATTGGCCGCGGTCAGCGCTTCCGCATTCTGCATGCGCTCGCGGATCGCAGTGGAGAAATGCGCGCGTTCGCCGATGAAGCGCAGGCGCACGCCGTGGCGGTGCAGTTCGGCGACCTCGCGGTCGAGCGAGCGCAGGAACAGCAGCATCAGCGCGCCGACTTCCTCTTTCGGGCGTTTCCAGTTCTCGCTGGAAAACGCGAACAGGGTCAACGCCTCGATGCGCCGTTCGAGGCAGAAACGCACGCACATCTTCACCGTGCGCGCGCCGGCGCGGTGGCCGAACGTGCGCGGGCGATGGCGGCGTTCGGCCCAGCGGCCGTTGCCGTCCATCACGATCGCGATATGGGAAGGCTTGCGCTGGTCGTCGTCGCTGCATGCGGCGTGGGTTGGCGCGCCGCTGGGGCCGGGAGTGGATGCGGTCATCGGGCTGGAGTCGGTCGCCTCAGATCGCCATCAACTCCTGTTCCTTGATGCGGACCACCTCGTCGACGTCCTTGATGGCCTTGTCGGTCAGCTTCTGGATGTCGGTTTCGCAAGCGCGTTCCTCGTCCTCGGTGATCTTCTTTTCCTTCAGCAATTCCTTGACCTGCTGCATCGCATCGCGGCGCACGTTGCGGATCGCGACCTTGGCGTTTTCGCCTTCGTGGGCGACGTGCTTGCCGAGTTCCTTGCGGCGCTCCTCGGTCAGCGCGGGCAGGTTGATGCGGATCACGGTGCCGGCCGTGTTCGGGGTCAGGCCGAGGTCGGAGGCGAGGATCGCCTTCTCGACGGGGCCGACCATGGCTTTCTCCCACGGCGTGATGGTGAGCGTGCGCGCGTCGGTGACGGCGACGCTGGCGACCTGCGTGAGCGGCATGTCCGAGCCGTAGTAGTTCACCTTCAGATGATCCACCAGCGCGGCGCTGGCGCGCCCCGTGCGCACTTTGGTCAGGTCGTGGCGCAACACGTCCGCGCATTTGTGCATGCGCGTCTGTGCGTCTTTCTTGATCTCATTGAGCATGGTCGGCTCCGAAGCCTGCGACGAACGCCCGATTATACGGGCTCGGGCCTCGGGCAGTCAGATGGCTGTCACATGCCGCGCCGGCGTGCGCTGTGCGAACCGGCGGTCAGCCCTTGCGATTCACCAGCGTACCGACCGTTTCGCCCTGCAGGATGCGCATCAGGTTGCCGGGTTTGGTCATGTCGTAGATGCGCAGCGGCATGTCGTGGTCGCGGCACAGCGCGATCGCGGCGGTGTCCATCACGAGCAGGTTGCGCGCGATCACCTCGTCGTAGCTGACCTTTTCGTAGCGGCGCGCATCCGGATTCTTCTTGGGATCGGAGTCGTAGACGCCATCGACCTTGGTCGCCTTCAGCAGCAATTCCGCGCCCACTTCCACCGCGCGCAGCGCGGCAGCCGAATCGGTGGTGAAGAACGGATTGCCGGTGCCGGCGGCGAAAATCACGATCCGGCCCTTTTCGAGGTGGCGGATGCCCCGGCGGCGGATGTAGTCCTCGCAGACCTCGTTGATCTTGATCGCGCTCATCACGCGCACCCGCGCGTTGGCTTTTTCCAGCGCATCCTGCATCGCGAGCGCATTGATGACCGTGGCCAGCATGCCCATGTGGTCGCCGGTGACGCGGTCCATTCCGCCGGCCGCGAGGCCCGCCCCGCGGAAGATGTTGCCGCCACCGATCACCAGCCCGACCTCGGCGCCGGCCTGCTGCACCTCGATGATCTCGCGCGCGAGCCGGGCGATCACCTCCGGGTCGATGCCGTAGTCCTCGCGCCCCATCAGCGCTTCGCCGGACAGCTTGAGCAGGATGCGGCGGTACTTGAGCTTGGATGCGGTCGGCGGGGATGGCGTCACGTGTGGCCTCGGCTTGAATTGCGCTCGATCATCGAGCGACTCCTTGTTCCTTCCATTGCGCGAGCGGGGAGGACAAGGATGGTGATGGGGCAAACAGCGGAAGTTTAGCCGACCGGAGGTTGCTAGCGGAGCGTTGGCGATGGATTTCTGCGTTCGGCGGCGTGCGCCGTGGATGCCCTTTTTGCAATGCCCGCCCCGGGGCGGTCGTAGCGGCAGCGGCCGGAGGTTCCTTTCTGGGGAGCGGATCGGTGTTCCTGATCGGCAAACAGAGCAAATCCCTTACCCGCCTTCGGTCCGGAGGCTCATGGCGATCGTCCGGGGCAGGCGCCATCGTGGCAGGACCTTACAGGAGGTTTGGTGCCATGGCCCGAGTGCCGCGCTGCGAGTTTGCCGGGGTCCCGCAGCATGTGATCCAGCGCGGCAACAATGGCCGGCCATGTTTCACCAGCGACCGGGACCGCCAGCGCTACCTGCAGGACCTGCATGTCGCCGCGAGCCGCCAAGGCGTCGCGATCCATGCCTATGTATTGATGGCGAACCAGGTGCATCTGCTCGCCACGCCGCCGGCGCGACACGCGATCGCGACCATGATGCAGGCGGTCGGCCGGCGTTACGTGGCGTATTTCAATGCGACGTCTCGCCGTACCGGATCGTTGTGGGAGGGGCGTTACAAAGCCTGCCTGGTGGATTCGGAGGCCAGCCTGCTGACATGCTATCGCTATATCGAATGCAGTCCCGTGCGGGCCGCGATGGTGGCCGATCCGGTCGACCATCGTTGGTCCAGCCATCGATGCAACGGGCATGGCGAGACCGACATGCTGGTGACGCCGCATGCGCGCTACCTGGCCCTTGGCGACGCGGCGCAATCGCGGCAGGCGGCATATCGGACCCTGTGCAAGACCGCGATCGGCCCCGAGGACATGGCCCGCATCCGCGCGCGCATACGCAAGCAGCGCGCGCTTGGCGATGAGTTGTTCCAGGCAGGAATCGAGCGGATCGCAGGCCGGTGCGCGAGGATGCGCCAGCGTGGCGGGCCCGGGACCAACGTGGA
>JBBQHA010000004.1:0-61584 GCA_038323475.1 Lysobacterales bacterium
GTTCTACAACGCGCAACCCATCCTGGGCGCCGCCGATGCGGCATAGCGCGACGCGCGCCTGGCGCTCGCGGTAGCGGCCCGGCAAGTGCTTGCGAACGGACTCGACCTGCTGGGCGTCAGCGCCCCCGAGGTGATGTGACATGGCGGCAAAACGCGGCAAGAAACAGGCACGACGCAGCGGCGAATCCTCCACCCCCGGCTGGGTGTGGCTGCTGGTCGGATTGCTGGTCGGCGGCGCCATCGCAGTGACGCTGTACGTGAAGATGCCGCACGCGATCGACAACCTGATGCCGCATCCGAACCCCGCCGCAAAACCGGCGACCGCGGGCGAACCCGGCGTCGCGCCCGAGGGCAGCGTGGCAGCACCTCCTGCCGTCGTCGAACCGAAGAAAACCGAATTTGACTTCTACAAGGTGCTGCCCGAGCGTGAAATCGTCATCCGCGACGAAGAAATCAGCGCACAGGTCAAGGCCGAAGCCGCGGCGAACCTCGCGTCCAAGCAGCAGGCGACGCCGGCCGTCGTGCCTGGCACGCCGGGAGCGCCGCCCGCGCCGACAGGCACGCTACCGGCCGCATCGAATCCGAATGCGGTGACGCCGACCGTTGCGATCCCGAAGCCGCCGACACCACCGGTCGCGGCCGCGAATCCATCGATGCCGCCCGACGCAACCGCAACTCCGGCAACGCCAACCCCCGTGGATGCAGCGGCGCCACCGAAGAGCGGGCAATACCTGTTGCAGGCCGGCGCATTCCGCAACGACAAACAGGCCGACGACCTCAAGGCGCGCATCGCGATGCTCGGCCTGGTCGCACGTGTCGAAATCGTGCAGACGCCCGCCGGCCAGATGCACCGTGTCCGCCTCGGCCCCTACGCGACCGCCAGCGAACTGGAATCGGCCAAGAAGAAGCTCAGCGGCAGCGGGTTGCCGGCGGTGGCGACGCGGGTGAAGTGAGACACGCGATAGCGCACGATGGCGTGCGGGGTGACGAAATTTCCGGCTGCTTCACGCGATTGAATGGATTCGATGGAAGCATCCTGGAGTCGACATGACACTCGCAATCGTATTGATGGAAACATTCGCAACAGCGTTGTTGGCAATGTTCATCATTGCTCTACTGCTTCGCCGTGGCGGACAAAAAGTCAATTGGGGCGTCTGTTTCATCTTCCCGGCGTTCCTGACGCTCATCAAGGCGATCGAGTTGGAATGGTCCATTCCTCCCCTGACGACGGACGTTGCCCTTGTCGTACTTCTTGCATTGTTCTTTCTGATCGCATACGTGCGGCGTCGGCGCCGCCCGGCATGACGTCCGTCGCGGGTGACCTGGGCTAAAGCCGATCCAGATCCTTCGCGACCACGACATCGCCCGCATAACCCGCATCGCGGATCGTCTCCAGCAATTCATCGTCGTCCACCGCGTGCCGCACGACATGGTGCAGCACCAGCAGCTTCGGCTTCGCGTCCGCCGCGAGTGCGCCGAGTTCGGCGTCGGAGGTGTGGAACTCGCGCATGTAGCTCGGCCACTTGATGCCGCCGACGCGCACTTCCGGCGCGACCTGCGAGTGTGGATAGACCTCGTGCACGAGCACATCGACGCCGCGCGAGGCTTCGAGGATCGTGTTGGTCGGCACGGTGTCGCCGGAGATCACGATCGAGCGATCCGGGGTGTCGATGCGGAATCCGAATGCCTGTTTCCAGCAGCCGTGGATCACCGGGATCGCGGTGATGCGCACGCCGTCCTTTTCGTACACGACGCCGCCATGGTCGGCGACGTCGAACTCATGCGCGGCCACCTTGTAGCCGGTCGGGGTCTGGTGTTCGAGCCCCCCGATGCGCACCTGGATGTCCTCGGCCCACGCGGCGAGGATGTGCCTGGTCATCTTCTTCAGCCCGACCGGACCGTACGCCTGCAGCGGCGTGCGGCGGCCCATCACCCACGTGGTGAGGATCAGGTCCGGATAGCCGAGCGTGTGGTCGCTGTGCAGGTGGGTGATGAACACCGCCTCCGGCCCGCGGATCGACAGGCCCGCCGCGGCCATCCGCCGCATCACCCCGGCGCCCGCGTCGAACAGGAACACGCGGCCGTCATGCACCACAGCCGTCGCAGGGCCGAAACATTCCGGATCTGGTCGCGGCATGCCGGTACCGAGCATCACCACGAAGGTGCCGGACGGCTGGCGTCGCGCAGCGCGGCGCAGGGCGGCATTGCGTGCGATCGTTGCCGGACTCGATGGCGTGCGGATGGACCTTGGCATTGTTCGCTCGTGCATGCGTTGGCGCGGACACGATGCACCAGATCGCGAACCGCCGCCATCGACAGGACGTCGCACGCGTTGCCGCGCGCCGCCTACAATGGCGATCCGTGCCGCCACCCCTGCTTTGTCATCCCGAACACCGTGAGGGATCTGGCCAGTACGAGTCGTCATCGAAGGCAGATCCCTCGCTGCGCTCGGGATGACATCACCAAGGGCATGATGCCGTCCTGCGCAACCCAACCCGTTTCCGCGAGAACACACGATGATGAAAACCGCATGGATCACCGGCGCGACGTCGGGTTTTGGAAGAGCTGCTGCGAAACGCTTCGTGGAAGGCGGCTGGCAGGTGATCGCCAGCGGCCGCCGCGCCGACCGCCTGGACGCGTTGCGCGAGGAACTCGGCGCGGATCGCGTGCACACGGCAGCGTTCGACATCCGCGACGCGGACGCGATGAACGCCGCGATCGCCACATTGCCCGATGATTTCCGCGACATCGACCTGCTCGTCAACAGCGCCGGCCTCGCGCTCGGCACCGGGCCTGCGCAGGACGCAAGCCTCGACGACTGGCGCACGATGATCGACACCAATGTCACCGCGCTGGTCACGCTCACGCGCGCATTGCTGCCGGCATTGATCGCGCGGCGCGTCAGCATCGACAACGTGTGTTCGACCGCGCCGCTGTATCCGTACATTTGCGGCTATGTCTATTGCGCTAGCTAGGACTTCGTCATCCAGTTCTCGCTGAACCTGCGCGCCGACCTCCACGGCACCGGCGTGCGCGTGACCACGCTTGAACCTGGCATGGCCGAAACCGAATTCACCCTCGTGCGCACGCACGGCGACCAGGCCGCATCGGACAAGCTCTACGCGGGCGCGCGTCCGATCACCGCCAGCGACATCGCCGATACGCTGTGGTGGATCGCGACCCTGCCGCCGCATCTCAACGTCAACCGGCTTGAGCTGATGCCGACCAGCCAGTCGTTCGCGGGATTCCAGATCCATCGCGAGATTTAAGCCTCTCTCCCAGCGGGAGAGGGTGATGAGCTGCGCGTGGGAGATGCCAGTGGCATCTCCCGCAGCGAAGAACGCCCGGCAGGACCGGGACGGGGCGCTCGTGCCGCGCTCCGCTCAGCCCCTCACCCCAACCCCTCCCCCGTGGGGAGATGGACTCAAACGAGCTGCGACTCGTCGGCTAACTCTGCGACTCATCCGCAAGATACGTGTAACCCGTCAATCCGGCCTCCAGCGCCGCCTGCATGCGCTGCGCCTCGTCCGCAGGCAGTTTCGCCGCGTCGATCTTGTGCTGGTACGCAGCGCGCAGTTTCGCAAGGTCGTAGCCGACGTAGTCGAGCATCACGTCCGAGGTGTCGCCGCGGCGCGAGCGTTCGAACGTGTAGCCGTCGTCGGTCAGCCGCACGTTCACCGCGTCGGTGTCGCCGAACAGGTTGTGGATGTCGCCGAGCGTGTCCTGGTACGCGCCGACCAGGAAGAATCCGAGCCGGTAGCTCTCGCCTTCGCGCAGCGAATGCAGCGGCAGCGAACTGTCGAGCGCGCCGTCGTCGACGTAGGTGTCGATGCGCCCGTCGGAGTCGCAGGTGAGGTCGGCGATCACGCCGCGTCGTAGCGGTTCCTCGGCGAGCCGCGCGATCGGCGCGATCGGGAACACCTGGTCGATCGCCCAGATGTCGGGCACCGACTCGAACACGCTGAAGTTCACGAAATACTTGTCGACGAGGCGCTCATCGAGTTCGTCGAGCACCGCGCGGTGGCTCTTCTCGTCGTAGCTCAGGCGCGCGCGGACGCCGTGCGCGATCGCGTAGAACAGGTCGTCGATGCGCGCGCGATCGTCCAGGCCGATCTGGCCGAGCGCGTACAGCGTCAGGCCTTCGGCGTGATGGTGCTGCGCCTCGTGGAACAGCTCCAGCGCGGGCCGCTCGCCGAGTTCGGCATGCAGTTCGCGCAGGTGGCGGATCACGTTGGCTTCCTCGTCGTCCACCGCCGGCACCGAGCCTTCCGGCGCGCTTTCGACTTCCGACACGTTCGCGACCAGCATCGCGTGGTGCGCGGTGAGCGCGCGTCCGGACTCGGTCAGCACCATCGGCGGCGTGAGGCCGTGTTCGACGCAGGCTTCGGCGAGCGGCTGCACGATGTTCGTAGCGTACTGGTCGAGCCCGTAGTTGATGGAACAGAAACTGCGCGAGCGCGTGCCTTCGTAATCGACGCCGAGTCCGCCGCCGACGTCCATGTAGCGGATCGGGCAGCCGAGCGTGCTGACCTCGACGAAATAGCGCGTCGCCTCGCGCATGCCACTCGCGATGTCGCGCACGTTGGAGATCTGCGAGCCCATGTGGAAATGCAGCAGCTCGAGGCAATCGGTGAGTCCTGCGTCCGCGAGTTCCGCGACGAGGTCGAGCAGTTGCCGCGGCGACAGCCCGAACTTCGCCTTGTCGCCACCGGAGTTCTGCCACTTGCCGGCGCCGAGCGAAGCCAGCCGCATGCGCACGCCGAGCCCGGGCCTGACCCCGAGCGCCTTCGCTTCCGCGATCACGTACGCGAGCTCGGACGCTTTCTCGATCACGATGAAGGTCTGCAGCCCGAGCTTGCGGCCGATCAGCGCGAGGCGGATGTATTCGCGGTCCTTGTAGCCATTGCACACGACCACGCTGCCTGGTTTCGCCAGCGCGAGCACCGCCATCAGTTCCGGTTTCGAGCCCGCTTCCAGGCCGAAGCCCGCGTCGCCCTGGCGCGCGAGTTCGCCGGCGACGCCGTAATGCTGGTTGACCTTGATCGGATAGATCGCGGTGTAGCCACCGGTGTATTCGCAGTCGCTCATCGCGCGCGCGAATGCGGCCTGCAGGCGGCGCAGGCGGTCGCCGAGGATGTCGGAAAAACGCAGCAGCAGCGGCAGCTTCATGCCATCGGCGAGGGCGCGATCGACCGCTTCGGGCAGCGCGATGCCAGCGCCTTGCGGCCCGTGCGGGCGCACGACGATGTTGCCGCGCGCGTCCACGTCGAAATAACCCTCGCCCCAGTGCGCGATGGAATAGGTGCGGCGGGCGCGGTCGATGCTCCACTCGCTCATGCGAGGACTCCTGCAGGCAAGGCGCGCATTGTAGCGCCACCCGATGAACAGGCCTGCACGCGGCGCGGGGACCCAATGCCGGGAGCGGCCTGCGAAAGCCCCGCCGATGTCACGAGCGGTAAAGCCGCATCCCTTACAATGGCGGCCCCGTCTGCCGACTCTCCTGGAACAACAATGAAACCATCTTCATCGACGTGGTTCCGCGAGGACTTCGAGCACACCGGCTCCTCGGTCGGCTTCCGGGTGACACGCAAGCTCGACGAGGTGCAGTCGCCGTTCCAGAAGATCGAGATCTACGAAACCACCGACTGGGGCTACCTGATGGTGATCGACGGCGCGACGATGGTGACCACGCGCGACAATTTCTTCTACCACGAGATGATGGCGCACGCGCCGCTGTTCACCCATCCGGATCCGAAGAACGTGGTGATCATCGGCGGCGGCGATTGCGGCACCTTGCGCGAAGTGCTCAAGCATCCGGGCGTCGTCACCGCGATCCAGTGCGACATCGACGAGCAGGTCACGCGCATGGCGGAGAAATATTTCCCCGAACTGTGCGAGTCCAACCACGACGCGCGCGCGACGGTGATGTTCGACGACGGCATCGCGTTCATGGCGAACGCCGCACCGGCGAGCATCGACGTCATCGTGGTCGATTCCACGGATCCGATCGGCCCGGCCGAAGGCCTGTTCAACCGCGCGTTCTACGCGAACTGCCTTAAGGCGTTGCGACCGGACGGCCTGCTCGTGCAGCAGAGCGAAAGCCCGCTCGCACTGATGCATCTGATCCTCGACATGCGCGCGGCGATGCGCGACGCCGGCTTCCAGGATTTCCAGGTGTTGCCGTTTCCGCAGCCCTGCTATCCGACCGGCTGGTGGAGTTGCCTGATCGCCTCGAAGCAGCCGCGCGACCTCTCCGCATTCCGCAAGGCCGATGCCTCGGCGAAACCGTTCGCGACGAAGTACTACAGCGCCGGCGTGCACGAAGGCGCGCTCGCGACCCCGCCGTTCGTGGCCGAGGCGCTGCGAGACTGAGGCGTACATCGCTGGGTTGACGTCCCGGGCATGGCTTCGCGCAACCCGGGCTCGCACCGCGGCAGGTGCTTCAGCGGCAGGCGGCGGCCTGCCTGTGCACGCGATCGATCGCGGGACGATCCCCCGGCGGCGCACCGCCATCGGCGGCAAGCTGCTGCCATAGCGCATCGCTCGCGAGGCGATGGCTGCAGGCGTCTTTCGGATCGACGAGGACGTCGGCCAGGTCGCCCTGCACCACCGCGAGGTCGCGGCGCATCATCGACGCGTGCGGATCCTGGCTCACGAACGCCTGCCGCAACACAAGCGCTTCGCGATACGCGGCTTCGGCCGACGCGCGGGCGTCGAGCGCCTTGTGGGTCGCGCCGATGTTGTACCAGCTGTTCGCGAGTTCGCCGCGCGTGGTTTCGTCGCTCGCATCGTGTGCCGAGATCGCCAGCTCCGCGTCGCGCGCTTTTTCGTAGCTTGCCAGTGCAAGGCCGTAGCGATGGGCCTCGTAGTAGGCATCGCCGAGTTTCTGGTCGCCGAGCGCGACCTGCCGCTTCGCCAGGACATCGGCCGGGTCGCGCGCCGCGACTTGCGCGAGCGCGGTACGGTACTTGATGAAAGCGTCGAGCATCGGCTGCTTGTCTGGCAGGTCGCTCATGTTTTCGCCGAGCCGCATCCACGAGTACGCCAGCATGCTGGTCGCCGTCTGGTCGTCCGGATGCGCCTGCAACCATCCCTGCAGGCGCACGATGCTTTTCTGCAGGAGGTCGCGCGCCTGCTGGGGGTGATTGAGCCAGCCTTCGGTGTAGCCGCGTTCCTGCTCGGACTGCCCGAGGAAAAGTTCGTAGGTGCGCTGGTCCTTGCGTGGGCCGCCGCGCTCCATCGTCGCCTGCGCCTGCGTGTAAAGATCCAGTGCGGCCTGCAGCTTGTTGGTCCAGAACATCACGTTTCCCAGGCCCTCCTGCGCCCGCGCGATGCCGAATGCGCCGTCGGGTTCGCCTGTCGTCGCGAGCGCGCTCCATTCCACCAGCGCCTGCCGGTAGATGCGTTCGGATTCGGCCAGCGCATTGCTCTGGTACAGCGCATCGGCCTGGTGCAACAGGATCTGCGCATGGATGTAGCGGCCCTTGGCGTCGTTCGGCGCGTCGCGCAGCAGGCTCTCGCTTTGCAGCCTGGCTTGTGCGTAGCTTTTCAGCGCGCCCTTCACGTCGCCGAGGTTGGTACCGCCGCCGCCCTGGACGTCGCCGACGCGCATCCAGGCTGCGGCGAGCTCGCGACGCAACGGCAACGAGGCGTCATTCTCGGCACCGAGCCGCTGCAGGTATGTCAGCGCCTCGTTCACGAGCAAGGCGCGTGCCTTGGTCGAACCGGGCAGCACCGCGAGCGCATCGTGCAGGTCGAAGATCATCGCGTGGGCAAGGCCGCGCACGTCCTCGAAGCGGCGCTCGGCGAGCGCGCGCTGCTCGTTCGCCAGATGCGCCTGCCAGAGACTGGCGACGAGGCCGCCGATCAAGGCCAGCGTCACCGCGACCGTCGCCGCGACGGCGAGCGCGTTGCGGCGCAGGAACATGCGCGCGCGATACCAGAACGCGTCCGGCCGCGCGTGAATCGGTTCGTGCGCGATGAAGCGGCGCAGGTCGTCCGCGAACGCATCGACGCTCGCGTAACGTCGTTCCGGCGATTTCTGCAATGCCATCGACAACACCGTGTCGAGGTCGCCCGCGAGTTGCCGCGAACGCCTGCGGCGCTCGGACGTCAGCGTCATCGCATCGTCCAGCACCGCGCGGCTCGGCGGGGCCACCGGCGCATCGGTGAGCGCGTGCACCAGGGCAGCGGTGTCGCCGGTATCGAACTTGTAAGGGGAGACGCCGGTCAGCAGCCGGTACAGCAGGACGCCGAGCGAATACACGTCGCTGGCGACGCCGATCGGGCGCCCGAACACCTGCTCGGGGCTCGCGTAATCGGCGGTATAGGCGCGTTCGACGGTACGCGATTCCTCGCTTCCCTCGGCCGATTGCAGCAGTTTCGCGACGCCGAAATCCAGCAGCTTCGCCTGCCCGTCGCCATCGACGAGGATGTTGTTCGGCTTGATGTCCCGGTGCAGCACGAGTTGCCGGTGCGCATAGGCGAGCGCATCGCAGACCTGCAGGAAGATGTCGAGGACGGCCTCGAGCGGGCGTCCCGCGAGCACCTCGTCGAGTGGCTTGCCGTCGACATACTCCATGACCAGGTACGGCCAGCCGAGCTCGCTTTCGCCGGCGTCGATGAGGCGCGCGATGTGCGGATGCTCGAGGCGGGCGAGCGCCTGCTTCTCGTCAGCGAACCGCTGGCGCGCGGCCGGCGTCAGCATCCCTCGCACGACCTTGAGCGCGACCTGCTTGTCGAAGCTCGCATCGGCGCGTTCGGCGAGATAGACCTCGCCCATGCCGCCGCTGCCAATCACGCGCAGCACGCGCCAAGCGCCGATCCGCGCGCCGGGCGTCAGCCCCGTCGCCGCGCCCGGATCGCTGTTCAATACCCGTGTCGCTTCGTCCAAACCATGCTCCGCCCGATCGGACCATTTTGCGGTCGGCATGGCTGCTGCTCAAGCGCCGCAAAAAAACAGGACGCGAATGGTTCCGCGTCCTGCCGTTGGGTGCCCCTACATCGGGCTTACTTGACCTCGAAATCCTTGCTCTGGACGACGTTCCCATCGAGGGAAATCTCGACCTTGTACTTGCCTGCCGGCCAGCCGTCGGGCTTTGCGATCTGGAAGTCGGTCACTCCGCTGCCGAGGAAATCGAGTTCCTTGCTCTCGGTGTTGACGACCTGCCCATCCTGGTAAGTCCACTTCGCACCCAGCTTTCCGGCCACGGTGGTCGCCGAGTCGCTGGTGAAGGTGGATACCGCGGCGATGATCGTGTCCTTCGGATGGAAACTCGCGCTGGGCACGGTGACCTTCATGTCGGTGCCGACGGCATTTCCAAGATCGACGCCAGAGATGGCAACCGTCGTGGCCATTGGCACAGACGCCGGCTGCGGCGGCGTCGCGACCACCGGCGGCGGCGCGGCGGCTTCTTCCTGTTTCTTGCAGCCGGCCAAGGCCAGCGCGGCGACGAGTGCCGCGGCAGCGATGCGGGTAAGGTGACTGGTCTTCATGAGTAGCTCCTGGAATTCTGGATCGAGGGTAGGCGACGACGTGTAGCGCGTGAGCGCTGGCTCAGCCATCGTTCGCGGGAATTTTCAGCACCTGGCCCGGGAAGATCTTGTCGGGATCCTGCAGCTGGTCGCGGTTCGCTTCGAAGATCGGCTTCCAGTTCGGCTTGCCGTAGAAATGCTTGGCGATGTGGGAAAGGGTGTCGCCCTTGACCACGGTATAGGTCTGGGCGCTGCCGCCGACGATCTCTTCGGTGGAGGTCACGGTGGACTGCACATTGCTGAAATCGGGCTTGGCCGAGGTCTGCTCCGTGCTGGTGACGCTGCCTTGCACGTTGGAAAAGTCGGGTTTGCCTGAGGGTGTGTTCAATGGGGGTCTCAATCGGTAGGGAACCGACCGACACCATAGGGCATGGCGGTGAACGAGGCGTAAAGCAGATGTCGTGGCGCGTTTTTGCCGACAATCCGGACGTGCGTGCGCTTCCGGCAGATGCGTTTATCCGGCCGGTCGCGAATCGTCTGCGGCGCAACCCTGCCTCCACTAGGTCCGGGATCGGTCGCGCAACTGCAGGAACGGTCGCTCGATCGCGTAGTGGAGCAGCGCACCGGCAAGCAATGCCGCGATGCCATAGACCGCGAACGCCAGCAGCCCGCGGCCTTCCAGCTGCGAGCCGAACGCGCTGGATACCATGTGGTACACCGGCTTGTGCACGAGGTAGAGGCTGTACGAAGTCAGCGCGAGCCAACCCGCGCCCGGCACGCGCCAGCGCCCGATCCAGCTGCGCGTGTCCGCTCCGGCGAAGACCAGCAGCGCGAGTCCGGCCGACAGCACCGGCCAGCCGACCGCATTGCCAACCAGGCCGGTGCGCTCGCGGAACAGCCACATCGCCAGCGCGACCACCACGAGTCCGGCCATCAGGGCGACATTTGCGCTCGCCTGCAGGCGATCCCACAGCGGCCGGCGGAAGATCTTCACCGGCGCCAGCACGACGCCCGCGAGCAGGCCGTCGAGGCGGTTCCAGGTCGGGTAGTACATGTCTTCGATGAAGCGGCGGTCGAAACCGCGCGCGGCGTTTTCCACACCCTGCACCGGCGCCATGTCGAACAGCCAGATACTGGTCCGGATCGCGATCCCGGCCAGCACGATCGCCACGCAGACCGAGACGAACTTCGTCATCGAAGGCCGCCGCGTCAGCCACCACGCAAGCAAGGGGAACACGAGATAGAAATGTTCTTCCACGCACAACGACCACGCGTGCGAGAACGCCTTGTTGTGCTCGTAGTCGATCAGGAAATTGACCGTGAACGTCGCGAACTGCCACCACGGCTGCATGCCTGGCGCTTCGCGGAACGCGGGAATCCACAGGTACAACGCCAGTACGACGAAGAACGCCGGCAGGATGCGGAACGCCCGACGCAGGTAGAAGTCGCCGAAGTCCAGGCGTTCGCCGCGCGCCAGTGGCTTCAGCACCTGCGATCCGATCAGGAATCCGCTGAGCACGAAGAACAGGTCTACGCCCATCCAGCCGAAACGCGACAGCCAGCCGAAGTCGTCGCCGAGGCCGCCGACGACGAAGGAGTGGAACAGCATCACCCAGACGATGGCGAGGGCGCGCAGGAGGTCGAGACCGGGGAGTCGGCTCATGGAGTTTCGCCAGATGGAATGTTTCAAATTGACTGCGATCGCAGCGCCTGCTCAATCCCACTCCATCGCATTACTCGCGACGGAATTGATCGAAGAAGGGGTGGTCGATCTCGAAGACCTGTTTTGGCTTCACCCCGAGCTTTGCCTCTTCAAACAACCCGACCAGCCGTTCTCCATCCACCAGCTCGATGGGCACGACTCCGTCGCGCGAAGCTTCCGTTTCTGCGTCTGCGGTGAATCGGCCGGTTGTGATAAACACGCCTTTCTCGGCGCGACCCAGTAGTGCATTGCGGAATTCGCCGACTGCCGCCCTCGACACGACATCCTTGTAGCGCTTGGCCTGGAACGCGACTTTCATGCTGACAAAAGGACTCAAGCGCAAGACGCCGTAGCCGTCGATTCCGCCATCTCGCGACTTCTGCGTGACTTCGACATCTTCAAACCCGTGTTCGCGGAGTAGTCGCTGGCAGAGCAATTCGAATCCGTAGGGCGGAAGTGCCTTCAGCAACCCCAGCAGGGTTTGTTCCTGTACCTCGTCTGGGGGCAATGATTCCTGGGCTTCTGCTTCGTTCGCATCCACCACGGCAACAGCTTGTTTCCCACTCGCACGATTGACCTTGCTTCGATGCGCGAGAAGATCGCGTGAGGCAGCGTCGTCGAGATGTGTCTTCCACCCAAGCGAAGTCAGCGTCCAAACGCCACGTTTACTGTCGTCGAGCAGCCCCTGCCACACCAGGAATTGGCGCGCCCAAGCAACCTGATTGTAGAAACGATTGACTCCGGTCTTGGTGATTGATTCGGTTATTTCTGGGGCGAGTTTCAGTTCGCGCTGAATCCATGTTGAAACCTCCTTCGGCTTCGCCGAGCCTCCTGTCGTCCTGAGGCAGTCGAGGATTGGCCCCAGCCAGCGACCGACTGCGGATTTCCCTTGCTTCGTCATTCCTTTCAAAGCGCATCCCCATCCAGCTCCCCCGTCCGGATCCGCACCACGCGGTCGAGGTCGTACACGAAGATCTTGCCGTCGCCGATCTTGCCGGTGCCGGCGGCGTGCATGATCGCTTCGACGACGCGCTCGGCCTGGTCGTCGGCGACGGCGACTTCGAGCTTGATCTTGGGCAGGAAGTCGACCACGTACTCGGCGCCGCGATACAGCTCGGTGTGGCCTTTCTGGCGGCCGAAACCCTTGACTTCGGTCGCGGTGATGCCGTTGACGCCGGCCTCTGACAGCGCCTCGCGCACGTCGTCCAGCTTGAATGGCTTGATGATGGCCATGACCATTTTCATGCGGTGCGCTCCGGTGCCTCGCGGCCTGTCGGGAGAGTGTAGCGGGCCGCGCGCCGCGATGGATTGCACGCGTCGCGCCGACATGATTTAGTCACCCCACCGGCATGCGGGGGTAGGAAATCTCCTACATCCTGTCGCTGGCTTCGCCGACTGCGCGGCCGCCGCGCCTGGGCAAGACTGGCATCCGGCAACCACAACTGCTCCGGAACAAACAAGATCGATCGACCGGAACAGTACCCCCACCCTTGCCCTCCCCCGCTGCCGCAAGGGAGGGAAACCGGATGGCACTCAAACGCTGAGTGTCGGACCTATCGAAGGAACCGCCATGATCGACCTCAAATCCATCGACGACCTCGCCCGCCGTCTGCACGAACTGGTTCCGCCGGGCGTGCGCGAGGCAACCGGCGACCTGCAGCAGCATTTCCGCTCGACCCTGCAGGTTGGACTCGGCAGGCTCGACCTGGTCACCCGCGAGGAGTTCGACGTGCAGCGCGCCGTGCTGCTGCGAACCCGCGAGAAACTCGAGCTCGTCGAGAACATGTTGATGCTGGTCGAAGCGCGGCTTGATGCGCTGACCGGCCCCAACCACTAAACCGTCGCGCAGCGACGCCTCCGCCCCTCCCGCACAGGGACGGCGGAGGACCACTGGCGAAGCCGGTGGTTCAGGGACCCGTCCCTGCTTTCGCACCGTACGCGACAACACCGGGAATACGACGATGAGCCTGGCGCTGGTCCACAGCCGCGCCCGCGAGGGCGTACGCGCGCCGGCGGTGCAGGTCGAGGTGCATCTCTCTGGCGGCCTGCCGATCACCACCGTCGTCGGTCTGCCCGAAGCCGCGGTACGCGAGAGCAGGGACCGCGTCCGCGCGGCGATCCAGAACGCGCAATTCGAGTATCCACAGCGCCGGGTCACGGTGAACCTGGCCCCCGCGGACCTGCCCAAGGACGGCGCGCGTTTCGACCTGCCGATCGCGCTCGGCATCCTCGCCGCCTCGGGCCAGATCCCGATGGAACAGCTGGCGCGCTGCGAATTCCTTGGCGAGCTCGCGCTGACCGGCGCGCTGCGTCCGGTCGACGGCGTGCTGCCCGCTGCGCTTGCCGCGACCGCCGACGGACGGACCTTGTTCCTGCCGCAGGCCAATGGCGCGGAGGCCGCGCTGGTATCCGGTGTCGACGCGCGCACCGCGCGCACCCTGCTGGAAATCTGTGCGCACCTGCAGGGCGTGAAGTTGCTCCCCGAAGCCGTCGCCGAGCCGGTCATCGCAAATCACGACGGCCCGGACCTCGCCGACGTGCGTGGCCAGGCCCATGCGCGGCGCGCTCTGGAGATCGCCGCGGCCGGCGGCCACCACATGTTGCTGATCGGTCCGCCCGGCTGCGGCAAGACCCTGCTCGCCACGCGCCTGCCCGGCATCCTGCCGCCGATGTCGGAAGCAGAAGCGCTGGAAACCGCTGCGATCGGATCGGTCAGCGGTCGCGGCGTCGATCTCGCGCGCTGGAAGCAACGTCCCTATCGATCGCCGCACCACACCGCGAGCGCAGTCGCCCTGGTCGGCGGCGGCGCGGAGCCGCGCCCGGGCGAGATCTCGCTCGCGCACCACGGCGTGCTGTTCCTCGACGAACTCGCCGAATGGGACCGGCGCACCCTTGACGTCTTGCGTGAGCCGATGGAATCGGGCCGCGTGAGCATCTCGCGCGCAGCGCGACAGGCCGAATTCCCGGCGCGTTTCCAACTGGTCGCCGCGATGAACCCGTGTCCTTGCGGCTGGGCCGGCGACCCGTCGGGACGCTGCCATTGCACCGGCGAACAGGTCGCACGTTATCGCGCGAAATTGTCAGGACCGTTGCTCGACCGCATCGACCTGCACGTGAGCGTGCCGCGCTTGTCGCATGGCGAGTTGCGGCCCGATGCGCCGCAAGGCGAGTCTTCGTCGGTCGTGCGCGAGCGCGTGATCCACGCGCACGCAATCCAGCTGCAGCGTTCAGGCAAATCCAATGCACTCCTCGGCCAGCGCGAGACCGAGCGGATCTGCCGGCTATCTCCTCCGGATCAGACCTTGCTCGAGCGCGCAATCGATGCCTTGCAGCTGTCCGCACGCGGAACCCATCGCATCCTGCGCATGGCGCGGACGATTGCCGACCTCGCGGGCAGCGAGGCGATCACGACCACGCACCTGTCGGAAGCGATCGGCTATCGGCAGATGGATCGGCGCAGCGCGCCGATGGCCGCATAGGCGACGATCGACCTCCTCGGCACCTTCGACAGCCACGCCCGCGCGGGCGATGTAGGATAGGCGCATGAACCCGAGACCCGGCTTCGTCGTATTCACCATGTTGGCTACGCTGCTCTGCGCATGCGCATCGAACAGCGGCGCGGCTCCCGTTCCTTCGACGGCTGGATCGGCACGCTCGCCGCAGCCCGCGCATGCTGTACCAGCACCGCCTGCTTCGCCGAACGCTGCAAAGCCGTGCGGCTTCAGCCCCAGCGACTGGTGTTCCTCGCCGCCCGGCGATGTTTGCGGCACCCACCACGATGCAGCATCGTGCAAAGCCGATGCGCGTTGCCTGGGAATGCACTACCGCGGTGAATCGGCGGTGGCATGCCACTTCGACAAGCGCGGATTCGCCGACAACTGCCCGACGGTCGGCTGCGTTTCGCGCTGAACCATCCTTGCTCACAATCGGCGCAAGGATCGGACGAGACTCGCGGAGGTCGTGATGGATGCCATCGACGGTGGATGCCTCTGCGGCGACGTGCGCTTTGTCGCCAGACTGCCCAGCAAGTGGGTCGCGCACTGCCACTGCACGCTGTGCCGGCGCGCGCACGGCGCGGCGTTCGTGACCTGGGTCGGCATGGAGGCGGCGCGTTGCGCGATCGACGATCCGCGGTCACGCCTGCAATGGTATGCCTCGTCGCCGGGTGCCGAACGCGGTTTCTGTTCGCGCTGCGGTTCGATGCTGTTCTTCCGCTCCGACCGCTGGGCCGGCGAGCTGCACCTCGCGCGCGCGCAGGTCGAGGGCGACATCGACCGCGCACCGCAATCCCACGTGCACTGGGACGCGCACGTGGACTGGGTGCGGCTGGACGAGCATGACGGACTGCCGCGCCAGCCGGATCCGAACGCAGCCTCGTCGACCTGATCCACGCTTCGCGCGGCAATCCCTCTCCGGCCCTCCCCTGCGCCAAACGCAAGGGAGGGAGACAGGGCTCACGCCGCCACTGTTTCCGGCGCGGGCTCGTGGAACTGCTCTTCCTCGGTCGAGCCTTTCAGCGCGACGGTCGAGGACTGCGCGCCCTGGATCGTCTGGGTCACCGAATCGAAATAGCCGGTGCCGACTTCGCGCTGGTGCTTGACCGCGGTGAAGCCGCGATCGGCGGCGGCGAACTCGGCTTCCTGCAGTTCGACGAAGGCGCTCATCTGGTTGCGGACGTAGCCGTGGGCGAGGTTGAACATCGAGTAGTTCAGCGCGTGGAAGCCGGCCAGGGTGATGAACTGGAACTTGTAGCCCATCGCCGCGAGCTGCTGCTGGAACGTCGCGATGGTCGCGTCGTCGAGGTTCTTCTTCCAGTTGAAGCTTGGCGAGCAGTTGTACGCGAGCATCTTGCCCGGGTATTTCGCGTGGATCGCCTCGGCGAACTTCTTCGCATAGGCCAGATCCGGCTTGCCGGTTTCGCACCACACCAGATCCGCGTACGGCGCATACGCCAGACCGCGCGAAATCGCTTGGTCGATTCCCGGTTTCGTCTTGTAGAAACCCTCGACGGTGCGCTCGCCGGTGAGGAACGGGGTGTCGTTCGCGTCGACATCGGACGTCAACAGGTCGGCGGCTTCCGCATCGGTGCGCGCAACAATCAACGTCGGCACGCCCATCACGTCGGCAGCGAGGCGCGCTGCGACGAGCTTGTCGACCGCTTCGCGGGTCGGCACCAGCACCTTGCCGCCCATGTGGCCGCACTTCTTGACCGAGGCGAGCTGGTCCTCGAAATGCACGGCGGCAGCGCCGGCCTCGATCATCGCCTTCATCAGTTCGAACGCGTTGAGCACACCGCCGAATCCGGCCTCGGCGTCGGCAATGATCGGCTGCAGCCAGTCGATGTCGTCCTTGCCTTCGGCGTGGTTGAGCTGGTCGGCGCGCAGCAGGGTGTTGTTGATGCGCTTGACGACCTGCGGCACCGAGTTCGCGGGATACAACGACTGGTCTGGATACATCTCGCCGGCGAGGTTCGCGTCGGCGGCGACTTGCCAGCCGCTGAGATAGATGGCCTTCAAACCGGCGCGCACCTGCTGCATCGCCTGGTTGCCGGTCAGCGCGCCGAGCGCATTGACGTACGGCTCGCTGTGCAGCGACTTCCAGAATTTCTCGGCGCCCAGCCGCGCGAGCGAATGCTCGACCGCGACGGTACCGCGCAGGCGCACGACTTCCTCGGCGCTGTACGGACGGGTGACGCCTTTCCAACGCGCGCTGTTGGTCCAGTCGAATTTGATCTGTTCGGCGGTCGGAAGGGTTTTCATGGCGTGGTCCTCTGGTTTTGATGGAGCATTGGTCTTGGTGTGAAAGCTGGCGACATGGGCTCAGGAAAGACGCAGGTAGGCCGGCACGGTCAGGAACGGGGCGAGGGTCTCGGATTCGGTCAGGCAATCGAGCAGGGCGATCGCCTCGTGGATGCGCGTCGCGCCCGGCAACTTGCCCATCGCGGCGAGCTTCGAGGGCAGCGACAGCAGCGCGCGGTCGAACAGGGTTTCGTCGAGCACGCTGCCATCGTCGAGGTGCAGCGCATTCGCGCCCTTCGCGGACCCATGCAGCCATTGCCACAGCTGCGCGCGGGCGATCTCGGCGGTGGCGGCATCTTCCATCAGCCCGTGGATCGGCACGCAGCCCTGGCCGTCGAGCCACGCGGCGAGGTAGCGCACGCACACCTCGATGTTGTTCTCGAAACCCTTACGGGTGATCGTGCCGAGACAGGGGCGGATCAGCTCGTCGCGGGTCGGGTTCACGTCCTCGCGCAGCACGTGCTGCTGGTTCGGCGTCGGCATGTGCGCGTCGAAGATCTCGCGCGCGATCGCGATCAGCGCCGGATGCGCGACCCAGGTGCCGTCGTGGCCGGCCTGCACTTCGCGCAGCTTGTCGGCCCGCACGCGGGCCATCGCGGCCTCGTTCGCAGTCGGGTCGTTCGCGATCGGGATCTGCGCGGCCATCCCGCCCATCGCGTGCGCGCCGCGGCGGTGGCAGGTCCTGATCAGCAACTCGCTGTAAGCCTTCAGGAACGGCTGCGTCATCGTGACCTGGCCGCGCTCTGGCAGCACCTTGTCGCGGTGCTTCCGGAAGGTTTTCAGGTAGGAAAAGATGTAGTCCCAACGCCCGCAGTTCAGGCCGACGATGCGCCCCTTGAGCGCGTGCAGGATCTCGTCCATCTCGAACGCTGCCGGCAGCGTCTCGATCAGCACCGTGACCTTCATCGTGCCGACGGGCAGGCCGAGCGCGGCCTCCATGTGGGCGAGCGCGGCCTCCCACAGCGCGGCTTCCTCCATGCACACGAGCTTGGGCAGGTAGAAATAGGGGCCGCGGTCCTTCGCGTGCAGCGCTTTGGCGTTATGGAACGCGAACAGACCGAGATCGAACAGGCTGCCGGACATCGGCACCTCATCGACCAACAGGTGTTTCTCGTCGAGATGCCAGCCGCGCGGACGCACCATCAGCACGGCCTGCTGGTCGGGCGGGTTGAGCTGGTAGCGCTTGCCGCTGCTTGCTTGATCGGAGCTGGGGGCAACGAACTCCAGGGTTCCATCGACGGCCTTGCGCAGCGCGGTCTGGCCGGCGATCAGGTTCGCCCAGGTCGGCGCGGTGGAATCCTCGAAATCGGCCATGAAGCAGTTCGCGCCGGAGTTCAGCGCATTGATGACCATCTTCGGATCGACCGGGCCGGTGATCTCGACGCGGCGGTCCTGCAGCGCGGCCGGAATGGCGGCGACGCGCCATTCACCCGCGCGGATCGCGGCGGTGTCGGTGCGGAAATCGGGGAGTTCGCCGGCGTCGTAGCGGGCCTGGCGCGCGCGGCGCGCGGTCAATCGGAGCTGGCGCTCGGCCTCGCAACGGCGGTGCAGGCCGGCCAGGAAATCCAGCGCGACCGGGGTCAGCAATGCGTCTTGCCCGGATGCCGGGCTGGCGACCACCCGGACCTCACAGCACGGCAACTCGGCGTCGATGGAATCCGTGGTGTCGTGGTTGCGCTGGGTCGAATCGGTCATCGGTTTGCTCCAGTCCGGGGAACCGACCATAGATGCGGGTGCGTACTGTTGACAATTCATATGATTGAATGATTAATATTGACATAGTTAATACATGTTGATTTCGTGACCGAGCCGACATCCCGCTTCTACTACAAGGGCGAGCGCCTGAAGCCTTTGCGGGCGTTCTGCCAGGTCGCGCGGCTCGGTTCGGTGTCGCGCGCCGCCGAAGCCCTGTTCCTCAGCCAGCCGGCGGTGACCCTGCAGTTGCAGGCGCTGGAGCGCGATTTCGGAACGCGCCTGTTCGAGCGGACCGGCCGCCGATTCACCCTGACCCGCGCCGGCGAGGCGCTGTATGACCTCGCGCGGCCGCTGGTGGACGGGCTCGACGGACTCGAGCCGGAGTTCCGCAACCGCCTGAAAGGCCTGTCGGCGGGCGCGCTGCACGTCGCCGCCGGCACGTCGACCATCCTCTACCTGCTGCCCGCGCTGGTGCAGGCGTTCCGCGAGCGCCATCCGGAAGTGCAGCTAGTGCTGCACAACGTCACCGGCCAGGACGGCCTTGGCCTGCTGCGCTCGGACGCGGCGGACCTCGCGGTCGGCTCGATGCTCGACGTGCCCAGCGACCTCGACTACGCGCCCACCCACTCCTTCGACCCGATGCTGATCGTGCCGCTCGGGCATCCGCTAGCGACCAAGGAGCCGCTGCGGCTGGAAGACCTGTCGCCGTACGGGCTGATCCTGCCGCCGCGCCGGCTGACCACCTGGCGGCTGGTGGACCTGGTGTTCCAGCAGCGCCGCGTGCCCTACAGCGTCGCGCTCGAGGTCGGCGGCTGGGAAGTCATCAAGCAATACGTGGCGATGGGGCTGGGCATCTCGATCGTGACCGGCATCTGCCTGACCGACGCCGACCGCGAGCGCCTCGCGGTGCGCAACCTCCGCGAATACTTCCCCCAGCGCAGCTACGGCGTGGTGATCCGCAAGGGCAAGTTCCTGAGCCCGCATGCGCGCGCGTTCGTGAACCTGGTCAAGCCCGGCCTGTTCGCACGGGGCGACTATTTCGAGGCGGGGCACTCGGAACGCTGAGGCTCACTCCTCCCCTTGCGCATAGCGCAGGGGGTGCTTTTGGCTCTGCAGCGAGCCGAATTGAAACCGAAGCTGAAACACCCCACCCCAACCCTCCCCTGCGCTTTGCGTAAGGGAGGGAGTCAGACAGTCCCGCGATTCTTCCCGATCCACGGCCGGTAGTAGTCGCGCACCCGCGCCATGTCGGCCTTGAGGTCGGCGGTCATGTGCATCACCGGGCCGATGCCGACGGTGCGGGTCGGATAATGGAAATAGGCGCACAGCACCGGCACGCCGGCGTCGCGCGCAATGTGCCAGAAGCCGGTCTTCCAGTTCTCGACGCGCTTGCGGGTGCCTTCGGGCGCGAGCACGAACCACATCGTTCCAGATTGCCGGAAGCGCTCGACCACCTGGTCGACCACGCCATGCGCGCGCGCGCGATCGACCGGCATGATGCCGAAGCGGCGCAGCAACCAGCCCAGCGGCCAGCGGAACAACTCCTGCTTGCCGATGACCACGACCCGCATCCCCATCGCGACCTTCGCGGCCAGCCCCCAGACCGCATCCCAGCCCGACGAATGCGGCGCGGCGATGATCACCAGCTTGGGTTCACTGGGGAAATCGCCTGCCATCGTCCAGCCGCCGAGGCGCAACACCGTGCGGCCCAGCCAGCGGGTCAAGGCGTTGCCGGTGCGCGGCGAGCCGGGCGGAAGCGATGCGAGCCGAAAACTCATGCGTCGGCGTCCACGCCACGGCCGCCGCGACCGCGCTTGACCTGCGCGCGCTGCTTCTTGCCGTCGAGGCGGCGCAACTTCGATGCGCGCGTGGGCCGGGTGGCGACGCGGGTCTTCGGCACGCACGTCGCAGCCAGCACCACCGCGGCGAGGCGGTCGCGCGCATCGGCACGATTGCGTTCCTGGGTGCGGAAACGCTGCGCGCTGATGACCAGCACGCCTTCGTCGGTCAGGCGACGATCGCGCCTGGCAAGCAGTCGTGCGCGCAGGTCATCGGGCAGCGACGGCGAGCCGGCGACATCGAAACGCAGTTCGACCGCGGTCGAGACCTTGTTGACGTTCTGCCCGCCCGGACCTGACGCACGCACGAAGCGCTCGACGAGTTCGTCGTCGGCGATGGCGATGTCCGGCGTGATCACCAGCATGGTTGGAAGGCCTGCATGTCCGGCGGATCTTAACCCGGCAACGCCGCGCATCCGTCGTCCGCAGCCTCCGACGCGCTAAGCTGTCCGCCGCCGGGCCGGCTGAATCGAGCCTCGCCAACACCATCGAAAGGATCGACCGATGCACCCCAGCGCCTTGAAGAACGGCAAGCTGTTCTTTGAAACCTATGCGTCCTCGCTCGCAGGAGCGACGATCATCGATATCGGCGCCCAGAACGTGAACGGCTCGATCAAGGACGTCATGCCGCCCCACCTGAACTACATCGGCGTGGACTTCGTGCAGGGCAAGGGCGTCGATGTGATCCTCGACGATCCCTACAAGCTTCCATTCGACGACGCATCCATCGACATCGTCGTCAGCAACTCCTGCCTCGAACACTCCGAGATGTTCTGGCTGGCATTCCTGGAGATGCTGCGCGTGCTGCGCCCGAACGGGCTGCTCTACCTCAACGTGCCGTCGAACGGGGATTTCCACCGCTACCCGGTCGACTGCTGGCGCTTCTATCCGGACAGCGGCCAGGCGCTCGTGACCTGGGCGCGCCGCAACGGCCTGCGCCCGCAGTTGCTGGAGTCGTTCGTCAGCGCGCAGTACATGGGGCTGTGGAACGACTACATCGCGGTGTTCGTCAAGGACGAGCAATGCGCCGCGTCGCACACGGCGCGGATGGTCAACGCAAAGGCGGACTTCACCAACGGGATGGTCGCCGGCAGTCCCGAGGTCCTCAAGCCGCAGCAACGGACCGAGGACCAGTCGAACCTGGTGTTCCGGGTCAAGCGCTGGCGCTGGCGCAGGTATCGCAAGGCGGCCGCGCGGGGCCGTTCGCCGGATTGAAACCACTCGGCGCGCGCGCCGCATTGCCGCCTGCCCGCACCGCATCCGCCATTCCGCCTCGGAGAATCGCATGAGCCACCTGCCAGATCTGGTCACCCTGCTCGCCGTACTGGTTTTCCTTGGGTGCGGCATCGCGGTCGGCCGCGCACGCGGCCTCTACAAGATCGATGCGCCTGCGACCACCGGCAACCCGGATTTCGAGCGCGTGTTCCGCGTGCAGATGAATACGCTCGAAGCGCTCGCCCTGTTCCTGCCGGCGCTATGGGTCGCCGAACGCTATGCCGATCCGAGGGTGGTCGGCGGCATCGGTCTGGCATGGATCGTCGGCCGCGTCTGGTATGCGGTCGCGTATGCGACGAATGCGAAGAAGCGCGGCCCCGGCTTCGTGATCGGCATGCTCGCGAGCGTGGTGTTGTGGGGGTTTGCGGCCTGGGGCGTGGTTGCCGCGATGATCGCCGGCTAGGCGACGCGGCCCGTCGCCTGCGGCAGGCACCAGCCGCACAACGCGAGCGCACGTTCGAACTCCACGTCCAGCGGCGCGACCACGTCGATCCGTTCGCCGCTTTGCGGATGCGCGAAACCCAGGGTATGCGCGTGCAGCAGCATGCGATGCACGCCGCGCATCCGGAACGCGCGGTTGTGGCGGCCGTCGCCATGACTGGTATCGCCGATCAGGTGATGGAAGATGTGCTTGAGGTGGCGGCGGATCTGCCGCCAGCGGCCGGTGTCCGGCGTGCATTCGAGCAAGGCGTAGCGCGACGTCGGAAAGTGTTCGGACGCCTGTTCCAGCTCCGTGGTCGCGAGCCTGCGGTAGGCGGTCACCGCCGGCTTCTTCACCGGCTTGCCGGGGCCGCCATCGAGCGGATGATCGATCACGCCGGATTCGTCGGGCCAGCCGCGGCACACCGCGAGATAGGTCTTGTCCACGCTGCGATCCATGAACTGCGCGCCGAGCGCGGCGGCGGTCTCGCGATCGAATGCGACCAGCGTGCAACCGCTGGTCGCGCGGTCGAGGCGATGGACGAGCACGACGCTGCGCTTGAACTGTTCGCGCAGCCGATCGACCAGGAAGTCGTCCTCACCGCGCGCCATCGCACTCGCATGCGCCATCAGCCCTGCAGGCTTGGCGATCACCGCGAACATGTCGTCGGCATGGAGGACAGGCAGGGTGTCGTCGCTGACGCGGATGGCGCTATCGTCCGCCATGCGAATCAACGCCGCCGTGGCCACGCCGCGACGAACGCGGCCAGCGCGCCGACGCCAGCGATCCACACCGCGAGTGGCGCGCCTGCGAACTCGCGTCCGCCGATATGGAAGGCGTACAGCAGCACGCAGCCGATCATCAGCGCCGCGCCGAGCAGGGCCAGCACGGTCTGCCGCTGCGCCGCGCGCGAACTCTCGGCCAGCGCGGCCAGGTCGTCCGACTGCATGCGCAACGCGACCTGCCCGCTCACGGCCTTGCGCAGGTAGTCGTGCAGCAGTTGCGGGATTTCCGGCGCGCCGAGCAGCCAGCCCGGCACTTTCTCGCGCAGGCGTTCGAGCAGGACGCGCGGACTGCGTTCGCGCTGCAGGATATCGGCGAGAACGGGTTGCGCCACCACCCAGATGTCGAGCCGCGGGTCGAGCGTGCGGCCGATGCCCTCGATGTTGAGCAGGGTCTTCTGCAACAGGATCAGCTGCGGCTGGATGGTGAGCTGGTTCTTGCGCGCCAGCTTGAACAGCTTGAACAGCACCTCGCCGAGCGCGATCTCCGACAGCGGCCGGGTGAAATACGGTTCGCAGATCGTGCGCACGTCGGCTTCGAGTTCGTCGAGCCGCAGCGTCGCCGGCATCCAGCCCGCCTCGATGTGCAACTCGGCGATGCGCCGGTAATTGCGCTCGAAGATCGCGGTGAAGTTCTCGGCGAGGTAATAGCGGTCAAGATCGGGCAGCGAGCCGACGATGCCGAAGTCCAGCGCGATGAAGCGCGGCTGCTGCGCCCTCGACAGGTCGATCCAGAGGTTGCCCGGATGGGCGTCGGCGTGGAAGAAGTTGTCGCGGAACACCTGCATGTAGAACAGCCGTACGCCGGTCGCCGCGAGTCGGGAGCGATCCACGCCTGCCGCATCGAGCGCGGCGATATCGTCCGCGCGCACGCCGCTCACGCGCTCCAGCGTCAGCACGCGCTCGCCGCTGTGGCTCCAGAAGACTTCGGGCACGTAAAGGTCCGGCGAACCGGAGAAATTGCGGCGCATCAGGCTCGCGTTCGCGCCTTCGCGCTGCAGGTCGAGTTCGTGCAGCAGCGAACGCTCGAGTTCGGCGACGATTTCCTGCGGCCGCGTCGTTTCCGGATCCGGACCCATCGATTCGGCGAGCCGCGCGATGCTGCGCAGCAGGCCCAGGTCCTGCGCGATGCGCTTCTCCACGCCCGGACGCAGCACCTTCACGACCACCGACCGTCCGTCCGGAAGTTCCGCGGCATGCACCTGCGCGACCGATGCCGAAGCGAGCGGGGTGCGTTCGAAGCTGCGGTACAACTCGGCGAGCGGACGACCGAGCGCGGCGACCACCGCCGCTTCGGCCTGCTCGCCGGGAAACGGCGCGACGCGGTCCTGCAGGTGCGCGAGCGCATCGGCGATGTCGGTGGGCAGCAGGTCGCGGCGCGTCGAGAGCACCTGCCCGAATTTCACGAACAGCGGGCCGAGTTCCTGCAACGCGAGCCGCAAGCGCTCGCCCCGCGGCAGGCTCGCGATATCGCCACGCACCGGAACGAATGGCCGCAACAGCTTCAGCCAGCGCGCGAGCCGGGTGTCATCGAGCAGGGTGTCGAGGCGATAGCGCAGCAGGACGCGCAGGATCTGCAGGATGCGTGGAATCCCGCTCACGCGTTCGACCCGTCGCGATCGCTAGCGGCGTTGCCGGCGTCCGCCAGCTTGCGCTGCAGGTTCTGCATGCGCGCGGCGAGGCGCTCGACACGGTCGCGCAGCGCGTCGACGTCGTCGAGGTGCGCATCGAGTTCTGCGCGGCCGATCACGTCGCGTGATTCCTCGGTGAGGAATTCCGCGCTGTTCCTTGCGAGCTGCGCGGCACCGTCGCGGCCGGCGCGCAGCGCGGCGCGCAATCCTCCCGCGACCTGCACGCCGATGACGTCGCCGAACATGCCGGTGAACGGCAGGTTCCAGTCAGGATCGAAGCGTTCAGCCAGGCGCTGCAACTGGCGGGCGAGGTCGGCGTCGCCGGCGATCTTCATCCTGCCGATGCCGGTATGGGCGCCCGGGCGCAGAAACGGCAGCTGCGCGAGCAGGCCGCCGAGCGTGCTGCGGACGGCGAGATCCGGTTCGTTCGCTGCATCGGCGGGGCCGACGACCAGCCGGCCATCGCGCACGACCAACTCCAGCGCCAATGCGGGCGCTTGCATGGCCAGCTGGATGCGGCGGCCTTCAAGTGCGGACAACGCGGCATGCGTCTCCGGATCGAGTGCCAGCAGGCGATTGAGCGCAGCCTCGAGCGCGCGGCCCGCGAGGGGCTTGAATGCATCGAGGATGGAAGGTCCGGCAGCGGTCATGCGCCATTGTAACTGGCCCGTCGCGATGCGACGGGCCAGTCGTGTGCGCAACGCGTTCGATCAGGCCTTCTTGAGAAAGCTCAGCACGGCGAGGATCAGGAACACGACGAACAGGATTTTCGCGATACCGTAAGCCGCACCGAAAATACTGGTGAAGCCCAACACGCCGGCGATGAGTGCGATCACTAAAAAGACGATTGCGTAATGCAGCATGGCACGCTCCTTATGTCTTCGAAATTGCCGTCATTGGCAGGGCGCACTATGTTCCGCTCAGGCTGAACCTCGCGTGTCCCACGCCTGCGCGAGCCGTCGCAATCCTTCGTCGAAAGTCACCCGGGGTACATAACCGAAATCGCGGCGCGCCGCGGAGATGTCGTACCAGTGCGTGGTCGCGAGTTGCTCGGCAAGGAAGCGCGTCATCGGCGGCTCGCCGCGCATCGGCAACAACTTCCACAATCCTTCCATGACCGCGCCCGCGACGTAGGCGACGCCAAACGGGATCGCACCTTGCACCTGCGGCGCACCGACCGCGCCGAGCAGCGCGTTCACGGTTTCGCGTGCGGTGCGCGGATCGCCGTTGGAAATGAAATATGGCTTGCCCGCGCATGCGGCGCCGAATACGAGGTGGTCGAACGCATCCAGGTGCGCCTGCGCGGCGTTGTCGACGAAGGTGCTGTCGATCAGGTTGTTGCCGTCGCCGACGAAGCGCAGCCGACCTGCGCGCGCACGCTCGACCAGCCGCGGCAGCAACTGGTTGTCGCCCGGCCCCCAGATCAGCCGCGGGCGCAATGCGACCGTCGCGAGCGTCGCATCGTTCGCCGCGAGCACGGCCTTTTCGGCGATCGTCTTGGTGATCGGATACGCGGCCTTGAAGTGCTCGCCATACGGCGTGTTGGCCTCGTTGCCGCCCTCGACGGGATGGCTTGCCCGATGGGTCACGCTGGGCGTCGACGTGTAGACCAGCTTGCCGATGCCGTGCGCGCGGCATGCTGCGAGCACGTTGTCGGTGCCGACCACATTCGCGAGCCGGTAACTTTCGTAACTGCCCCAGGCGCCGGCCTTCGCAGCGTTGTGGAAGACCGCATCCACGCCGCGCGCGGCGGCGCGCACCGCATCGGCATCGGCAAGATCGCCGCGCAGCTGACGCACGCCGAGCGCATCGAGTTCCGGATACAACCCACGATTGAAACTCGCGACCTCGTATCCGCGCGCGACCAGCAGGCGGCAGATCGCCTGGCCCAGAAATCCACCACCGCCGGTGACAAGGATTTTCATTGACAAGGCTCCGAACCATCCATGGTTCCGCGATCCGGCAGTGCATTCCTGCGCGGCGCTCGCAACGGCGCGACAGTCCACCGGTCTCCCGCTGGCGCCGTCGTTTGCCCACCACCGGCCGTCCCCAGGAGTTTCATGGGTCGACGCGCTCCCTTTCGCGCAGCGAGGCGAAGGGCGTCCGGCTCGCCGCCCACGCCGCGAGCTTTTCGCGGCCGATCTTCGCGTTGTGGCGGATATCGACCGGGAACTTCGGGTGGAACAGGAATATCGCGATCCTTCCGGTATGCACGAATCCATCGGCGATGTGGCGCAATTCCCCGGCGATGCGAGCGTGCTGTTTGTTGCCGATGCCTGCATGCAATTCGACGCACAACACCGGCGTCTGGCTTGCGCGAATGCCGGCACCGACGAGGGCCGTCCTTTTCACATCCGGATGGGTGTTGAACACCGGCTCGACCTGCTCGGTGTACAGCGGCCCATGGGCGGTCTCGACGCGATGCGACTTGCGTCCGCAGAACCACAGCCGGCCGTCGGCATCGAAATAGCCGAGGTCGCCCATGCGATGCACGATGCGCTCGGTACGATCGGGCATCCGCTCGCCGATCTTGGCGAGTCGCGTCGCATCGGGGCGATTGAAATACGCGTCGGTCGCGGTCGGTCCGGCGACGGTGATTTCACCGATCGCGCCTTGCGGCAGCGCCAACGCGTCGGACCACTCCGCGATGGCATCGTCGGTGATCCGAATGATGCGTACGTGGTTCGGCGGCACCGCGCGGCCCACGCATGTGCCAGCGCCCTGCTCGGTCGCCGTGCGCGTGGACTGCAACTCGCGGCCCTCGATCACCGCGACCGGCAGGCATTCGGTCGCTCCATACGGCGTCCACATTTGCGCGTCGTCGGGCAGCAGCGCGCGCATCGTTGCGACGACGTCCGGCGGCACCGGCGCGCCCGCCGAGGTGACCCGTCTGATCGTCGGCAATTTCGCGCCGAAGCGCGCGAGCACATCGACCAGCGCCGGCGATCCGAACAGTTGCGTCACCCCGAATCGCGCGATCGCATCGTGCAGTTTTTTCGGATCGGCCTGCGCGGGCCGGGTCGGGTCCATGTCCGGTATGACCGACGTCAGGCCCATCGCCGGATCGAACAATGCGAACGGCGGAAAGGTCGGCAAGTCCACGCCGCCGGGTTCGATGCCGAACGCGTCGCGCAGCATCGCGATCTGCGCGACGAAATGCCGATGCCGATAGACCACGCCCTTCGGGACGCCGGTCGATCCGGATGTGAACAGGATCGCGGCGACATCATCGGGCTGGGTATCGGCAAGCTGGGCCGATGCGTTCGCGCCTGACGATTCGATCTCATCCAGCGTCGCGCCACGCCAGAACCAGCGTTTGCCGACGATGACGCTGATGCGTGCGGATTTCGCCCAGCCCAGCACCTTCCGCGCTGCATGCGCGAGCGGAATGCCGATGAATGCATCGGGCTTCGCTTCGTCGAGGCATTGCTTCAGCGCGCGCTTGTCGATGCCCGGATCGACCAGCACCGGGATCGCTCCGAGCTTGAACAGCGCGAACATCAGCAGGAAGAATTCGGGCGACGGTTTCACCATCAACACCGTGCGCACGCCACCCACGATGCCGATGCGGATCAGTCCTGCCGCGATCGCGTCGCTGCGACGGTCGAGTTCGGCATAGGTCAATGTCACGTCGTACTTCGCGAAGCCGTTGCCACCGCGCTTTCCCGGACAACGCATCGCGACCTGGTCGCCGCGCTCGGCGGCCATGCGCGGCAAGGCCGCTGCGATGTTGCAGGCGCTCTGCTCCCTCCCTTGCGCATCGCGCAGAGCATGGTTGGGGAGGGGTGCCTTGTGCTGGTCATGACTCACGGCCAAAGCTTAACCCCCTCCCCGCCTTCCGGCCCTGCCGGGCGTTCTTCGGCGCGCGAACTGCCACCGGCAGTTCGCAAGCGCGCCTCATCACCCCCTGCGCGATGCGCAAGGGGAGGAGTCACAGCGCATGCGCATCGAGGAATGCGCGAATCGCCGGCACCAGCACCGCGCGCTTGTCTTCCAGCACGTAGTGCCCGGCATCCTCGAACGCATGCACGTCGGCATTCGGCAGTGCGCTGGTGAATCCCTCTAGGAAATGCTTGTCGAACACGAAATCGCGCAAGCCCCAGCCGATGAAGGCCGGTCGGTCGGCGTATTCATGCAGGCGTCGCCCTGATTCTTCAACCAGCGCCCACGCGGGATCGGCGGCCGACAACGGAATGTCCTGCACGAAGCGCAAGGTCGCAATGCGGTTGGCCCATGAGTCGTAGGGCGCGAGATAGGCGCGTCGCACGTCGGCGGGCATCGACATTTCAACGCCCTGACGTGCCGCACCCGCTGCAAATGCGTTGAAGCCGCGAATCAATCCGACGCCGAGCGCCGATTCCCGCCCGAGCTTCAACCGCCACGGCAGCGGCTTCGAAGTCGGCAGTGGGAATGCGCCGGTATTGAGGATCACCAGCCGCTTCACGCGCGCGGAATGTTTCAGCGCCCAGCCAAAACCGATCATCCCGCCCCAGTCGTGCACCGCAAGCGTGATGTTGTCGCCGACATCGAGTTTCGCCAGCAACGCATCGAGATCGTCCACGCGCGACTGCAAGGTGTAGTCATAGTGCGGCGATACGCCGACCGCATCCGACGGCTTGTCGGACAAACCCATGCCGATGTGGTCCGGCACGATGCAACGGTAACGGTCGCTCAGGCCCGATACGAGGTGCCGCCAGTAATAGCTCCACGACGGATTGCCGTGCAGCATGACGACGACCTCGCCATCGCGAGGGCCTTCGTCGAGATACGACATCGCGATGCCGGGGCGTACCTCGAAGCGTTGCGGGGTGAATGGGTAGTCGGGAAACGGCCCCTTGGACAGGACCCGCGCCTGCTCGGCAGTTGCTGGTGATGAGTTCATGTTTCAATTCTACGCAAGCCATCGCTCCCTAGCCTGTCTTGAAGCTGCAAGAACCGCGCACGAAGTCGATTCGACACCGCCGCCTGAAGCAGAATCGAAGCATCGAGCCGAAGTTGTCCGATGGACGCAGGATCTTGCCGTAAAAAGGGCAGGCTCATATTCTGGGACGCAAACCGGACACCCTGTCCGCTTTCCGTCCCGGCGATTCCGCCGCCATCGAAGACCCGATTCCCTGCCTGCTGGCGCTGCGCCGCCAGCATTCGCAGACCGACATCGCCCGCGCGCTGCAGACCACCGCGCGCACCGTGCGCCGCTGGGAAGCCCGCGAAACCGAACCGCCGCCCTACCTGCTGGATGCCCTGCGCCAACGCCTGCTGCTGCCGCAGGAACAGCAGCGGCCTTCGGCCGGCGATGCCGCATTCCGCTTCATCGACCTTTTCGCCGGGATCGGCGGGCTGCGAGCCGCCTTTCAGGCGCAGGGTGGTCGCTGCGTGTTCACCAGCGAATACGACGCCTATGCGCAGAAGACCTATCTGGCCAACTTTCCGGACGCCATCGATCACATGGCCGGCGACATCACCACGGTGAAGGCCAAGGACATCCCCGATCACGATGTGTTGCTGGCCGGCTTTCCCTGCCAGCCCTTCAGTATTGCCGGCGTGTCCAAGAAGAACGCGCTGGGGCGCGCGCACGGATTTGCCGACGAAACCCAGGGCACGCTGTACTTCGACGTGCAGCGGATCATCGCCGAGAAGCGGCCCGCCGCGTTCCTGCTGGAGAACGTGAAGAATCTGGTCGGCCACGACAAGGGCAATACCTTCCGGGTGATCCGCGGTGTGCTGGAAAAAGTGCTGGGCTACCACCTCCACTGCAAGGTGCTCGATGGCGGCCACTGGGTGCCGCAGCACCGCGAGCGCATCCTGATCGTCGGCTTCCGGGAGCCCACCGATTTCGACTGGCAGGACGTGCGGATACCGAAAGCGCGCCGGGTGCTGGGCGACATCCTGCATCCGCAGGACGGCAGCGAGTCGCCGGAAGGCCATTACACCACCGGCCCGAAGGCGAAAGTGGATGCGCGCTACACGCTCACCCCGAACCTGTGGGCGTATCTGCAGGCGTACGCAGCCAAGCACAAGGCGGCTGGCAACGGGTTCGGCTTCGGGCTGGTGAGTGCGCAGAGCGTCACCCGCACCTTGTCGGCGCGCTACTACAAGGACGGATCGGAGATCCTGCTGTCGCAAGGCGCGAGAAAGCGGCCGCGCAGACTGACGCCTCGGGAGTGCGCGCGGTTGATGGGATTCGCGGACGATTTCGTAATTCCGGTGAGCGATACGCGGGCCTATCAACTCCTTGCCCAATCGCCAGTTGTGCCGATGGTCGAAGCTGTCGCACAGTGCATCGTGCAACGCCTGCCGAGGAAAGACTGCATGCCGCCAATCGAGTTGCGAGAGGACGCATTTCCCACGAGGGGAAACTGGACTGTCGAACAAACCAAGCTCGCGTTTCACTTTTATTGCCAGACGCCATTCGGGAAATTGCATGGACGTAATCCCGATGTCATCGCGCTGGCACCGCTACTGCATCGGACGCCCGATGCGCTCGCGATGAAGTGCTGCAACATCGCCAGCCTCGATCCGGCGATGCGGGCACGTGGCGTGTCTGGCTTAGGGAACGCCTCGTCGATGGATCGCCACATCTGGGACGAATTTCATGCGGACTGGGAAACACTCGCGCTCGAATGCGAGCGCATGCTGGCGACATTGCGTGCAAACGCCCACGCGAAGCCCCCAGCGCAGGATGCCGATGTCGATGAGGACATCGTTCCAGCAGATTTCACCGGACACACGCGAGTGGCGATGGTGGAACTGCGCGTGAAACAGCATTTCTTCCGTCGCGCTGTCTTGAGCGGCTATCGCAACCGTTGCTGCATCAGTGGCGTCTCAGACGCACGCCTACTCGTCGCAAGTCACATTGTCCCGTGGCGCGATGACGCCTCGATTCGATTACATCCGGGCAATGGCTTGTGCTTGTCGGCGATCCACGACAAGGCATTCGATCATTACCTTTTCTCGCTGACTAATGACCATCGAATTCTCTTGTCTCCAGTCCTTGAACAGACTCGCGACGATTTCCTGCGCGACGTGTTTCATCCAATCGCGGATAAGCAGATTGAACTCCCCGAACGCTTCATTCCAGAGGCCGCGTTCGTGCAAGTCCATCGCGAAACGATGCTGGAAAGGAACTGACTTGGCATGAAAGGGGATGCCGCGAGCTTGGATTACACGATTTTCGAGTACATGTACCGCGACGCGGCGAACTACAAGGCGTTCGGATCTATTTTGTTGTCAGGATCGATATCAAATCAAGAACGGCAGTTCATCCAGAACGCCTGCGATTCGGGGCTTTACTTCATTGCCGAGCAGATCGGCATCCCCGCGCTCTACGCCGAACTCTATCAATACAGCGGCGGGCCTACGGAAGACGACCACGTCTTTCATGAATTGCTTGGCCTTAGAGAGCACAACCCCACTCCGGGCCAACACGTATGGGGTTCATCCCCGGAACTTATCAGGCGCTTTACACAGGCAAGAGGTTGCTGGAATCTCACTCTCTCCCCGCACTGGCATGCGAGTTTCTGGTCGTAGACCACGCCCGCTATCGAGGAAATGGCACGCAGCGCCATCGTGCTGGTGGTGCCGGAATCGCTGAAGGCGTCGAAGGAAGCGGTCTATGAAAGGCAGGATGAAGTGATCACCTTCCGCGATTTCTTCCACGACCAGATACGGGCACGTCGGCCCGCGTTGCTGCTGGCCGGGTGAACATCCGATCGCTCACAACGGCTGCGCGCCTTCGCTGAGGATGTCGATATACGGCTGGCAGGCGATGCCGCGCCTCTGCTCCCCCCTCGGACCGATGCGAAGATCGCCGCTATCGGTCGCCATCATCCGCTCACGACGGATTCGGGCGCCTCGGCCCGCGTCAGCAGCCTATAGAGCGGCACGTTGATGTAGTAGTTGCTCCGTCCGATTCTGCGCTTGTCGAGAAAGCCGCCGGTCACGAGCGCATCAAGGTACTTGGTGGCCGTGATCCGCGACACCTTCAGGTCGCGCTGGATGAATTCGATCTTGGTGTAGGGATGGCTGAACAAGTTGTTGATCAGGTCTTGGCTGTAGAACCGGTAGCCCGCACGGATCCTCTGCTTGGTATCCATCAGCAGCTCGCGGATCGCATGGATTGTGTCGATGGTTTCGCGGGCGGTGCGTTCGACCGCGGTCAGCATGTAGACCACCCACTCCTCCCACGCGTCGTCCACGCGGACGGACTGCAGCAGCCGGTAATAGTCCGACTTGGTCCGGACGATATGCCGGCTCAGATAGAGCACCGGAATGTCCAGCAGCTTTTCCTTGACCAGAAAGAGGACGTTGAGGATTCGCCCGGCCCGGCCGTTGCCGTCGTAGAACGGATGGATGCTTTCGAATTGGTGATGGATCAACGCCATCTTGATGAGCGGATCGGCGTCGAACGTGGGCTCATCGTGGATGAACCGCTCCAGGTCGGACATCAGCGCCGCCACCTGGGTCGCATCCTGCGGCGGGGAGTACACAGTATTCCCTGCGCCGTCCTTCAGTATGGTACCTGGCAGCTTGCGCAGGCCTGCGTGGTTGCACTCGAGCTCAGCCTGAATGCCGAGAATGGTATTCAGCGTCAACAGGCCGTGCTCGCGCACTCGCTGGAATCCCGCTCGCAACGCCTGCCGATAGCGAAGCACTTCCTTGGTTGCAACACTGACGCCAGCCTCGCCCGAATCGTCATCACGGTACAGTTCGTCATGGGTTGTGACGATGTTCTCGATCGCCGAGCTGTCCTTCGCTTCCTGCAAGCTCAACGTATTGATCAGGATGCTCTGATTCGGAATGCTCGCGGCCACGCCCTTGAGTTCGGCCAGATTCCGGCTGGCCGCTCCCAGTCGCTTGAGGATAGCCGGCGTTTCAAACCTCTTCGGGTCGAGGGCGGACAGCGGCTGGATGGTCATCGCGGCCCCCCGTTTGCAGCGTGTGTATATTTTTTATGATTTTATATGCACATTCTGGCGATCTGTCTAGATTTGCGGGTTTTGCTTGCCATGACAGTCACCGTCCGCACTTGGCAAGGCGCTGGGAATCACGACGCCCCACTTCGATCGCGTTACCAGACCACTTCAGCCATTGAGCAGTTCAGGCCCGAGCCGATGCCGAGCAGGGCGACGCGGTCGCCTTTCTTCAGGCGGCCGAGGTCGCGCAGCTTGCTCAACACGATCGGCACCGAAGCCGGGCCGATGTTGCCGTGCTCGGCGAAGATCGTGAGTACCTTTTGCGGGTCGATGCCGAACGCCTTGATCAGGGCCTGCGTATGCACCTGGCTGACCTGGTGGATCACGAATTCGTCGAGTTCCTCGACCACCCAGCCAAGCGCGAGCTTGGCGGCGACGAAGGTTTTCTGCGCGAGCTTCAGGCCTTCGATCAGCAGGGTCTTGGTGTCGGTGACCATGCGGTCGAGGTTGCCACGGCACAACTTGTTCCACTCGGTCGCCGCGCGGGTGACGCCGCCCTTGTAACGGGGCGCGTCGGGCGTGAGTTCCCGCCGCGAGAGCACCATCGCGGCCGCACCGCAGCCCAGCGTGAGCGAGGCGAGTTCGTTGCGGAACTGCTCCTCGGTGACATCGGGCGCGCACAGGCGGGCGAGGGTTTTTTCGTACACCAGGTTTGCGGTTTCGCCATCGACGACCAGCGCGTAATCGATTTCGCCGCGCTCGATCATCCGCCCGGCGATGTCCATGCCGCTGAGGAACGCGAGGCAGGCGTTGGATATATCGAAGTTCTGGCAGGTATCGCCAAGCCCCAGGTTGCCGGAAACAATGCTGGCGGTGGATGGCTCGAGATAATCGCGGCTGACCGAGGTATTGACCAGCAGGCCGATCTTCTCGCGCGGCACGCCGGAGTCGGTCAGCGCCTTTTCGGCGGCCTCCGTGGCGACATCGGAGGACTCGATGCCCCCCGCCCACATGCGGCGCGCATGGATGCCGGCGACTTCCCCGAGCACATCCGTCTTGATGCCCAGACGATCCATCGTCGGCCGCAGGCGGAGATTGATGGCGTCCGAGCTGAGTCGCTCGGGCGCATCGATGTGCGCCAGACCAGCGATGCAAACGTGTTCAAAAAGCATGGGCAAGGCCTGCAAGCGTAACCGGGCAACGCTACTAGGTTCGGGCGCGAGCCGCAACTTTCAACCCATCTAGCCGTTCCAGCTGCACTTGGCGGTCAGGACCCCCCGGCGGCGTTCAGGTTTCCGCACAGCCAGTCTTATCGCGTCACGTCGTGGCAGCGGAACGCGACCCAGCGCTGGCGTCCATCCGCAGGCTCGGCCTCGGGCTGGACGGTGTCGGCGTGCATGGTCAGGGCCTCGTTGCGGGCGAGGGTTTCGAGCTCGTCGCGCACCTTGACGCTGTTGCGCTCGTAAGGACCGACCCGGTCCTTGACCGATACCTCGACCTCGCCGAGGCGCCGGCACGATGCGACGTCCTTGCCGATCGGCAGCACCCGGATCCGTGCCGCGCCCTCATCCATCTTTACCCAGGTGCAGCCGGCAAGCAGCGTGATCGCGACGATGAGCAAGGGCAACTGGCGCATGGGCAACTCCGTAGTGAATGCGGGAACGCTCCGGATTGTGGCCCTTTGCGCGTGAATCGAATCAAACGGCCTGCCGGCCCTCCCGGACCCGACTCGCGCCATCCTTGGCGCTCGCCCTTCGGGCCAGCTTCCCTGTTCGCGCAAGCTCCGGCGTGCGCAGTCTTCCCCGCAGAGCTGCCTCCGCTGCGCGAAAGGGAGCGCGTTCCGGCTACTGCTTCGCCGGCGGCGCAGCCGGCTTTGCCGCGACCGGCTTGCCGTCCGCATCGACCACGCTGACTTCACCGATGTTCAGTGCGCGCACCGGCGCTTCGATCTTCGACAAGTCGCCGACCACGATCCAGGTCATGCCTGCCGGGACCAGGTTCGCCGCGGCCGCGTGGATCGAGGCATCGGTCATCGCGTCGATCTTCGCCTTGAAGGTCTGGATGTAATCGTCCGGCCGGTGGTAGCGCACGATGTTGCCGATCGAATCCAGCACGGCGTTGCCGGTCTCGTAGTCGCCCGGCATGCTGCGCACGGTGTTCGCCTTGGAGTGCGCGATCTCGGCGTCGGTGATCGGCGCCTTGCCGCTCGCGAACTCGCTGATCTCGCGCTGCATTTCCAGCGCCGATTCGCGGGTCTTGTCGATCTGTACCGCCGCCGAGCCGATCCACAGACGCTGGCCTTTCGCACGCTCGGTGAAGCTGTAGGACCCGTAGGCCCAATGCTTGTCCTCGCGCAGGTTCGCGTTCAGGCGCGACGAGAACTCGCCGCCGAGGACGTCGTTGGCGATGTTGAACTCGACCGCGTGCGGATCCACCGTCGAGGGTACGACCTGGCCGACCAGGATGTTCGCCTGGTTCGAGCCCGGCTGGTCGACGAGGTACACGCGCGGCTTGGCAGGCAATGGGACGGGCGTGACCGCGATGGTCGGCAACGGCTCTGCAGGCGCTTTCCAGTCGCCGAAGTGCTTTTCCAGCAGCGGCACGATTTCTGCAAGCGTGGTGTCGCCGACCACCGACACGGTGGCGTTGTCGGGCCGCAGCCACTGGTGATGGAACGCGAGCAGGTCGTCGCGGGTCAGCGAACGGATCGATTCCTCGGTACCGGTTCCCGAGAACGGGACGCCATAGGGATGGCCGGCGCCGTACATCAGCGGCGGCAGCAGGCGCAGTGCGACACCGGCGGGCTCGGTCTTCTCCTGTTTGATGCCGGCGAGCCAGGTCTGGCGCACGCGTTCGATTTCGCTCGGGGCGAAGGTCGGGCGGCGGACCACGTCGGCAAACAGCGCGAGCGAGGAATCGAGGTTGTCCTTCAGCGCCGACAGGTAGGCGGTGTCGCCGTCGAGGCTCGCGCCGGTGCTGATGGCTGCGCCGAGCGATTCCTCGCGGTCGCCGATTTCAAGCGTGTCGTACTTCCCTGCGCCCTTGTCCAGCATGCCCATCGTGAAGCTCGAGGTACCGAGCTTGCGGCCATCGTCGGCCGCGTAGCCGCTGACGAATTCCATGTTCATCTGCACGACCGGGATCTCGTGGCGCTCACCGAGCACGACCTTGATGCCGTTCGACAACGTCGCGCGCTGCAGGGTCGGAAATTTCAGGTCGGGGAAACTGCTGACGGCGGGCACGCCCTTGGCGCGGTCGACGTCGGACTTGGTGATCGTGAATTTCGGATCGATCGCGGGGATCTTGCTGTCCCGGGTTGCATACGGCTCGTTCGCGGTGGATGCGTCCGCGACCGTCGGCGGCAATTCGCCCGGCGAGACGACCAGGGTGTAATCGCCCTTCGCGAGCCAGCGGTTCGCGGCGGCCTTCAGGTTCGCCGGCGTCGCCCCGTCGAGGACCTTCAAGCTGTCGCGGAAGCAGGCCGGGTTGCCGGTATAAACCGCGCATTCGGCCAGCGCGTCGGCCTTGCCGCCGAAGCCGCCGATACGCTCGATGCCGCGGATGAAGCCGGCCTTGAACACGGTGCGCGCACGTGCGGTTTCGGCGGCGGTGGGGCCGCCCTCCAGCAACTTCTTCAACTCCTCGTCGATGATCGCTTCGACCTTGGCCGGATCGACGCCCTGCTTGACGTCGGCGGTGATGTAGAACGAGCTGCCGAGTTCGCCCGGGGATGCCGAAGCGCTGACGTGGTCGACGAGCTTGTCGTGATGCACCAGGCGCGTATCCAGCCGCGAGGACTTCGCGCCACCGAGCACGAATGCGAACAACTGCAAGCGATCGAGCTCGGGATTGCCGAACTCGGCCACGTTCCACTCGCGGTAGATGCGCACCTGGGCGACGCGGTCGCTCATCGTGCCACGCGTGGACTTGTCGCGCGGCGCGACCCAGGCCTTCGGCATCGGATTCGTCGGCGAGGCCGGAATGTCGCCGAAATAGCGCGCCACCTTCGCTTTCGCGGTCGCCGCGTCGATGTCGCCGGCGAGCACGAGGACCGCGTTGTTCGGGCCGTACCAGGTGCGGAACCAGGTCTTCACGTCGTCGAGCGAGGCGTTGGACAGGTCCGCCATCGAGCCGAGCGTGGTGTGGTGGTAGGGATGCGCGAGCGGATACATCGCCGCCTGCATCGCATCGTCGACCCGCCCGTAAGGCTGGTTCTCGTCGCCGCGCTTCTCGTTCTGGACAACGCCGCGCTGCTGGTCGAGGGTCGCCTGGTCAACGCCGCCGAGCAGGTGGCCCATGCGGTCGGATTCCATCCACAACGCCATGTCCAGCGCGGTGGTCGGCACGTTCTCGAAAAAGTTGGTGCGATCGTCGTTGGTGGTGCCGTTCTGGTCGGTCGCGCCGACCTTCTCGAACGGGTCGAAATACTTGCCCTTGTGGTTTTCCGAACCCTCGAACATCAGGTGTTCGTACAGGTGGGCGAAGCCGGTCTTGCCGGGCTTCTCGTCCTTCGAGCCGACGTGATACCAGAGGTTGACCGCTACGATCGGCGCCTTGTGGTCCTCGTGCACGATCACGCGCAGGCCGTTCGGCAGGGTGAATTCGGTGTACGGGATGTCGACGCTGGCGGCGAGCGCGGATTGCGCAAGCGCGGCGGACAGGCTGAAGGCAAGCAGGCCGGCGCGCAGCCGACGGGTTGGAAACGTCATTGGAACCCCTGGAAGAATGGAAGATGGCCGGCCGCCGCGCTGGCTCCGGCGAACGCGCATGGTAGCCGCAGAATCGCCGTACGGCACAGCACAAGTGCGGACCTGTTCTAGACTCCGGTTTCATCCGCCCTGGAGCAGCGCATGCGTCGCATCATCGTTACCGGAGCCAATCGCGGCCTGGGCCTGGAGTTCACCCGCCAGTTGATCGCACGCGGCGATCGCGTCATCGCCGCCTGCCGCGATCCCAGCCAGGCCGAAGCGCTCAACGCGCTGGCGGAAACCCATCCGGACCGCCTGCATGTGCGCGAGCTCGACGTGGCCGATCCGGGCGCGTTCACCGCGTTCGCGCAGGAAGCCGGGCGGCTGTTCGACGGACTCGACCTGCTGCTCAACAATGCAGGAAAGCTGGTGTCCGGCGAGCGTTTCGGCGCGGTTGCCGCGGATGCGCTGACCTCGAGCCTGCAGACCAACACCGTCGGGCCCTTCCTGCTCACCCAGGCACTCGCTCCGCTGCTGGCGACGGGCGATGCGCCGGTGGTGGCGAACATCTCGTCGCAACTCGGTTCGATCACCCGCACCAACAGTTTCTATACGCCGACCTATGCGATCAGCAAGGCGGCGCTGAACATGGCGACGGTGCTGCTCGGGCATGGCCTGAAGGACAGCGGCGTGCGCGTGATCGCGTTCCATCCGGGTTGGGTCCAGACCGATATGGGCGGCTCCGAGGCACCGTTGTCGCCGGCGACATCCGTCGCAGGCATCTTGAGTGCCATAGCCGACCTGAAACCTGAAGATAGTGGCATTTTCATCGATTATCAGCGTCATCCAATGCCTTGGTAGGACCGCAGCCGGCTTGTCCGATCGCGGACAGGCATGTCCGCCATTGGACACATGCCGAAACTCCAACTCGTTGATATGAATTGTTTTTATGGCTGGCATGGTTCCTGCTGATGTGGATGCATGCCCACACGGAGCATGGCCATGTCACTGTCCACCCAACTCACTCGCGGCGTTGCCGGCCTGGCCATGCTGCTGGTCTTCGCTGTACTGGGTTTCATGCCGCACGCGCCCGCCAGCGCGGTGACCAACTGCGATGCAGGGGTCAGCCTGCCATCCGTTGCCTGCGAAGCCGGATCGCCCTGCGAATTCCGGATCGGGCGGCTCGTTCTCGATCCCGACGCGCCGGCTGCGCTTTCGGACGATGCCGACGCCTTCGACGAACACTTGCCCGGCATAATCGTCGGATGTTCCATGTCCTCCTGTTCGAGCCGGAAATCCCACCCAATACCGGCAACGTCATTCGGCTCTGCGCCAACAGCGGCGCCAGCCTGCACCTGATCGAGCCGCTCGGGTTCGCGCTCGACGACGCCCGGATGCGCCGCGCCGGGCTGGACTACCACGAGTTCGCGAGCCTGCGGGTGCATGCCGACCTGAATGCCTGCCTTGCGGCGATCGGTCCCACCCGACTGTTCGCACTATCCACGCGCGGAACAATGCGCTACGACGCCCCCCGCTATGCCGCCGGCGATGCCTTCCTGTTCGGTCCGGAAACCCGCGGCCTGCCGCCCGACGTGCTTGCGCAAGTCCCTGAATCACAACGGCTTCGCCTGCCGATGAGACCACAGAACCGCAGCCTGAACCTGTCCAATGCAGTCGCGATCACTGTGTTCGAGGCATGGCGGCAATCGGGCTTCACAGGCGCCGGTACGAGCGACGGCGCATAAGTTCCTTCAGGCAGACACCCCGGTTTAAGGGTTGCTAAGTCGCAATGGCCTAGCTTCGCCCTGCCGCATCAAGCGGTTAAACCAATAACTAGAGGTATCACATGAAGCGCATCCTTCTGGCCGTTCTGGTCACCGCCGCCCTGCCCCTGGCCGCACACGCGAGCGACGCAACGGCGAGCGATCTGAGCTACAACTACCTGCAGGCCGGCTACCAGGCCACCAATATCGACGCGGCCCCGAATGCGAGCGGCTGGGGCGGCAAGGCTTCGTTTGCAGTCGGGCCGAATTTCCAGCTGTTCGGCGGCTGGGCGCGCCAGGACTTCGACCATTCCAATGTCAGCTTCGACGACTGGAACATCGGCGGCGGTTTCCACAAGTCCGTCAACGCGACCACCGACCTCGTCGCGAACGTCGAGTACCGCCGCCTGAACATCAACGGCTTCAGCGGCGACATCAAGACCTACAGCGGCGAAGTGGGCGTACGCAGCGAGCTCGCCCCGAAGTTCGAGGGCTGGGCGCTGGCCGGGTACGAGGACGGTCACAACATCAACGGCGAGCTGTACGGCAAGCTCGGCGCACAGGTGAAGTTCGGCAAGGGCTGGGGCCTGGTCGGCGAGGCCAAGTTCTCGAAGGACATCACCGAGTATTTCATCGGGCCGCGTTTCAGCTTCTGATTGCTGGCTGATTCGCGAATCCCTTCCGCGGAAACAAAAGCCCGGCTTCGGCCGGGCTTTTTCATTGCCGATGCCCGCGACAATTCATTGTTTCGGAGCAGCGAGTTCGAAGGGCATCGAGTGGTATTCGCAGCGCGCGTCCATGACTCTCAGGCGATACGTGGCGCCGGTGGCATGGTTCGATGCATTGAAGATCCCATCGTCCACATGGAGATCCGCCTGGTCGCCGGGGCCGATGGAAAGCTGATCCAGCGGCGCCGAAAATTCCTCCAGGTTAGGCGCATTCCATACCCAGCCGGCGTCGGGGTCATGCCGCTCGATCCGGGCCGAAGCCCAATGGACGACGAAAACAGGCTGCTTGCGGGCAAGCGAAAATTCCACTTTCCGCCCCGAGCGATTCACCAGGTGGAACTTCCCGTATGGAATGTCGGCGTTGCCAGTGCGGATCGTTGCGGTGCCGGCATAACGGATATCCACCGCATCCTCGGGGGCGCACGCCATCCCGGTCTTCACGCCGGCACACGATGCCAGCCCGCAAACCAGCATCGCCGCGATCGACGCACATACCCGACTTTTCATAGCCCACCCCCGCTGTATTCCGGCTTCTGCTGCCGCGCCAGCAACTGGCGCAGCCCATCGGCCGGCGTGATCTCCTCGTGCAGCACGCGTTGCACCAGCGCGGAGATCGGCAGTTCGACGCCGAGCCGGTTCGCAAGGCGCATCACCTCGTCGGCGGTGTCCACCGATTCAACGACCTGGCCTATTTCGGCGACCGCATCCCGCAGCGATTGCCCGCGCCCGAGCGCAAGTCCGAGCCGGCGGTTGCGCGACAGGTCGCCGGTGCAGGTCAACACGAGGTCGCCCAGGCCGGCCAGGCCCATCAGGGTTTCCGGGCGGCCGCCGAGCGCGGCGTTGAGGCGCAACATCTCGTTGAGCCCGCGCGTGATCAGGCCGGCGCGCGCGTTGAGGCCCAGGTCCATGCCGTCGGCCACGCCGGTCGCGACCGCGAGGACGTTCTTCATCGCTCCGCCGAGCTCTGCACCCTGGACGTCGTTGCCGGTGTAGGCGCGGAAGGTCGGGCCGTGCAGGGTGTCGGCCACGAGCTGGGCGAATGCGGGGCGTTCGGAATGCACGGTGACGGCGGTCGGCAGGCCCTGTGCGACTTCGCGCGCGAACGATGGGCCGGTGACGATCGCCAGCGGCACCTCGTCGCCGAGCACTTCGCCGGCGACCTCATGCAGGAAACGGCCGGAACCCGGCTCGAAACCCTTGGTCGCCCACGCGACACCGGCGTGCGCGGGTCGGAACGGGGCCAGCGCCTGCAAGGTCGCGGTGAATGCATGACTGGGGACGACGACCAGGACGAGTTCGGCATCGGCGAGCGCGGCCCGCAGGTCGGAGGTCGCGCGCAGCCCGTCAGGGAGCGCGACGCCGGGCAGGTAACGCGGGTTGCGATGCTCGCGGTCGATCGACGCGGCCTGCTCCGCATCGCGTCCCCACAGGATCGTGGGCACGCGGTTGCGGACCGCGAGCGCGGCCAGCGCCGTCCCCCACGAACCCGCGCCGATGACGGCCAGCCGTGGCGGCACGGCCGTCATGCGCTTCAGGCGTTGCCGATCGCTGGCTGCTGCTGCGCGGACTCGCCCGTCTCCATGCGGCGACGCAACTGGTCGGCGTAGATCGCGTCGAAGTTCAGCGGCTGCAGCAGGAAGGGCGGGAAACCGCCATGCGCGATCAGGTCGCCGAGCGCCTGGCGTGCGTACGGGAACAGCACGTTCGGGCAATGCGCGCCGAGCATCATGTCGAGGCCCGTATCGTCGAAACCGGCCAGGCCGAACACGCCGGCCTGCTCGACTTCGGCGAGGTATGCGGTCTTCTCGTTGATCGTGCAGGTCAGGGTGATGGTCAACACGACCTCGTACACGTTGTCCTCGAACCGCGCGACCTTCTGGTTGAGGTTGAGCTGGAGCTGCGGCATCGCCGTTTCCTGGAAGACCGCCGGCGCATTGGGCGCTTCGAACGAGACGTTCTTCAGGTAGATCTTCTGCACGTTGAACTGCGCGGGCGTTGCTTCGGTGCCAGCGGCGCCGTTGGTGGCTTCATCTGCCATGGAATCAGACTCCGGGGAAAGGGGGTTGCTTGATCGGGTTGCAGCGGGTGGAATCGCGAATTATCTCACGCGCGGCGAATGCGGCCAAATCTCAATTGATGATTGCGCAAGAAGGCATCCCTGGTGTTTTACTCCGGCCCGCACATCCGTGTACGGTCGCTCGGCGGACCGAGGCTGTGCCTCGGCGCTATCCGCCTCGCCCGCGTGCGATCGGCAGGTCGGCCGATTGCCATGCGGCGACGCCGCCATCGAGCCAGTAGACCTGCTTGAAACCGGCCTTGACCAGGCGCTTGGCGGCGAGCGCGGAACTCGTGCCGTTGCGGCAGACCAGCGCGACCGGCATGTCGCGGACTTTCACGAGTTGCTTGTTCTCGGGGTCGAACTGGCTCATCGCGACGTTGCGCGAACCGACAACGTGGCCTTTCTCGAAGTCGGGTGGCGCGCTGACGTCCACCACCAGCGCGTTTTCGCGGTTGATCAGGGTGGTGAGCTGGGCCGGGCCGATCGCGCGATAGCCACGGGTGAAGCGCGACAGTTCGTTGACGATCAGCGCGATGGTGACGCCCACCATGGCCACGCACAGGAGGAGGTGGTTTTCTACGAACGGGCGCAATTGATCGAGAGGCACGGCAATCCGGCTGCGACGGTGGGGCCGCGATTATAAGCGCTCCGCCGCGACAATCCGCGCCGACCCGGACGCTACTCCACCGACATTTGCGGCGAGATGTCCGGCAAGCCGGTGGTCAGCCACCATTTTTTCAGGGTGTCGTCCCAGCGCCAGTGCTCGTGGTAGACCATGCTGCGCGTGTGCTGGGTATGGCGATTGACCAGCCCGAGCTCGATCTGCTGGTCGATGACGCCCTCGCCGTCCGTCCGCGAGATCACGGTGTAACCCGAGACTTCGACCTGCTTGAAGCGCGAACGATCGACGTCGGACAGCGGATGCTTCTTCTTCGCGTCCGGATCGACGAAGTCGTAGGCCTTGTCGAAATCGCCCCAGCGCATCGCGCTGTTGAAATCGTACAGGGTGATCTGCTGGGCACGCGCCGCGGTCGGCTTCACCACATCGCAGGCCGTGGGCAGCAACACCAGCATTGCCGTGGCGAAGCATGGGAACAGATGGCGCAGCATGGTCTTGGGCATGGGCTGGACTCCGTCGCGGTCGTTGCAGGCGACAAGATTAGCGCATCGGGCGCATCGCGACGAAGCGGCCGCTGAGCACCGTCGCTTCGCCGCCGGCCGCCATCGGCACCCGCGCCTGCATCGCGATCCGTGCCTTGCCGTAGCGCTGCAGGGTCTCGACGAACTGGCTCCACTCCTCGCCGGCCGCCGGCATCGCCTCGGCAACCAAGTCCTCGTACAGCGGCGACAGGTATTTCACCTGGCTGTCGGCTACGTAGACCTCGGCATCCAGACCGTCGAGCTGCAGCCGCAGCGTGACCCAGCCCCAGGCGGCCAGCGTCATCAGCCCGCTCAGGCTGCCGCCGAAAGCGCAGCCCTTGTCGTTCACGTTCGCCGCCAGCGGCGCGCCGAAGCGCAGTGCGTTGCCGTCGTAGCCGAGCGGCCGCGCACCGAGCGCGGCGACCGGCGGCATCTTCCGGCAATGCGCGTTCAGTTGCGCCAGCGCAGCCTTGATCCTTTCGGGCGTGGCCGCGGTCGGCGTCGGCATGGCGGCGTCTGGTTGTGGTGTGCGAAGCTGCTCCGATGCCGCTGACGTCAATGTCACTGTCTTCTCCGCCGTTGTCGGGTTGGTACGTCGTGTCGCTGCGGCCGGTCGGCCAGCACCGTCGTCTGTTGCGCGTCGCCGAAGCGCTGGGAGCTGACGGCCTGAGCCTGCCCGGGATGCGGTTGACGGCGCGTGAGGATACGCCGACTCGCACCGCATTGGACGACGCATTGCACTGCCCGCGAGTGATCTTCACCAGCCCCGCGGCGGTGCGTTTCGCCATACGCCTGCGCATGCTCGCGGCGGATGCCCGAACTGCGCGGAAGCGACGGACCTTCGCGCTCGGCGAGGCGACCGGGGCTGCGCTGTGCCGGGCCGGCATCGCCGACGCGCTGGTTCCGCCGCAGGCGACCAGCGAAAGCCTGCTCGCCCTGCCCGAACTCGGATCGTTGGCTGGCGCAAGGATCGGGCTGGTTACCGCTCCGGACGGCCGCGGCCTCCTCGCTGGGCAATTGCGCGAGCATGGCGCGACGCTCGCGATTGCCGAGGTCTATGCGCGTTCGCCTGCACGCATCGACCGAACGCATGCACGGCGCCTGCTGGATGTGCGCGGCCACGGGGCGGTTTGCGTCACCAGCGCGGAAGCGCTGCGCAATGTGCTCGCCGCGTTGCCCGCTGCGGCGCGCGCAAAACTGCTGGGTTGCGTCGCGGTGGCCAGCAGTGCACGGCTGGACGCCATCGCGCGCGATGCCGGCTTCCGCGCCGTGATCCGCGCCGATGCGCCGACGCCGCACGCCCTGCTCGATGCGCTGCGCATGCATGCCAGCCAGCAAGGCTTCCGGTAGCATCCGGTCAGAACGCCCACGCAACGCACACATTCCATGGCCAGCAACGATCCTTCCGTTCCATCCGCCGGCGCACCGCCGCGGCGCGGCCGCATGCGCGGACTGGCGCTGCTGTGGCTGCTCGTCCTCGCGGTGATGGCGTTCGGCGGCTGGAAATTGCGCGCGTGGTGGATCGCGAACATGCAGTCGCCGGCGGTCGCGGCGGCATCCGACGATACGGCGGCCGTCGACCTTCCCGCCGCGGTCAGCGCGCTGCGCCGCGAGCAGCATGCGCTTGCGCAACGCATGAGCGACGCCACGTCGGCAAGCCAGCTGTTGCGCGACGAAGTGCTCGGTGTCGGCGAACGCGCGGCGCTGCTCGAACAATCGGTCGCGCGCATCGCAAGTCCGCGCGCGCAGGGTGAGCAGGCGCTGCGGCTCGACGAGGCCGAGTTGCTGCTGACCATCGGCCAGCAGCAACTGGAATTGTCGTCCGACGTCGCCAGCGCGCTGCATGCGTATGCGCTTGCCGATGCCACCCTCGCCGGCTCCACCGATCCGGCCGCGCTGAACCTGCGCCAGTCGCTTGCGCAGGAAGCCGCCGCGCTGCGCGCGTTGCCGCCGGATCCGCGCGCGAGCATGGCGGGCGCGCTGGACGCATTCGAAGCCACCCTGGATGCGCAACCGCACGTGGCTGCGCCGACGCCGGTCGCCCACGCATCGGTGTTCGACCGGGTCGTCGGCAGCATGGTCGAGGTGCGCCGCGCGCAGGCGCAGGAGCTGCTCGATCCGGCCACCCGCGAAGCCGGGCTGACCGCCCTGCGGCTCGAACTCACGCTGTCGCGGCTGGCGCTGGAACGGCGCGACGCAGTCGGCTTCCGCGCCGCGCTTGCGCGCATCGACAGCTGGCTGCCGCGGCTGTATTCACCAGCAACAGTCGCCCAGCAGCGCCGGCAACTCGCGGACCTGCAGCACGCCCCGCTGAAGATCGACCTGCCCACGCTGGGCGGAACGCTCGATGAACTGCATCGCCTGCGCCAGGCGCAACCGGACCCCGCTGCGGACACTCCGCCCACGGCCGCGCCAACGATGCCTGCACCGCCGCCGGTTTCGACCACGCCCGCGCCAACGACACCGACCAGACGCCCATGACACCGTTCCGCCAGTTGCTGCTGTGCCTCGCGCTTGCCGTCGTCGGCGCGCTGTTGTGGCAGTGGTATGCAGCCGACCAGGGCCTGGTGGTCGTGACGACCGGCGGCATGGTCTACAGCATGACCGTGACCGGCGCGCTGGCGCTGCTGTTCGCCGCCCTGCTCGTGCTGTTGTTCGCGTTGTGGCTGCTGCGGCTGCCGTTCCGGTTGTGGGACCGTCGCCGGCGCAAGCAGGCGCGGGTACGCATGGCCGGCGGCCTGCTCGCGCTGCACGAGGGCCGCTGGACGCGCGCTGAGAAACTGCTCGCGCTGGCCGCCGATGACGAGGCCATGCGCCTGCCCGCGCGGCTTGGCGCAGCGCACGCCGCACTGGCTCGCGGCGATGCGGCGGCGGTCGAACAACACCTGCAGGCAGCCGGTCGCGAAGAGGGCGATGCGGCGATCGCGGTGACCCGCGCTGATGCCCTGCTCGCCGCTGGCCATGCCCAGGATGCGATCGCGCTGCTCGATGCGGCCGCGCTGAAATCGCCGCCATCGCCGCGCGCCCTGTTGTTGCGCACGCGCGCGCTGATCGCGAGCCGGCGCGCCGGCGAAGCCTACGGCACGCTCGGCGCGCTCAAGAATGCGCAATCGCTGTCGCCGTCCGCGCACGCAGCGCTGGAAGCCGATCTCGCCGCGCAATCGCTGCGCGAATCCGACGACGCCAATGCGCTCGCCGATCGCTGGGACCGCCTGTTCGCGCCGCTGCGCGCGCGCAGCGATGTGGTCGGAGCGTATGCGCAGCGCGCGGTCGAAATGGGCATGGAAGACGCCGCTGCGGCCGCGATCGATACCGCGCTGAAGAATCAGTGGAGCGAAACGCTCGCGCTGCAATACAGCCGCATTCCGCGCGGACGCATCGCGGCGACGCAGCCGACCTCACGGCTGCTGGTCGCCGAGGGCTGGCTGCGCGGACATACCGACAGCCCCGCGCTCGCCGTCACCCTCGGCCGCCTCAGCGGCGAATTGCAGCAATGGGGCAAGGCCGAGGATTACCTGCATCGTGCGATCGCGCAGGGCGCCGGCGCGGATGCATGGGAAGAACTCGGCAACGTGTACGCCACCCAGAGGGACGATGCGAGCGCGCGGCTGTGCTATGCCAATGCGCTGCGTTCGGGCCGCGGTGAAGCGACCGAGCCGATGCCCGGCCGCAGCCTGCGCGAACGGATCTTCGACGCCTCGGTGATCGAGGAACGCGACCAGCACGGCGTGCCGCGGTTGCCGGGATGACCCTGGGGGTTCCTTCCTGGTGAAGACGCGCCTGCGGTACACGTTACTGCTGCTCGCGCTCAGTGTGGCCTGGGCCGCGTTCTCGTTGGCCGGGCCGTTCCTGCTGGCCATGCTCGGGGACCATCGACCGGCCGAACAAGGCGGCAGGTTCGTCCTCAGCCTGTACACCGGGATCTTCCATCTGCAGAAGGCACCGCAAACACTGGCGGCGCCATGGTTTGCGGAAGGCTTGCTGTTTGCCGCGCTGGGTGCACTCGTCACCATCGTGCTGGTGATGCTGCTGGACCGGCGGGGGGATGCGACGCGCGCGCTGCGCTGGAGCCTGCGGACGATTCCCTGCCTGATCGCATGGTCATGCGGCGTAGCCATCCTGATCGGACTGATCGAGTGGTTGGGAACAGGCAGCTGGGTCGGAGACCTCAGCGCCGTGATCGTTTACGGCTATCTCCTCGCATTGCCCTTCATCTTCCTGCGCGACGATGTCATCGCCCGCGATCGTCCACCGCATTTCTGGCTCCCGCGATGGCCCGGACTGCCGACGATCGTGTTGTCGATCGCCGCGTTCGCGGCCTGGTATGGCATCGCCATCGCCATCGCATCGAGCATGATCCCGTCACTGGTGGCTCCAAAGGCTGTGTCCTGGTTGCTGGGCCCCCTGATCGCGCTGCTCATCTGGATCCTCGGACTGGTGCTGACCGCATCCGTCCTGCCGTCCTGGAAGCACCGGTGGAAATGGACGCAACTCGATGCGGGTTTCCGCTCGCCGGGACTCCTGGCGCGCGCCCGCACGCTGGCGGCGCTCGACCTGCAACTCATGTGGATCAGCCTCTGGCTGTTCGTTCCCGTCCTGCTGTGGGTCGCAGCCGCGATCGACTCCCTCGTCGCGTATGTCGAGTCGGTGCAGAGGCTTCACCTGGCCCACCCACCGTCGTACCTGCCCGCACTCGTCAACGTGTCCCATTTTGCGGTCAGCTATTGGTGGATCGCCCTGCTGGCCACGTACGTTCCGGTTTATTGCTGGATGCTGCTCGCGCCGCGGGCGCGCGCGCTGCACCTGGCCGAATCCTCGGGAGAGCCTGCGCCATGACCGGCCCGACGCAAGTTCGACTGCATGACCTGCTCGCGCGCCTGCCGCTACCGGCAACCGCGAAATGGCCGGATGGCGTGTTCGACATCAAGGCCTTCGCACATGGCGGGCTCACCCTGGAGCTGTTCGCGCCGCGCGGCGTCGACCGGCAGACGCCGCACGCGCAGGACGAGCAGTACGTCGTGGTCGCCGGCAGCGCGATCCTGGACATCGATGGCGTCGAACACGATTGCGCATTGGGCGACACGTTGTTCGTGCCGGCGCGCGTGCCGCATCGGTTCGTGCGGATCAGCGACGACTTCGCCGCGTGGGCGATCTTCTGGGGCGACGCGAGGCTCTGATCGATGCAGGCGCGGCACCGATCATCCCGCTTGCGGACCTCAAGTCGCCGAAGGTGGTTTCTTCCTGAAGGCGCGCAGCACGATCACGAAGAGCGCAACAACCAGCCACAACGGCCACAGCTTGATCAGCGCGAGGAACACATCGAGTCCGCCGAACCAGCCGACGCGTAGTGAACCCGCGAGTCGGGTGAAGAAGCCCGGGCTGTACTTGCGGAACTCCGCTTCGGTATCGACCAGTTCCGCCTGCCGGATCTTCGGTGGTTGGTACATCGCCAGGTCGATCGTGCTGAAAGCGACCTTGTCCTCGAACTCCTTCTGCGCGACCAGCGCTTCGTCGCGGGCGGCCTTCGCATCGCCGCGCGCGCCGATGACGTCGCCCTTCTGGTCGAGCTTGCCGCCCTGCTGCGCGGCCTGCCCCAGTTCCTGTTGCGCTTCCTGGCCGCGCTGGTAGGCGAGTTGCTGGCGCAGCATGTCGAACTGCGCATCGCTGGCCTCGAACGAGCGCCGATCCAGGTAATCGATCTGGCCGACGATCGCGCGCAGGAACGCCTGGGTCTTGTCGCTCGGCACGCGCACGACGAGTTCGGCGCGCTGGGTGTACTCGGCCAGTTCGATCAGCTTGCCGTCGCCCCTGGACCGGCGCTGGGTGTTCGTCGTCTGCGCGCTGATGTCGTTCCTGACCACGAAGCCGCCCTGGCCGGCGACGATATCCTCGATCGCCAGCGCGGACTGGTACACATCCTTGACCCGGAACTCGGCGTGCGCGGTGCGGATGAATTTCCGTTGCGCATCGGTGTATGTGTTCGCGCTCGACGACATCTGCGCGGCTGTCGTGGGCGCGGTCTCCGCCGCAGCCGCGTTCGCAGTCGCAACCGGCGCGGACGCCGGCGCGGACGCCGGCGCAGTGGCGCTTGCAGGCGGCTCGGTGCCTGCCGCGGCATCACCGGCGCTCCGCTGCTGGCTGCATGCTGCCAGCGACGCAAACAGCAGTCCGAATACAAGTGTGCGACCGACATTCTTCAAATGCATGGCATCGACCCCGGTCGTTAGATGTGCGGCAGGATGGGTTGGGCGCTTTGCAACGCCATCATGGCGCAATCGGGGTTCGCGGATGCATGCCGGGGACGATGATGATGCGTCGGGGCAGACCGATGCCTGTCTTGTCATCAGGGGCGTTGCGAAGGATCGGCTCGTTGTTTCCTTCAGCGACAGCCCGGCCGCGGACGACAATCCTGCTCAGCGTTCCACGATCGCGACCACGCCCATGCCGCCTGCGGTGCAGATCGAAATCAGCGCACGCCCGGATCCTTTTTCCTTCAGCAGCTTCGCGGCGGTCGCGACGATGCGCGCACCGGTCGCGGCGAACGGATGGCCGAGCGCGAGCGACGAGCCGACCACGTTCATCTTCGCCGGATCGATGCTGCCAAGCGCGCCGCGACCGAGTTTGGCGCGGCAATACTCTTCGGATTCCCACGCGCGCAGCGTGCACAACACCTGCGCGGCGAACGCTTCGTGGATCTCGTAGAAATCGAAATCCTGCAGGGTCAGACCGTTGCGTTCGAGCATGCGCGGCACCGCGATCGTCGGCGCCATCAGCAGGCCGTCGCCATGCACGAAATCCACCGCCGCGACTTCGGCATCGCGCAGGTACGCGAGCGGCTCGTGGCGGTGCGCCTTCGCCCAGTCGTCGCTCGCGAGCAGGCACGCAGCCGCGCCATCGGTGAGTGGGGTCGAATTCGCCGCGGTCAGCGTGCCGAGTCCCGATGTCCGGTCGAACGCGGGCCGCAGCGCGGCGAGCTTTTCCAGGGTGCTGTCGGCGCGCAGGTTGTTGTCGCGCTCGACGCCACGGAAGCTCGCGACGAGGTCGCTGTAGAAGCCGCGTTCGTAAGCGGCGGCCGCCTTGCGGTGCGACGCGAGCGCGAGTTCGTCCTGCGATTCGCGCGCGATGTGCCATTGCTTGGCCATCATCTCGCAGTGATCGCCCATCGACTTGCCGGTGCGCGGCTCGGCGACGCCGGGAAAATCGGGCTTCAATTCGCGGAACCTGAAGCCGCGGAACGCGCCCAGCTTGTCGCCGAAGCTCTTGCCGCGCGCGGCCTGCAGCAGGCGCGCGCGCAACTTTTTTGCGTACACGATCGGCACGTCGGAGGTCGTATCCGAACCGCCGCCGATGCCGACCTCGATCTGTCCCAGCGCGATCTTGTTCGCGACCGTGATGATCGTATCGAGACTGGTGCCGCAGGCGCGCTGCAGGGTGATGCCCGGCGTCAGCGGCGACAGCCCCGACGACAGCGCGGCTTCGCGGCCGAGGTTCCAGTCGGACGAATGCTTGATCACCGCACCCATCGCGACTTCGCCGAGCACCTGCCCGTGCAGGCCGTAGCGCTCGACCAGGGCGCCGAGCGTGCGGATCGACATGCCGAGGTTGCCGACGTCGGCGTAGGCGGTGTTGTTGCGGCAGAACGGAATGCGCACACCGCCGAGGATGGCGACCGGTCGCGCTTGCGTGTGCTTGTCGGCGAGGCTCATCGTGCTGCTCCATGCGCGGCTTCCAGCGTGCCTGCCATCATCATGCACCGACTCCGGGCGGCAATGGCGCACCGGTCCAGGCTTGCGGATTTTCCTTCCACAGCGCGCCCAGCCACGCGCGGTACATCGCGATCTCCGGCCCGCGCGCGTCGTGTTCGAGGTCGGCGATCATCGCGAGCGGATGGCGGCCTTCGAGCAGCACATCGAGCGTGTTGTCGAACAACTCGGTCCACAGCGGCGTGTAGGCGATCCGCGCCGCATGGGCGGACAGGTCCGGCGCCACGCCCGCGCCGGGCTTGCGCACGACCATCTGCACCCACGGCGAATCGGTCAGCGTGAGCACGATCTCCAGCCCGGCCTTGCGCGCGTAGAGCGCGACTTCCTCGGGCACGCAGAACTGGTTGCGCGCGACGTCCTTGCGCTCGCGCGGATCGGTACGACCGGCCTGCATCACCTCGTAGTGCCAGCGCCGCCAGCCGACCGGATGGGCGAGGTTCCAGGTATCGAAGTAGAACAGTCCACCCGGAACCAGCACGCGCGCGACGTCCTGCAGGTAAAGGAGAAAGTCCTCCTTGTCCATGTGGATGAACACCGCGACGCAGTAACCCTTGTCCATGCTCGCGTCGGCGATCGGATCGAGGTGGCTGCGGCTGAGCGTCGACGCGCTCACGCCCGGATACGCGGCAAGCCGCTCGCGCGCGACCGCGACCATGTTGTCGGAGATGTCCAGCCCGTGCCACGCGGCGATGTTCGGCGCGATCTCGCGGCCGATCCGGCCGACGCCGCAGCCGATTTCGAACACGCGATCGCCCGGCTGCAGCTGCAGCGCGAGCTCTACCTGCCGGCCGCTGTATGCGCCGGTCAGCCGCAGCACCTCCTCGTCGGCGCTGCCATCGACTGCGATCATCGCCCCGGTGACGGTCTGCGCCTTCGCGTTCCAGAAGTCCTTGTAGTTCGAAGAAGCCTGGTTGGCGGCTGCAGTGGTTTCGGCGGTCATGGACTCTATCGCTTGCGGGGGAACGTATAGAGTACGTCCAGCCCACCATCGCACCAACCGGGGATGTCGATGCCGTTCACCCAATACGCCTGTCTCGGCGCGCTCGCGCTCGAATTGCGCCCTGATGCGCACGCCGCGCATGCCGCGCTCGATCCGGTCCAGGCAGCGGAACTCGCCGAAGGCATCGCCCGCGACCTCGCCGTGCTGGTGCCGGAAGCGGCCGCGCTCGACCTCGTGGCGCTGGGTGCACATTACGACCCGGTCGAACTGTTGCGCCCGGGCTGGCCCTTGCATGCAGCGCTGGATGCACTCGCCTTGCGCGCGCCGCAGACAAGTCTCCCTCTCCCGCAGGCGGGAGGCGATGCGTCGCATCCACGCACTGCCAGCGGCAGTCCGTGCGACAACGAACGCCCGGCAGGGCCGGACAGTCGGGGTGAGGGGCGAGCTGATGGCCGCATCCTCGCCTTCGGCACGCGCGACGCTGCGTTGCCCGAAGCCGTGCCCGCGCCCGATGCCGAATTCGCGCAGGGCGCGATGCGGCTGGTGCCGTACCTGTTGCGCGGCGATGCGGCCTCGCAGGCGCGCGTCGAACAGGTGGGCCACGCGCTCGAGGACATCCTGATCGACCGCGGCATGGCCGGCGCCGCGACCGCACTGTTCGCGCAGCAGGCGTTCAGCGCGCCGATCGAACACGCGCGCTACGTCACCATCCACGATCTCGCCGCATTGATGGCGATGCAATACGAGCATGCCGGCCTCGCGCCCCTGTGGCCGCTGATCGAGACCGCACTGCTGCTGCCGCAGACCGAGGCATGGCTCGACCAACCGCCCGAACCGCTCGCCCGCTACAGCGACGGCGGCGTGCGCATCGCCCTGCTCGATTCCGAAGCCTGGCGTCTCGGCGGCTTCGCGCCTGCATCCATCGGCGAGGATGCGGACAAGCTTGAGCGTGCGTTCGAACACTTCGAGGCGCGGCAACGACAGTTCGCCGCCGTGCTGGGCGCGCATGCCATCCCGGTGACGTTCGATCATTGCCCGGCCGGGAAGGATCCGCACGCGGTGCTGAAAATCTAGCCATGGCCCCGACCGAGACCGCTCCCTCCGAACAGACCAGGATGACGTGGAAGCCGTACGTCATCACCCTGGTCGTGTGCGTGGTAGCGGTCTGGGCCGCATTCTTTTCTCTTGCCGACTTCAATGCCGCAGGCTGGACCGCGTGCATCGCGATCATTCCAGCGACCTGGGCGATCTATCGCCTCGTGTTCGGTGCCGCACGACGCTGGATTCCGGCCAGGCTGAAGACGTATCTCGGTACGCTGCTCACGTGCGCACTCGTCACCGCGCTGACGATTGCGCCGCATGCGGGCTTCATGCTGGTTTTTGTTGTGATCGCCCTGGCGATCTGGGTGATGTTGAGCATCATTCCTGTCGTCAGGAAGCCCGAACAGCTGAAGACGCGAGCGATCATCCTCGGCCTCTGGGTCGCAACGATCCTGATTGTCCTGGGCGTGCATTGGCACTATGCGGTGGATGCACGTCGGGCTGGCGACGAATGCGCGCGCGCGATCGAACGATACAAGGTCGAGCATGGCGTCTATCCGCCAGACGAACAAGCCGCAGGCCTGGCGCCAAGGAGAAACAGCTACATGCTTAGTTACATGTTGTACGAGGGCAGGCCTTCGTTGATTTACGCAGCAACATTCACGATTTTCGAAACCTACGACTACGACTTCGAACATCACATCTGGGTCTTTCAGCCCGACTGAATTCCGCTGCCAGGCCGTCAACGAGCAAGGCTTTGATGCTTTGATGCTTTGATGCTCTGATGCGCTCTTGCCCCTGATCTGCCTTGGACTTTGCGCCCCTGAGTCGCGGCGATTGCCTGCGGACAAGACCTGCAAGGCGGCGCGCACGATGCGCGCCGTTCGCCGTCGGCACGTGGATGTGGCGTCGGCGAATCCCGCAGGCAGGCGCGAACCTTGCGCGTAGCGCAAGGCGCGATCTCCGCGGCGTCCTTAATCTTTTGGCTACGTTTCTCTGGACACGCAAAGAAAGGTAGCTCGGCCTCGAAGCGGTAGAAAGCGCCTTGCTGTTGAAAGCCATTCGGGCGCGCAGCGCACGCTAAGGAATCGACAACGTGTCATGCGCTCGATTTTGCAATCAGCAACAACGACAACGGCCTCCGCGTATCCGGATGCACCGGCTCACGCAGCGCAGCGACCGCATACCCGCATCGCGCCAACGTGTCGCACCACGAACCAAGCGTACGGAAGTACCACGGCATCTGCGCGCGGAACGCATCGCCGAACGCAGCGAACGTCTCGTTGCGCCAGCCGTCGGCATAGGGCGCGTCGCCGCATGCGGTCCACGGATGCACGGTCTGGATCAACAGCGTGCCACCTGGCGACAGCACGCTGCGCATGGCGACCAGCAATGGGTCGATGCCTGCTTCCAGCAGCGCGAAATTGCAGGCGATCGCATCGAAACTGCCGAACCGTGATGGATCGCCGACCAGCTGATCGTATCCGCAGACCGCGTATTCGCCGCCCCCTATGTCTCGCGCGGCATCGATCAGCGGCGCCGAGGCGTCGATGCCGAAGGTCGCCACACCGCTCAGCGCGAGCGCCCGGCACAGCCAGCCCTCGCCGCAGCCGAGATCGAGCACGCGTTGCGGTTTGCATTCCAGCAGTGCATCGACGATCGCGCGATCCGTGGCGACCCGGCGGCTCTCGATGCGACCTTCGCGCACCGCCGTCGTCCACGCATCGGCGTTGACGATCCAGCTATCCGCGACGCGTTCGGACGGATCGCCGCTCATGCATCGCCACACGCGTCGATGCGACCGCTGCGCATCTCACTCGCCCCGCGCGGTGACGCCGGCCGCGAACTCATCCTCGTACATCGCATATCCCGCATCGACCATGCCGAGCGATGCATACGTGCGCTGCGCATTCGCGTTGTCGCGCTCGACGTACAGGCGCAAGCCGCACACGTCCGGCGCCGCCCGGGCAAGCGCATGCACGTGCTCGTACAGGGCGCGATACACGCCACCGCGGCGATGCGCCGGATCGACGTACACGCTCTGGATCCACCACCAGTCGCCGCAGCGCCAGTCGCTCCATTCATGGGTCAGCATCAGCGTGCCGACCGCTGCGGTGCCGATCGCATCGGTACGCTCGGCGATGAAATAGCGGCCGCGCGCGGTCTGTTCGAAGACTGCGCCCACGCCGCGCTCGACAGTGCCCGGATCGAGCCGCTTGTGCTCGGTTTCCCACGCCATCGCGATGGCCCACCGCGCGAGCAGACCCGCATCGTCCGCTCGCGCCGCGCGAATCGTCGGCGCCGCCTGCGTTCCGGCGACCTGGTTCACGGCTTCTTGAGGATCACGCCGCAGGCGATGCGCGGACCGGAATTGCCGGCCGGCTGGGTGGTGTAGTCGTCGGCATCGCGGTGCACGATCAGCGCGCGGCCGCTGACATCGTCAGATGCGCCGGTGCCGAGCGACACGTCATGCGCGGTGACGTCCACGTCGAGCGTGCCCTGCGCATCGGCGAGCTGATTCGCCATGTCGCCCGCGTGGTGCTCCATGCCGACCGGATCGCCGTGCGCGGAACCGGTCGGATTGAAATGCCCGCCCGCGCTGCTTGCATCGGCCGCACTGCAATCGCCATGTTCGTGGATGTGGAACCCGTGCGTGCTGCCAGGCGGTAGGCCGGTCAGGCGGCCGTGGAAATGCACGCCATCGGGAACCTCGGTCACCACCAGCGTGCCGGTGACGCTGTTGCCGGCGGTCGGCGCCATGTCCACCCGGATCGGCTTGGTCACGAAGATCTGGGTGACGCAGCCGGTCAGGGTGAGCGCGAGCGCGCACGACAACAGGATCAGTGGGCGCTGCATATCGATGTCCTTGGGAATTCGGATTCGCATCCTAACGCGATGCGTGCATGCAGAGGCAGCGGCATTCAGCTGGCGGTCGGAACGTGCTTGCGGCCGAGCTTGCGGGTCAGCGTGTTGCGGCCCAGGCCGAGCAGCTCCGCGGCCTGCTGGCGATGGCCGCCGGTGTGCTCCAGCGCTGCCGCCAGCAATGCCTGTTCGAAGCATTGCTTGGCCCGCCCATGGATGTCGTGTTCGCCGGCATCGAGCGCGGCGCGCGCCCAGGCAGTCAGGGGCTGCGTCCAGTCGTCGGCTTCGGCGTGCCGGATCGCACGTGGCGCGGCGCGCAGCGATGCGCGCACGTCGCCGGTGCGGATGCTCTGCCCGGGGGCGAGCGCTGCCAGGCGCCAGCACAGGTTCTCGAGTTCGCGCACGTTGCCGGGCCACGGGTGCGCTTCGAGCAGACGCAATGCGTTGGCTGACAGCTTCTTGCGCGGCGCATTGAAGCGTACCGCCGCATTCGCGAGAAAGCGCGCGGCCAGCGTGGCCACGTCGCCGGCGCGCTCACGCAACGGCGGCAGGCGCAGGCGCACCACGTCGAGGCGATGCAGCAGGTCGGCGCGGAAGCGTCCGTCCGCGACCAGCGCTTCGAGATCCTGGTGGGTCGCCGCGACCACGCGCACGTCGACGCGGATCAGCTCGCGCCCGCCGACGCGGAAGAACTCGCCTTCCGCGAGCACGCGCAGCAGGCGCGTCTGCAGTGGCGCGGGCATGTCGCCGATCTCGTCGAGGAACAAGGTGCCGCCGTCGGCCTGTTCGAAGCGCCCCGCATGGCGCCGCGTCGCGCCGGTGAACGCGCCGGCTTCGTGGCCGAACAATTCGGATTCGAGCAGTTCCGCCGGAATCGCGGCCGTATTCAATGCGACGAACGGCTTGTTCGCGCGCGGCGATTCGCGATGCAGCGCGCGCGCGACGAGCTCCTTGCCGGTGCCGGTTTCGCCGGTGACCAGCACCGACAGCGGTGCCTGCGCGAGCCGCCCGATCGCGCGGAACAGCTCGCGCATCGCGGGCGCGTCGCCAAGCAGCGCGTTGTCGTCCGCCGCGATGGCCGGCGCATCCGCGACCGGCGATGCGGCATCCTCGGCGGAGGCCGTCGTACTCGGCAACGCGCGCTTCGCGAGCGCGACCGCGGCGTCGAGATCGAAGGGCTTGGACAGGAATTCGTGCGCGCCGCCGCGGAAGGCGCCGGCAGTGCTGGCGATGTCGGTGTAGGCCGACATCACCACCACCGGCAGGTCCGGCCGGCGCGCCTTGAGCGCATCCAGGAACGCCAGGCCGTCCATTCCGGGCATGCGCACGTCGGTGAACACCAGGTCGGGGTCGGGTCCGCCCTCGAGCGCCTGCACCGCGGCATGGGCGTTGTCGAATGCCTGCACGGCGTAGCCGGCGTCACGCAGCGCCTCGGCCAGCACGAACCGCACGGCGCGGTCGTCATCCACCACCCACACCCGCGCAGCATCAAGGTTCATGGGGCGCCTCGGGGTCGTCGGGGACGGGGATCAACAGGGTGAACACGGTGTGGCCGGGGCGCGAGCGGTAGCTCAGCGAGCCGCGGTGTTCGCGAGCCACCTGCTGCGCCAGCGGCAGGCCCAGGCCGCTGCCTTCGGCGCGGCCGCTCACCAGCGGCAGGAAGATACGCTCGGCCAGGTCGTCGGGGACGCCGCGGCCGTCGTCGGCGATTTCCACCCTCACCACCAGCTTGTGCGCGGCGTCGCCGATCAGCAGGTGGTGCTCGGCGCGCGTGCGCAGCTGCACCTGCGAAGCGCCGGACTCCAGCGCGTTGCGCACCAGGTTCCACAGCGCCTGGGCGAGGCGGTCGGCGTCGCCGGGGAATTCGGGCAGCGAGGGGTCGAAGTCGCGCGCCACCTTGATGGCCCAGCCGGCCTCGGCTTCGGCCAGCTGGCGCACGCGCTCGAGCACGGCATGGATGTTGGTGGGGTGGAAGTCGCGCGGCGGCGCCGGATTGAGCAGGCGCTCGACCAGCGCGGCGAGCCGGTCCACTTCACTGCCGATCAGTTCGACCAGCTCGCGCGCATCCTCGCCTTCCACCCGCCGACCCAGCAGCTGTGCGGCGCCCTTGAGGCCGGCCAGCGGATTGCGGATCTCATGCGCCAGCCCCTTGAGCGCCGCCGAAAGCGCCGCCGGCAGCAGCGTGGCCGGGTCTTCGCCCGGGAACTCTTCGGCCGGGTGCGCCTCCAGCCGGAGCCCGCCGTCGTCGCTGCGTGCCAGCCAGAGGTCAGCGAAACGTTCGCCATTGCCCGGGAAGCCAAGCCGCGCGCGGCGCACGCGCAGCGCTTCGCCGGTTTCGGGCAGGCGCGGCAGCAGTTCGGCCAGACGGCCGCCTTCGGCGTCCAGATCGGTGATCGACATGCCCTGCAGCCGGCGCGCGCTGACGCCCAGCCAGCTGGCGAAAGCCGGGTTGCTGCAGGTCAGCCGGCCGTCGCCGCTGGCCCACGCCAGGGGCGTGGCGAGGCTGTCGGTGGACGGCGGTTCGGGAAGCGGCATGACGCCAGCATAGTGGAGACGTGCCGGGCGCGGCAGCGGGTGCTGGCGCCCAGACCCGGAACGCATCGGGCAAGTCGGCGTCGGGCACTTCGCCCGACGTTCGAGCGCATCGCACGATGTTGGTAGATTGCAGCGCCGCCGCGCTGTCTGACGGCGATGGCACGGGTATTGCAGCCCTTCCCCCACCGCCGGACGCCGTGCGGCATTGGAAGGGAGCAGCGCAATGAACCGTAACCACCGCGATGGGCCGTCAGGTCCGGATTCGAAGAAGAATGCGTCCTCGGACTCGAAGGTCGCACCCGCATCGCCGCCACAGGGCACCACGACCGGATCCAGCGGCTACCCGGAGAAACACGGCCCCCGCTTCGATCCCGACGGCTGGGGCGAGGCGAACGCGGCCCGCAGTGATCGTGCGGGCACCGCAGGGCCCGGCTCGCAGGGCCACGCCGCCGGCGAGCGCAGCTTCGACCACGGCCCGGACGACAAGGCGCCAGACCAGGACGCCACCGACGCGGACCTGACCGAGCCGGGCGAACGCGGCGCCGCCGATGCCCGTTCGCCTGCGAATGAAAAAACCAAGCCGGGATCGCCCGACGACGACGCTCCCGATCCCTCACCCAAGCCGCTGAGCCGCGACGGAAGCCAGCGCGACTACGGCCAGGGTGGCGGCCAGGGCTATGTGCACAGCGGCAAGCCCGGCGCGCCGGATCCCAAGGGCGAGTAGCCCAACGCGTCCCGCAGCATCGGGGCCTCGTACGCCATGGGACGAGAGCAGGCCGCTGCCGTCAGAACGCCACCTTGAAATCCGACGTGCCGGCGGCACGCGCAAAGCGGCTGCGCACCGACAGCGTCCGCGCCTCGGGATCAACGGCTATTGCGTAACCGGGTGACGCGGCGGCGGAGTGCAGCTCGGCCGGCCGCACATCTTTGCCCACGGCAGAATGCGCTGCCAGCACAAGCCGCAGCCTGGCGGCATGGTCGAGCAGGCGGCCCTGGTAGTCGCCGTAGGCGGGCAGGGCGATTTCCGCGAGCACGCAGCTGATGAGAGCGGCGTAGCAGCGCACGTCCCCGCGCGACACCGGCTTTTCCGGTGAAGCTGGAACGGACCCGGCCAGAACTGCACGGCGGTAGTCATCGGTGCAGGGCGCCGCGAGGGTGTGGGCCATCCAGGCGTCCTGCAACCTGCCATCCATCAACACCCAGCGCGTGAAAAGCGCCGCAGGGGTCCATCGATCCGCCAGCGCCTTGTCCTGCAGGGCCGTCAACGCCGCGCCCATGCGGAACTCACCACGCATGGCGTTGCAAATCAGGAATTCGCTGGGCTGCACCGGCACCAGCGCGGGTGCGCACCCGGCGGGCAGCGGCACCCCCGGGTTTTCGCGACGCAGGTCCAGCAGCAGCGCCACGGAGCCCTCCGCCAAGGCCGGGAAAACCATCTTGCCTACCAGGTCGTGTGCGTCAGCATTGAACCGTCTGGCGCCCGCGAGGGTGCGGCAGGTGCGGGCCAGGGCCTCGGGCACGCGACCGTCCACCGCATCGAAGGCCGCCTGCGTCAGCGACAGCCGCAGTGCGCTGTAGGGCGGGAACGGCGCGTGGTGGGACGGCGGATAAGGGTTGCGCAGGTGGTCGGCCGCCAGCGCCTGGTCCACCAGCGCCAATCGTTCGGACTGGCCGGCCACGAGCTCGCGCATGGCGCCGGTATCGGCTTTTACGAGGGCAAGGCAATTGGCGCCTCCCAGAGTGCACAGAGAGCTTGAGTACGTCAGCGGCGCGCGCACGGGATAGCGCGCTGCAACGCTTGGAACCCAGGTTTCGATCTCGCCATCGATGACGGAATCACCTTGGTCCGCCAGCCACCGGCTGTAGTCGCGCACTTGGGCGGCCATCTCGGCGTCCATGGCGTCCTTGGGGACCTCAAAGTCGGACAGGGCGAGCGCCGCAAAACCACTGCGGCCCGTGGCCGGCGGCGGCGGCACGCCGGCCAGCGCTACCGCGGCGCGCTCCTCTTCACCGTAAGCGGTCCAGCGCAGGAACTGCACGGCCAGCAAGAGCAGCACCAGCAAAACCAGCACAGAAAACAACCCCCGCCGCAGCCACTTCAACATTGGTGCACCCCACTCTCGTCGATGCCCGATGCTAGTCACTCCGGCACGTCCGGCACAACAAAGAACGGCCCGGGTTTCCCCGGGCCGCCGGCTTCCGACGATCGATCTTCGGGGGAGGGATCAGAGGCCGTAGTACATCTGGTATTCCAGCGGGTGCGTGGCCGCGCGGAACTTGGTCACTTCGCCCATCTTGAGCGTGATGTAGCCGTCGATGAAGTCGTCGCTCATCACGCCGCCCACCTTCAGGAACTCGCGGTCCTTGTCCAGGGCCTCGAGCGCCTGGTCGAGCGAGTGGCAGACGGTGGGGATGTTCTTCTCTTCTTCCGGCGGCAGGTCGTACAGGTCCTTGTCGCTCGGTGCGCCCGGGTCGATCTTGTTACGGATGCCGTCCAGGCCGGCCATCATCAGCGCGGTGAAGATCAGGTAGCCCGA
>JBBQHA010000005.1:0-59515 GCA_038323475.1 Lysobacterales bacterium
TCGGGACGCTACCCACGAAGAGCGCCCGACGGGGCAGGGGGCATGAGACCGTGATGGTGCTGTCGCCGACGCGACAGGGGCCGTGGATGGGTGCATTCTGCACCGATGGAGGCTGTCGCCTGCACCGGGAGCTCTTCTCGGAAAATTAAGCCGACTGCCCAGCTCTTCGAAGCCATGGGCCAGAGGAAAGGCCAATGAATGTACTTCTTAGATTCAGTCTTCAAGTGCAACACCCTGACGTAAGGTGTTGCGATGGGAAAGCAGTATCAGCATCTGAGTGTTGAAGATCGAGCCGTGATCATGATCGAGCGAGGCAATGGAGCGAGCATGCGTTCGATTGGCCAGAGGTTGGGCCGGCACGCATCGAGCATCAGTCGCGAGATCAAGCGCAATGCAGACAGCCTGGCGACGTCCGACAGCGGTCGTGTTTATGACGCTACTGCATCGTCGACAGCCTATCGTCAGCGGCGTTTGCGCTGCGGTCGTCGGCATCGGCTGGTGGAGGGCACGCCCCTGTTCCAGTACGTCCACGATCGTCTGATCTATCTTCAATGGTCGCCGCAACAGATTGCGCACAGACTGCGCAGGATGAAGCCCGACGACACCAGCAGCTGGATCAGCCACGAGACGATCTATGCGGCGATCTACGCATACCCGCGTGGGTCGCTCAAGCAGGGCATGGTCGATGCGCTTCGGCAACGCAAGCCAGTGCGCGGATTGCGCCGCACGACGCTGGCCAAGGGCCAGACGATCCCAGAGGAGCTGCGCATCGTGCATCGTCCCGAAGCGATCGAGCAGCGCCTGCTGCCGGGTCATTGGGAAGGCGACTTCATCAAGGGCAGCTTCAATCGCTCTGCGGTGGGTACGGTGGTCGAGCGCAAAACCCGCTTCGTGGTTCTGTGTCGCATGGATGGATGCACGGCTGCCGACGCACTGACGGGGTTCACTCGCCAGATGAGCAAGCTGCCGGCTTTCCTGCGCGAAAGTTTCACCTACGACCGCGGCAGCGAGCTGGCCTGTCACGTCGAGCTGGCAAAGCGTCTGAATCTGGACATCTGGTTCGCCGATCCTTACGCACCCTGGCAGCGTGGCAGCAACGAGAACACCAACGGACTTCTCCGCCAGTACCTGCCCAAAGGAACCGATTTGTCCGAAGTCAGTCAGACCCAGCTCAACGACATCGCGCGCAAACTCAACGGGCGTCCGCGTAAAACCCTCGACTGGAGAACCCCCGACGAGGCCATGGCCGAAGAACTGGCCGCATTCTCCTCACGTGTTGCACTTGATTCCTGAGACCACCCTTCCCTCAAAACAACTCGTTCGTCCGGGATTCGCTCGCCTGCGGGTTTTCCTGGTTCGGTACCCAGCCCCCGGCTCCGGATGGTTTGTGCGGTTTACGCTTCTGCTGCGTTTCCCGATGGGTCTGCTCCGCCAATACCTTGAACTGGCGTTCGCGTTGCAGCCACAGTTCGTGCTCGAGACCGTACGCCCGCAGTTTTCCGCCGGCGCGCTTCGGAGCGACGTCCTCCTCCAGCCGGATATCCGGAATCGTCGAGAACGGAATCCGCATCGGCGCCGCATTCTGGGTGATGGCATCCTGCATCGCGCCGAAATACACCGCATTGTTGCCGTAGCGCAGGTTGATGCGATCCAGTACGGCGCTCATCGTTTTCGCACGCACGCGTTCGGGCATCAGTTCGGCGGTCATGCTGCCGATCGGCTCCAGCCCGACGAGGGTGACCGCGACCGACAACGGGGGATGGCGCTTCGGTTTCCAGCGACCGCTTCGAATCGCATCCTGCAACGCCTGCAGTTGGCCGCCGAGCAGGTGCAGCAAGGTCGGCGTGTCGTCGAGCGGTGCGAAATGCGGGTCGCGCTCGAAACGCCGGTCCGAGCCGACGAAGCGGATGCGGATCGCGAGACCTCCCGCGAGATATCCCTCGTGCCGCAGGCGCATCGCCGCCTTGGCCAGCAGCTTGAACAGCACGGCGCGCATTCCCTCGTAGCTGCGCAATTCCGGGCCCAGCACATGCGAATGCCCGATGGAGCCACGCGTGGTCTTGCGGTCCGGGACGTCGAAACCGCGCAATTGCAGCCAGAATCGCTCGCCCTCGATGCCGCCCCAGGCCGCGCGCAGGTGCTCGCGGGTCGCCGCGAAAAGACGTTCCGCGGTGTCGATGCCCGCGGCGTGCAGGCGCGCTTCCATCGATGGCCCGATCCCGCAGAAATCCCGCAGCGCCAGCCGATGCATCTTGTGCGGCAGGTCGTCCGCCTGGATGACCGTCAAACCGTTCGGCTTGTCCATGTCCGAAGCGGTCTTGGCGAGGAAGCGGTTCGGCGCGATCCCGATCGAACAATTGATCGCCGGGCTGTAGCCGAGGTCGAGCAGGCGTCGCTTGATGCTGCGCGCGATCGCCTCGGCGTTCTCGCGCCGGCGCTCACGGCCGATCAGGTAGCACGGCACTTCGTCGACTGAAAGAGGCTCGGCATGCGGGATGCAGTCCTGGATCGCATCCATCAGCAACTTGTGGATCTCGATGTAGCGCGCGGGCCGGGCCAGCACGAGCCGGATGCCAGGGCACTTCTCGCGCGCCTCGCGGACTCCGGTGCCGGTCTTCACGCCGACCGCCTTGGCCTCGTAGCTTGCGGCCAGGCAACAGGTGCTGTCGGTCATGACCGGCACGACGCCGACCGGCCGGCCGCGCAAATCCGGATCATCGTATTGCTCGACCGAGGCGAAATAGGAATCGAAATCGACGAACAGGCAGCGTAGCGTCATGACACGGCACCATCGGGAAGACAGGAACGCGCCGCGGGAGGCGGGCGCAACCAGCTTCTGCCATGGATGTCTCAGTGGCCGAGAACCGCGCAGTCCCGCAGGGCGCGCGGAACGGGCCTACTTCCCCGCATAGGGCTGCGCGGTCGCGCCGGTGACCTTGCCGATCTTCGCGTCCGGCGCGACGAACAGATCCACCGGGCGCTCGAACACCAACTCGCCTTCGACCACGGCGCCGGCGCCGATCACGATGCGCGGATTGCGCGAGGTGTGGACCCACAGGCCACCGGGCTTGTCGACGTGCAGGCCGCCGTGCACGATCGAGCCTGCGCCGATGGTCACGTCGCCGTTGGCGGTTTCGATCCCGCCATCGACGTTCGCATGGTCGAGGCTGATCTCGCCATTGACGTTTTCGAGCTTGCCGCCGACGTGGCTGCCGGCCGCGAGCCGCAGTTCGCCATTGACGCTGGTCGCGGCGTGCGCGACGTCGGCCGCGGCACCGATCTGGATGCCCCCGTTGACGGTCTCCAGCGAGTTGGCGCGCGCATGCGGCCCGAGGTCGATCCCGCCGTTCACGGTTTCCGCGCTGTCCACGCTCGCGTCGTGTCCGATATCGATGCCGCCATTGACGGTGCTCGCATTGCCGACGTGGGTGTTGGGCTGGACATCGACGCTGCCGTTGACCTTGTCGAGGCTGTTGCCGCCCTCGGCGCAACCGACGAAAAGCAGCAGGCCAAAGGCGATTCCGGTCATCGGGAGAACAGTGCGCATGGCGGATCCTTGTCTGGTTCGTCGCTGCGGATGCAGGTACGAAGTCTTCGATGCGTGCGCGCCGGGGAGCGTTTACAGATCCGGAATAAACCCGTGCTGATCGACCGGATCAATCCCCCACTGTTGCCCTCCCTGCCAACGCAGGAGAGGGAAGCCGGATGGCACTCAAGGGGCTTGAGTGCCGAATCAATAAACGCGCTCCGTTACACTAGCGTCGCCGTCATCCTGCGCCGCCCGAGAGACCTCCGTGAGTGTCGAAAGTCATCGCCCCAAACCCGTGCTGTTGCTGATCCTCGACGGCTGGGGTCATCGCGAGGAATCCGCCGACAACGCGATCGCGCTGGCGAACGTGCCGAATTGGCGCCGCCTGCTGGCCGATTGTCCGCACACCCTGGTGCATACGGAAGGGAAGTTTGTCGGGTTGCCGGACGGGCAGATGGGCAACTCCGAAGTGGGCCACATGAACATCGGCGCGGGCCGCATCGTCTACCAGGATCTGACCCGCATCGATGCCGCGATCGAGGACGGATCGTTCTTCGAGAACCCCGGGTTGCGCGCGGCGTGCGATGCGGCGATCGCCACGGGCGGCACGCTGCATGTGATGGGCCTGCTGTCGCCGGGCGGCGTGCACAGCCACGAACGGCACATCTTCGCGATGCTCGAATTGGCCCGGCGCCGCGGCGTGCGACAGGTCGCCGTGCATGCCTTCCTCGATGGCCGCGACACGCCTCCGCGCTCGGCCGGGGACAGCCTGTGCAGGCTTGAAGAGGCCTGTTCGCAAGCCGGCAACGCGCGCATCGCCAGCGTCAGCGGCCGCTATTACGCGATGGACCGCGACCAGCGCTGGGACCGCGTCGAAAAGGCCTATGCCGCGATCACCGAAGGCGCCGCCGCGTTTTCGGCGACCGATGCACTGGCCGCGCTGGAAGCGGCGTACGCGCGCGGCGAGAACGACGAATTCGTGCAGCCGACCGCGATCGCCCACGCCGGCGGCGCGCCCATGCCGATGCGCGACGGCGACGCGATCGTGTTCATGAATTTCCGCGCCGACCGCGCGCGCGAAATCGCCTCCGCCTTCGTGCGCGACGATTTCGCCGGTTTCGCGCGCCCCCGCCACATCGCGCTCGCGCGGTTCGTGTGCCTGGCCGAATACGACGCGACCCTGCCCGCGGCGGTCGCCTACCCGCCGGATGCCTTGCGCGACACCTTCGGCGACGTGCTCGCCGCGAACGGCATGACCCAGCTGCGCATCGCCGAAACCGAAAAGTACGCGCACGTGACGTTCTTCTTCAACGGCGGCGTCGAAACGCCGGTCGCGGGCGAAGAGCGCGTCATGATCCCGTCCCCGAAGGTCGCCACCTACGACCTGCAGCCACAGATGAGTTGCCCCGAGCTGACGGCGAAACTCTGCGACGCGATCCGTTCGCGACGCTTCGATGCGATCGTCTGCAACATCGCGAACCCGGACATGGTCGGCCATACGGGATACCTGGCCGCGGCGATCCTCGCGGCCGAAGCGGTGGACGTCGCGATCGGCGCGGTGCGCCAGACGCTCGAAGAGGTCGGCGGCGAAATGATCCTGACCGCCGACCACGGCAATCTCGAACTGATGCGCGACCCGCTCACCGGCCAGCCGCACACCGCGCACACGGTTGGTCCGGTCCCATGCGTCTATCTGGGCCGTCCGGCATCGCTCCGCGATGGCGGTTCGTTGCGCGATCTCGCCCCGACCCTGCTGCAATTGCTCGGCCTGCCGCAGCCTGAAGCGATGACCGGACACTCGCTGGTGCGCTTCGGGTGAGCAGCCTGCGCCAGGCGCTGGCGACCGCGCTCGCGATGCTGTGCGTATCCGCCGTCGCGCTCGCTGCGCCGCCCAGGAAGCCGGAAGCGCCCAGGCCGGATGCGGCCGCGACCAGGCCCGTCGAATCGCCGGCCAAGATCGAGGCGGCCGCGAACAAGGCCGTTGCCGAGGACAAGCTGCACGAGCTGCGCGCGCAACTCGATGCGCTGGCCGCGCAGCAACGCGAACTCGAAGGCGAGCGCAGCGATGCGAGCAAGGCCTTGCGCGCCGCCGATGCGAACGTTGGCCAGGCCACGCGTTCGCTGCACGACACCGAGGCAGCGATCGCCGAACAGCAGGCACGGCTCACCCAACTCGAAACCCAGCAGTCCGCATTGGGCAGGAAACTGTCCGGGCAGCGCGCCGCACTCGCCGCGTTGATGCGCTCGGCGTATGCGCTAGGCAACAACGAACAGCTCAAGTTGTTGCTCGCGCAGGATCGCGTCGTCGATCTCGGTCGCGCGATCGCCTATCACCGCTATTTCGAACAGGACCGCATGCGCCGCATCCACACGCTGACCGAACAACTGCGCACGCTCGCGGATGTGTCGAAGCAGGTGGACGCGCAGCACGCGGCGCTCGCGGCTTCGCACCAGGAGCAACTCGCGCGGCTGGCGGCGGTGCAGTCGCAGCGTGGCCAGCGCGGCAAGCTGGTCGCCGACCTGGAAGCGCAATACCACGACAGTGCCGAGCACATGCATGCGCTGGGTCGCGATGCCGGAGCGCTCGAGGATCTCGTCAAGAAGCTCTCCGTCGTGATGGCGCGGACTCCGCCGCCACCGCCGCCACCGCCCGTGCATGTTGTCGCCCCGGTCGGAACGCACCACGCCATCGCACCGCCGCCGCCACCGCCGATCGTCGCCACGTTCAGCGGACCGGGCGGGCATTTCCAGTGGCCGCTCGATGGCAGCGTCGTCGCTGGCTATGGCGGTGCGAGCCAGGGCCTGCTGATCGCAGGTGCGGCCGGAGCCGAAGTGCATGCGGTCGCCGACGGACGGGTCGCATTCGCGAACTGGCTCAAGGGCTACGGGCTGATCGTGATCGTCGACCACGGCAACGGCCTGATGAGCCTGTACGCGAACAACGATGCGCTGCTGAAGAACGCAGGCGACAGCGTGCATGCCGGCGATGCGGTCAGCACGGTCGGCAGTTCCGGTGGCCAGGGCCGCAACGCGCTGTATTTCGAAATCCGCCAGGGCGGCAAGGCGGTCGATCCGCGCGCCTGGTTGCGGCGGAAATGAACAGGTCGCGCGAGCGATTCATTCCAGCCCGGGCAATGCGATGATGCGCCGATGAACCTTGCCCCCCGTTCCCTGGTTTACCCCTTCCTGCTGGCCTGCGCGCTGGCTGTGCCGTTCGCGGATGCGCAGGATGCCGCGCCCGCGCCGCCGGCCGCCGCGACTGCGCCCGCCGGCCAGCCCGCTCCGCTGGATGCGAGCCCGGACGAGATCGCACAGGCCAAGGCCGCGGCCGCGAAGGCGGGCCTCGCCGATCGCGATGGCAACGTGCCGGTCGCCGAGATCGAGCGCTACGTCGCGGTGTATCGCACGGTCAAGGAGGCTTACGTCGACAAGGTCAGCGACCGCAAGCTCATGCAGGCATCGGTGCGCGGCCTGCTCACCGATCTCGACCCGCACAGCGCCTACCTCGACAAGCAGGAGTCCGAGCAGCTCGACCAGGACACCAACGGCGCTTACGAGGGTATCGGCGTCGAAGTCATGCAACTGCCGGATCGCAGCCTGCGCGTGGTGTCGCCGATCGACGATACCCCCGCCGCGCGTGCCGGGATCAAGGCCGGCGACGTGATCGTCGCGATCGACGGCAAGCCGATCGCCGCCGACAACGCCGACAGCGCGAGCATCAGCCTGCGCGGACCGCCCGGCAGCGAAGTGAAGCTCAGTGTCATGCGCGATGGCGCCGACGCGCCGATCGTGATCGCGGTGAAGCGCGAAACCATCCACATCCAGAGCGTGCGCGCGCGCATGCTCGAAGCGGGTTACGGCTACGTCCGGCTGAGCAATTTCCAGGTGGACACGGCGACCGACCTGACCACCCACATCGCCGACCTGGCCAGGCACAACCACGCTCCGCTGCGCGGCATCGTCCTCGACCTGCGCAGCAATCCCGGCGGACTGCTCAACGCGGCGGTGGAATCGGCGGACGCGTTCCTCGACGATGGCGTGATCGTGTCCACCAAGGGCCGGCTCAGCTATTCCAACGCGACCTTCACCGCGAGCCCGGGCGACGTGCTCGCAGGGGCGCCGATCGTGGTGCTCGTCGACGGCGGCACCGCGAGCGCATCCGAAGTGCTTGCCGGAGCCCTGCACGACCAGCATCGCGCGCTGATCGTCGGCAGCCGCACGTTCGGCAAGGGGTCGGTGCAGACCGTGCTGCCGCTCGACAACGGCGATTCGATCAAGCTCACCACCGCGCGTTATTACACGCCCAGCGGCAAGTCGATCCAGGCGCGCGGCATTCGTCCGGATATCGTCCTGAAACCGACCGCCGCGAACAGGAAAAACGCGCCGGCCAGCGACAACATGCGCGAACGCGACCTGCCTGGACACTTGTCCGAAGGCGATGGCAACGATGGCGACGAAGGCGGCGATGCGACCGTGTTCGCCGACGATTACGCGATCGGCGAGGCGCTGAAAGTGCTCAAGGGCATGCCGCCAGCGGTTGCGCCGGTGGTCCAGTCGGCGGCGACCCAGGCGACGGCGCCATCGGCTACGACGCACTGACGTAGCGCACGCTGGCGCGGTTTCGCCGGCAGCGGGAACGGCATCACCACAGCCTCGCCGCTGGCCGCGTCGCGGATCCGCAACGGGCCGCCGGATGATCGTTCCGCCTGCAAGTTCACGAATTCAAACAGGCGATTCTGGCTTTGGGTTTCCCGAATCAGGGGGTGGGCAATGCATTCGAACCTTGCTGGTGCCGGTCTTGCGATTTTCGCCATGGTTGCCCTGGCCAGCCCAGCCGGCGCCCGTTCGCACGATCCCGGGGCGCATCGGGAGCAATGCATCAAACAACGTGGCGCATGGATGCACATCCCAGGTGCGACGGTTCCGGTTTGTGTCATTGATCGCGGCTGGGAACCAGGCGATCTCACCGAATTGCTGCGTTCGATATCCAGCACCTATGGCCCTGCCACGGTCGTTTGCGGCAGGAAAACCGGCAAGGTCGAAGTGTGGTTCCAGACCTTTTGCGAGAGCGGGAAATGCGCGCCGCAGGCCGAGATCGTGGCGTTGAGCCGCACAGGCGCGCATTGGGAAATCGTGCGCCGTAAATCGTACGTCTATTGACTCGGGGCCAAGCCGGAATGCGCCTGCTCGCGGCGCAAGGGTCGGATCCTCAGGCCCCGCGCAGCCTCCGCGCCACCGCATCGCGGCTGAGCAGGGCATACACAACGCCGAACGCGAAGCCGGTCACGTGCGCCCACCATGCGACCGCGCCGAACGCCGGGCCGACGAAGGTGAAGATCAGCTGCAGCAGCGCCCAGATGCAGATCAGCAGCGACGCCGGTGCGCGCACGAATTCGAGGAACAGGCCCAGCGGCACCACGATGCCGAGCTTCGCGCGTGGAAACAGTGCGAGGTAGGCGCCGATCGCCGCCGACACCGCGCCGCTGCCGCCGACGATCGTGCGCGCCGGCGCGGTCATCACCAGCACCGCGACCAGGTTCGCGAACGCGCCGCCGAGCAGGAACAGCAGCAGGAATCGCCACGGCCCGAGCGCGCGCTCGGCGGGCAGGCCGAAGATCACCAGGAACAACAGGTTGCCGAGCAGGTGGGTCCAGTCGGTATGGATGAACAGCGCGGTGATCAACTTCAGCGCGCGACCGTCGGCGAGCGCATGCAGTGCGTCGCGCAGATCGAGCGGCAGCGAGCCGCCAAGCACGCCCCAGCGCGCCACGTTGTCGCGCCATGCCGGACCTTCCGGCAGCAGGGCCAGCCACAGGAACACCGCCATGCTCGCGAACACGATCAGCGGGGTGGCCCACGGCATCGGCAGCTTTCGCCGCGAAGGAACGTGCAGGAACATCAGTCGTTGCGACTCACGGTTTCGGCAGCAGCAGGCGACGACCGTGCGCGTCGATCTCGGCGCCATCGTGGCGGATCCGCACCAGGATCACGCCGTCGGCGATCCGCGCGCCTTCGCCGACGCGCTGGCCGTCGATGATCATGAAGCGGTGCGAGGGATCGTCGGCATACACATGCATGCTGACCTTCAGCGCGGGCAGGCTGTTGCGCTCGTCCGCGGACAGGTCGGCAAGCGGCATGAGCGCGGGTTCGTCGGCGTCAACCGAATGGGACGCGGGCATTGCTGGCGCGGGGGGCGGCACAGTTGTACCCGCGACGGCGGCGGGCGGAGCGGGCTCGGTCGGTGCCGGTAACTGCGGATGCGCCAGAGCCGTTGTGTCGATGGAGGTTCGCGGCGCCGCCGCGGTTGCCTGCGGCATCGGCGTCGCTGCGGCAGGATGGATCGGCGCAGCGGCTTGCGGCGCAGCCGTCACCGGCAAGGTGATGGTCGGCGGATTTTGCGGCCGCTGCGCATCGCCCAGGGTGCCGGCCGCCGCGTTGGTGTCGGCACGTGATGCGGCCTGCGGAGGAGTCGCGACCGGCTGCGCCGGCGCATTTGGGGGGGCACGCATCCACCACCAGCCCAGCGCCAGCGCCGCCAGCAGGGCGCATGAGCCAGCGAGCCATAGCGGCCAGTATTTGCGTGGTGGGGGAGCGCGCAGCACCGGCATCGCGGTGAGGACGTTGGGCGCGCTGCCGAGCCGGCGCTCGGCCTCGGATTTGCGCAGCGCTTCGAGGATCAACGACATGCCATCACCTCGGCTCCGGCAACTGGCGCAGGTGCGGGCCACTGCGATCGGCGGCCATCAGCGCGAGGAGAGTTTCCGGGCCGACCACGCCGTCGCCGTGCAGGCCGAAATCGCGTTGCACGCCGCGCACGGCTGCGATCAGGTCGGCATCGTAGGTCGCAAGCGCGGATGCATCCGGCTGCCGCGCAGCGGATTTCAGCAATCGCGCGCGCAGCCAGTCCACGCCCGGCCCGGTGTCGTCGCGCTTGAGCGGCGGTGCCACGACGCGCGGACCGCGCCAGATCGCGACGTAACCTGCCATGGCGTCTTCCAGTGCGCCGCGGCGGACGCGGACGGCGTCGTCGCCGATCCGCACCAGTGCTTCGGTCGAGCCCAGCCCGAGCAGCAGCGCGGTGACGGTGCGTCCGTTCGAGCGCAGCTTCAGCAGGGCCGGCCGGTCGAATTGGGCGAGTCGGCTCAGCCGCGCGGCGCCGTTTGCGCAGAACAGGCCGCTTGCAAGGATCGGTGGACACCGCGATGCGGTCGCGCCAGCGGACTCATCGGGGAGCACCGACCACAGCGCCAACAGATGGGTCCATGCGGGCTGTGCGTCGCCATCGTTCGCTGCGAGCCGTCGCGCGAACGCATCGGCATCGAGCAATGCGTAAGCGGGCGGCGGGGCTGGATGCGTTGCGATTGCCGGCGGTCTCGTCGCCGCGACGTGCGCGGTCGCATGCGTCGGCGCGGCGCGCCCGGGCCACCAATGCCAGGCCGCGAACGCGGCGAGGGCTATCAAGGCAGAGGCGCCGATGAACAGCGGAGTCCGGCGCGGCTGCGCGCTCGGCGCGAGGACTTCGGCCGCGGCCTCGTCGAGCAGGCGTTCTCCGATCGGCAACTCGCCGCGCACATAGCCGGCCAGTAACGCGCGTTCGGCAATCACGTTGAGCAGGCGCGGCACGCCGCCGGCATGCCGATGCAGACGGCGCACCGCGGCGCGGGCAAACGGGAAACTGCCGCCGCCGGCGACCGCCCAGCGATGCCGCAGATACGCCTCGCTTTCGTCGGCATCGAGCGGGTCGAGGTGATAGCGCGCAGTGATCCGCTGGGCGAGCTGGCGCAATTCCGGGCGCGCGAGTTGGTCGCGCAGTTCGGGCTGGCCGAGCAGGATGATCTGCAGCAGCTTCTGGGTCGGCGTTTCCAGGTTGGTCAGCAGGCGCACCTGCTCGAGCGCGGCGGCCGACAGGTTCTGCGCCTCGTCGATGATCAGCACGATCCGCAATCCCGCCGCATAGGCTTCCAGCAGGTGCGCGTTGAGCGCGTCCACCAGCGCCTTGAGGTTGCCGCGGCGACCATCGATATCGAGGTGCAGCTCCTCGCAGATCGCTTCCAGCAGTTCCACCGGCGACAGCAACGGATTGAGGATCAGCGCGACGCGCGCGTTCTCGGGGAGCTGTTCGAGCAGCAGCCGGCTGAGCGTGGTCTTGCCGGTGCCGACTTCGCCGGTCAGTTGCACGAAGCCGCTGCCGCCGCCCTGGCCGATTCCGTAGACCAGGTGCGCGAGCGCATCGCGGTGGCGTTCGGACAGATAGACGAAGCGCGGATCGGGAGTGATCGAGAACGGCGGCTCCCGCAGGCCGTAATGATCGAGGTACATGGCGGGATGCAGGCCTGGCGACACGGGCGGGTCGGAACTGTAGCTTGCCAGCCGGTACTTCCATGTTAGATATTGGTTAAGGCATACTAGGCCCAACGCTGTATCCTCGCCCGGCTTGCATGCTGGCGAGGCGATATACGGAGCGGTATGGTGCATGGTCGCGAACGCGGCCGCTGGGCTAGCCGAACCATGACTCCCGCGCAGGCGGGTTCGACCATTCTCATAGAGAGACTGACATGCGCAATTCCAACCGCTCCGTGAAAGTGTCCACGCTGGCCCTCGGTGTCATGGCTGCGCTGCTCTGCGGCCAGGCAATGGCCAGCGGCTTCCAGATCCGCGAAAACAGCGTGCAGGCGATGAGCCGTTCGCGCGCAGGCTCTGGCTCGGATGAAGGCGATGCCGCAGTCGTCGTCAACAATCCTGCCGCGATGGCCATGTTCGACAAGGCGACCGTCCAGTCCGACGCGACAGCGATCGACCTTAGCGGCACCTTCTCCGGCGGTGGCCACGATGCGCTCGGTCATCCGCTCACCGGCGGCAACGGCGGCAACGCCGGCGACATCGCTCCGGTTCCGGCGTTCCACTTCATCGCCCCGATTGGCAACTTCCGGTTTGGCGCGTCGTTCACCGCACCGTTCGGCCTGAAGACGCAGTACGACCCGAACTGGGTCGGCCGCTACCACGCCCTGAAGTCGGACGTGCGCACGTTCGACCTCACCCTGGCCGGCGCGTACAAGTTCAACGACATGTTCTCGGTCGGCGCAGGCTTGATCTTCCAGCGCATCCAGGCGGAGCTGAGCAATGCGGTCGATTTCGGCGCGATCCTCACGCCGGCCGCGTTCCCCGCGTTCCAGCCTCAGTCGGCCGACGGCGTCGCGAACATCAAGGGTGACGACAGTGCGATTGGCTGGGATGCCGGCCTGCTGTTCCGTCCAGGCTCGACCACCAGCATCGGCCTGAACTATCGTTCCAAGATCAACCACACCCTCAACGGACGCGTCCGTTTCAGCGTGCCGAGCAATGTGCAGTTCGTGCTGGGCTCGATCGGCAGCACCGCGTTCCAGAACGGCGCGATCAGCGCCTCGGTGTCCACCCCGAGCGTGCTGACTTTCAGCATCACCCAGAAGCTCAGCGACACGTTCTCGCTGTCGGCCGACATCGAGCGCACCAACTGGAGTTCGCTGAAGTCGCTCCAGGTCAAGTTCGCCAACCCGGCGCAGCCGACATCGACCGAGCAGTTCCATTGGAGCGATTCGATCATGTACGCGATCGGCATGGACTGGAAGTTCGCCCCGACCTGGGTGCTGCGCGCCGGTTTCTCGCATGACGAAACCCCGACCAACGACGCCTTCCGCGACCCGCGCCTGCCCGACAACAACCGCCAGCTGTACTCGGTTGGCCTGGGCTGGACGCCGAACGAGAACGCGACCTGGAACATCGGTTACAGCCGCATCAACATCGACACCCCGAAGGTCAACGACGTCAGCGCGACCGGTTCGACCCTGGTCGGCAAGTACGACGCCAGCGCGAACCTGTTCGGCGTCTCCGGAACGTTCACGTTCTGAGTCCGTCCTCGCCCTGATTCAAGAAGCAAACAAGCCCGGCTTCGAAAGAAGCCGGGTTTTTTGTTGTCCAGACGTTGGGCCGAGCTATGGATTTCCGTTCGTGGTGAGCTTGTCGAACCATGAACGGGCCTTGCGAACGACGTGGCTTGCGGTCAAGAGCGCGTGACGTCAGGTGCGAGATCAAGTGCGTTTCGTCCGCTGAGCGGATGGAATGCTTGGCTGTTGCTCGCGGGTGGTGCGTGAAAGCTTCTGCCCTTGCCTCCAGTGCCTCAGGGCACGGCAGATTCCTCGCTTGCGCTCGGAATGACAAATGGATGCGCTACGCCGTGCAATCGCGCTCTATTCCCCGAGCGTCAACAACGAGGCATTCCCGCCCGCCGCCGTCGTGTTGATCGTCAGCGTCCGTTCGGTCACGAAGCGGGTGAGGTAATGCGGGCCGCCTGCTTTCGGTCCCGTGCCTGACAGGCCTTCGCCGCCGAATGGCTGCACGCCTACGACGGCGCCGGTCATGCTGCGGTTGACGTAGCAGTTGCCGGCTTTCACGCGCGTGGAGATGCGCTCGACGGTCGCGTCGATGCGCGAGTGGATGCCGAGCGTGAGGCCGTAACCGGTCGCGTTGATCGCGTCGATCACCGCGTCGAGGTCTTTCGCCGGGTAACGGATCACGTGCAGCACCGGGCCGAAGATTTCGCGCTGGAGCTGGTCCAGCGACTTGAGTTCGTAAGCACGCGGAGCGAAGAAGTTGCCGTTCGCGGCGGAGTCGGCGAGCTTGGCCTGCTTGATGAGCTTCGCTTCGCGGTCCATGCGCGCGGCGTGGTCGCTCAGTATCTTCAGGGCATCGGCGTCGATGACCGGGCCGACGTCGGTCGACAGCAATCCGGGATCGCCGACGATCAGCTCGTCCATCGCGCCGGCGAGCATCGCGATCACCTTGTCGGCGATGTCGTCCTGCACGAACAGCACGCGCGCGGCCGAGCAGCGCTGGCCGGCCGAACCGAACGCGGAGGTCATCGCGTCCTTGACGAGTTGTTCCGGCAGGGCGGACGAGTCGGCGATCAGCGCGTTCTGGCCGCCGGTCTCGGCGATCAGCACGCCGATCGCGGCGTCGCGCGCGGCCAAGGCGCGATTGATCGCGCGCGCAGTCTCGGTGGAACCGGTGAAGGCGACGCCGGCCACGCGCGGATCGCGGGTCAGCGAGGCGCCGACGGTCGCGCCGTCGCCGGGCAGGAACTGCAGCGCGGCTTCCGGCACGCCGGCTTCATGTAGCAGCTTCACCGCGGCGTGGCCGATCAGGTTGGTCTGTTCGGCGGGCTTGGCGATCACCGCATTGCCGGCGACCAGCGCGGCGGCGACCTGGCCGATGAAGATCGCGAGCGGAAAATTCCACGGGCTGATGCAGACGAACACGCCGCGCCCGTGCAGGTGCAGGGCGTTGGATTCGCCGGTCGGTCCGGGCAGTTTCACCGGATCGGCCAGGTGCACGCGCGCCTCGTGCGCGTAGTAGCGCAGGAAGTCGACGGCTTCGCGCACTTCGGCGACGCCATCGGGGATCGTCTTGCCGGCCTCGCGCGTGCACAGCGCGATGAACTCGGGCATGCGCGCTTCCAGCAGATCGGCGGCGTATTCGAGGATCTTCGCGCGACCGGCGGCGGGCATCGCGTCCCAGGCGGGCTGCGCGGCGACCGCGTTGACGAGCGCGCGCTCGACGGTCGCGCCGTCGCTGGCCAGCCAGTGGCCCACGTGCATGCGGCGATCGGCGGGGCTGGTGCTGATGATCTGGGTGCCGCTGGCGCTGGCGCCGGGCACCAGCGGCGCCGCTGTCCAGGGGCCGGCGAACGCGTTGATCCGCTCGGCCAGCTTGCGCAGGTCCTGATCGTTGGCGAGATTCGCGCCCATGGAATTGATCCTCTCGTTGCCGTACAGCGCGCGGGGTAGCGGGATATTGGGGTGGCTGAAACTACCGGATGCGCCGTTCTTGAAGCCGGCGACCGTCACCGTCGGGTCGGCTACCAGCGCACGCGCCGACACGTTCGCGTCGGTGATGCGGTTGACGAAGCTGGAATTCGCGCCGTTCTCGAGCAGGCGGCGCACCAGGTACGGCAGCAGGTCCTCGTGCGAGCCGACCGGCGCATACACGCGGCAGGCCGCGTCGAGCTTGTCCTTGCCGATCACCTCGCGGTACAGGTCGTCGCCCATGCCGTGCAGCTTCTGGTATTCGTACGGCGCGGCCTGGCCCGACGGTGTCCACGCGCCGTGGATCTGCTGCGCGATGTGGTGGATCGCGACGAGCGTGTGCGCGTTGTGGGTCGCGAACATCGGGTAGAACGCGTCGGTCGCGGCGAGCATTTTCTTCGCGCAGGCGAGGTAGCTGACGTCGGTGTTCGGCTTGCGGGTCAGCACGGGATAACCCGGATGGCCTTCGACCTGGGCGCGCTTGATCTCCGAATCCCAGTACGCGCCCTTGACCAGCCGCACCGGCATGCGCCGGCCGGCGCGGCGCGCGACCTCGGCGAGGTAATCGAGCACGAACGGCGCCCGCTTCTGGTAGGCCTGCACGGCCAGGCCATAGCCGTTCCAGCCCGCGAGCGAGGCATCCTCGAACGCACCGACGATGACGTCCAGCGACAGTTCCAGCCGGTCGGCTTCCTCGGCGTCGATGGTGAAGCCGATGCCCTGCGCCTTCGCGAGTTGGGCGAGTTCGAGCACGCGCGGGGTGAGTTCGGCGCGCGCGCGGGCGCGCTGGGCGTGTTCGTAGCGCGGATGCAGGGCCGAGAGTTTGACCGAGATCGATGGCGCCGCGAACACATCGGTGTTCCTGAAGCTGCCGCCCGGCCCGGACGCGCCGATCGCGAGGATCGCTTCGCGGTACGCCTGCAGGTAGCGTGCTGCATCGGCGGTGGTGAAGGCGCCTTCGCCGAGCATGTCGAACGAATACCGATATGCCGCGTTCTCTGACTTGCGGCTGCGCGCGAGCGCTTCACCGATGTTCCGGCCCATCACGAACTGGTGGCCCATGATCCGCATTGCCTGGCGAACAGCGAGGCGGATGACCGGCTCGCCGGCGCGTCCGACCAGCCGGCGCAAGGCGCCGAGCGCATTGCCGCGGGTCTCGCCGGCGAGACCGACCATGCGCCCGGTCAGCATCAGGCCCCAGCTCGACGCGTTCACCAGCAGCGATTCGCTCTTGCCCAGGTGCGCGTCCCAGTCGGCACCGCCGAGCTTGTCGCGGATCAGCTTGTCGGCGGTGGCCTGGTCGGGGATGCGCAGCAACGCCTCGGCCACGCACATCAGCAGCACGCCTTCCTCGGAGGACAGGTCGTACTCGCGCATGAAGGCTTCGATGACGCCCTGGCGCTCGGCGCGCGTGCGCACGCGTTCGACGATGCCGGCGGCGGTGCGTTCGATGACCGAGCTGTCCTGCGGTGCGAAGCGCGCGGCGGCGAGCAGTTCGTCGACGTGTTCGTTCTCGTCGCGCAGCCACGCGGCGGTGATGCGTTCACGCAGGGGGTCGCCGATCGGCGGCAGTTCGGATCGCAGGATATCGGTCACTGTACGTCCCGGCGGGACTCCCTTCGTGATTGGCGCGCGCGCGTGGGGGCGCGGCGGGAGGCGCGAGTGTAGTCCGGCGCGGGTTGCGGCGGAAGGCGCGCGCTCCGTTTGCAGGGTCGCATGGGCGTCGCGGGCGCCACGGGGAGGTTCCGGCGGCGTCGTTGTGCGGGTCCGGTCCGCGCCACGCGGCGGTTTGGCTTGCCCGCCGTCTGCGCGGAACGGTACAATTCCGCGTTGTTTCCGCTGCTCGCGGGGGCGTTGCACCGATGATCGTGCTGCGATGGTCGTGCTCGATGATCCGGATGTGGTGACTGTCGAGTGCCCGGTGGTTTCGGGTTGCGCGCAGCTGCGGCTGGTCCTGCGACCGCCGCGCGCGCTCAATGGCCGCCAGCTGGGCATGCTGTTCGCGGTGATGTCGGGTGCGATGTGGGTGGTCGCCTTGTTGAGCGCGACCCAGGGCAATGTGTTCGCCCCGGCGTTCGCGCTGCTCGACAGCCTGATCGTCGCGGCCGCGCTGCGCTGGATGTGGCGGCTGGGCGAGCGCCGCGAGCAGATCGATGTCGATGCCGGGGCGATCCGGGTCAGGCGGTGCAGCGGTCCGGTGGCAGCGGACGTGGTGCCGGTGTTCGAGGCGCATCCTTACTGGGTGCGGTTGTCGGTCGGCGATGCCGGGCGCGAACCGCATGTCGTGCTGGGGGCGCGGGGACGACAGGTGGAAGTGGGCGGGTTCCTCGCGCCGGACGAGCGCAAGGTCCTTGCCGGAAGGCTGCACGACGCGCTGATGGCGGCTTCAGGTCGCGCAGGGCCGATGGCTGGTCAATAACGCTACGAATCAGGAACGGTCCGAATGAAAGCAGCTCGTAGACTTCATGCCGTCATGGCAACCCTCGCGGCGTTGGCCGCCGGTGCCGCTCAGGCCAATCCGCAGCGCTGGCAGCTCAACCTGACGCCGGGCGCAACCGACACCTCGCAGTACATCTATTCGCTGCACAACCTCACGATGGGCATCTGCTTCGTGATCGGGATCATCGTGTTCGGCGCGATGTTCTGGTCGATGTTCGCCCATCGCAAGTCCAAGGGCGCGGTTGCCGCGACCTGGAGCCACAACACGACGGCCGAGATCATCTGGACGGTGGTGCCGATCCTGATCCTGGTCGTGATGGCGGTCCCGGCCACCAAGACCCTGTTCCGCATGTACGACACCAGCCAGTCCGAGATGACGGTCAAGATCACCGGCTACCAGTGGATGTGGCGCTACGAATACCAGGGCGAGGGCGTGCAGTTCCTGAGCAGGATCGAACGCAGCAGCGACCGTACCCGTGCGCTCGGTTCGGGCCTTGACCCCTTCGCGGTCAAGGTCGGCGACGAAAACACCTACCTGCTGGATGTCGACCATCCGCTGGTGCTGCCGGTCGACACCAAGGTCCGCTTCGTGGTCACCGGCGACGACGTGATCCACGCATGGTGGGTGCCGGCGCTCGGCTGGAAGCAGGATGCGATCCCCGGGATCGTCAATGAGAACTGGACCCGCATCAACAAGCCCGGCATCTACCGCGGCCAATGCGCCGAACTGTGCGGCCGCGACCACGGCTTCATGCCGATCGTGGTGAAGGCCGTTTCCAAGGCCGAATTCAAGAGCTGGCTGGCCGAGCAGCGCAGTGCGAACAACGCCGCTGCCACCGCGTCGGCGCCAGCGCCAGCGGCTGCCGCCCCGGCTGTCACCGCCGCCGCCCCTGTCGCGCGCTGAACCCATTCCTCGAGGCTTCGATCATGGCTACCCAAACCGCCGAACACCACGACGACCACGCGCACAAGGAAGGCTTCTTCCATCGCTGGTTCATGTCCACGAACCACAAGGACATCGGCACGCTGTACCTGGTGTTCTCGCTGGTGATGTTCCTGGTCGGCGGCCTGCTGGCGATGGGCATCCGCCTTGAGTTGTTCCAGCCGGGCCTGCAGTTCTTCCAGCCCGAGTTCTTCAACCAGCTGACCACCATGCACGCGCTGATCATGATCTTCGGCGCGGTGATGCCGGCGTTCGTGGGGCTGGCGAACTGGATGATCCCGATGATGATCGGCGCGCCGGACATGGCGCTGCCACGCATGAACAACTGGTCGTTCTGGATCCTGCCGTTCGCGTTCACGATGCTGCTGCTGACCTTCTTCATGCCCGGCGGCGCACCTGCCGGCGGCTGGACGATGTACCCGCCGCTGTCGCTGCAGGGCGGCACCAACGTCGCCTTCCTGGTGTTCGCGGTGCACATGATGGGCATCAGCTCGATCATGGGCGCGATCAACATCATCGCCACCATCCTCAACATGCGCGCACCGGGCATCGACCTGCTGAAGATGCCGGTGTTCGTGTGGGCGTGGCTGATCACCGCGTTCCTGCTGATCGCGGTGATGCCGGTGCTGGCCGGCGCGGTCACCATGCTGCTGACCGACAAGTATTTCGGCACCAGCTTCTTCTTCGCGGCCGGCGGCGGCGACCCGGTGATGTTCCAGCACATCTTCTGGTTCTTCGGCCACCCCGAGGTCTACATCATGATCCTGCCCGCGTTCGGGATCATCTCGGAAATCATCCCGACCTTCGCGCGCAAGCCGCTGTTCGGCTACCAGGCGATGGTCTACGCGATCGCCTCGATCGCCTTCCTGAGCTTCATCGTGTGGGCACACCACATGTTCACCGTCGGCATGCCGTTCGGCGGCGAGCTGTTCTTCATGTACTCGACGATGCTGATCGCGATCCCGACCGGGGTGAAGGTGTTCAACTGGGTCTCCACGATGTGGAAGGGCTCGATGACCTTCGAGACGCCGATGCTGTTCGCGGTCGGCTTCGTCATCCTGTTCACGATCGGCGGCTTCTCCGGGCTGATGCTGGCGATGGTGCCGGCCGACTTCCAGTACCAGGACACCAACTTCGTCGACGCCCACTTCCATTACGTGCTGGTGACCGGCGCGATCTTCGGGATCATGGCCGGCGTGTACTACTGGCTGCCGAAGTGGACCGGCCACATGTACAACGAGACGGTCGGCAAGTGGCATTTCTGGCTGAGCACGATCTTCGTCAACGTGCTGTTCTTCCCGCAGCACTTCCTCGGCCTGGCCGGCATGCCGCGCCGCATCCCGGACTACAACGTCGCCTTCGCCGACTTCAACATGATCTCGTCGATCGGCGGTTTCGCGTTCGGCCTGAGCCAGCTGCTGTTCGTGTACATCGTGTGGAGTACCGCGCGTGGCGGCGTCAAGGCCGAGGCGCGTTCGTGGGAAGGCGCGCGCGGACTGGAGTGGACACTGTCCTCGCCGCCGCCGCACCACAGCTTCACCACGCCGCCGGTGATCAAGGACGGCGACCTCGCGCACGGCGACGTCACCCACTGATGGGTGCAATCGTCCGTGATTGCTGCGAATGAAACAGTCGTCCCTGGGTTTTGATTCGCTTGATTCCGGGGACAGAAAGCGGCCATCCCTGGCCGCGGATCCAAAAGATGCGCCCGCTTCGATTGTGAAAACCTGGATGAATGAGTCTCCTACCACCGATGAGCAGAAGCTGCAGCGCGCCCGCGCGCTGCGCACCGTGTGGACGATGACCGCGATCGCGGTGGCGATCTATGTCGCCTTCATCCTGCGCGGAGTGCTGGGCAAGTGAGTGCGGACAGCGGCAAGCCGGACGAATCCGGCCCGGACGCGCAGCCGGAAAGCCCGAAAGGCAAGGGCGACAGCGCCAGGCTGGTCAAGCGGCTCGCGCTGGTGATGATCGGCGGTTTCGTATTCACCTTTTCGCTGGTGCCGGTGTACCGCATCGCCTGCGAGAAGATCCTCGGCATCAAGCTGCAGGAAGGCCCGGCCGGGCAGCAGCGCGTTGCGGGCATGCGTTCGGACGAACGGCGCACGGTCACCGTGGAGTTCGACGGCAACGTCAACTCCGAGCTGCAGTGGGGTTTCCATCCCAGCAGGGCGAGCATGCAGGTGCATCCGGGCGAGCTGTACGACGCGACCTACTGGGCGAAGAACGAATCCGACCACGCGATCGTCGGCAACGCCGCGCCATCGGTCACGCCGTCGCTGGCATCGAGCTATTTCCACAAGACCGAATGTTTCTGCTTCACCCAGCAGACCCTGCAGGCCGGCGAGCAGAAGCTGATGCCGGTGCGCTTCTACGTCGATCCGACCTTGCCGGCCGACGTGACCACGCTCACCTTGTCCTACACGTTCTACAATAACGGACTGGCGACCGCCCGACTGGCGACCCCGCCGCAATCGCTGGCGACCAGGTCGGCACCGTAAACCGCTGCAACCGTACGCAACCACTTTCACGCAACATCAGCCGGAACATCGACATGGCGCAGACACAAACGCAAGACGGCGACATCTACTTCGTGCCGCATGGCAGCCGCTGGCCGATCTACGGCTCGGTCGCGATGTTCACCACGATGTTCGGCGTCGCCAACTGGGTGAACGAGAACGCATGGGGCAAGTGGGTGTTCTTCACCGGCCTGGCGCTCATGATCGGCACCCTGTTCGGCTGGTTCGCAGACGTGATCGGCGAAAGCCTGCGCAAGCTCTACAGCCGCCAGGTGGACGTGTCGTTCCGGATGGGCATGCTGTGGTTCATCTTCTCCGAAGTCATGTTTTTCGCGGCGTTCTTCGGTGCGCTGTTCTACGCGCGGATGCTCTCGGTGCCTTGGCTGGGCGGCGAAGGCAAGGGCCTCGCGACCAACAACGTGCTCTGGAGCGGTTACGACGCGGCCTGGCCGACCAACGGACCTGGCATGGTCGGCGGCCATTTCGAGACGATCCCCGCGTGGGGCGTGCCGCTGCTGAACACGCTGATCCTGCTGTCCTCGGGCGTGACGATCACCATCGCCCACCACGCACTGCGCGCGGGCATGCGCAAGCAGCTGATGTTCTGGCTCGGCGCGACGATCGCGTTGGGCGCGAGCTTCCTGTATTTCCAGGCCCACGAGTACATCGAGGCTTACACCACCCACAACCTGATGCTGACCTCGGGCGTGTACGGTTCCACGTTCTTCATGCTCACCGGCTTCCACGGCATGCACGTGACACTGGGCGCGATCATGCTGTCGGTCATCTGGTTCCGTTGCGCGAGCGGCCACTTCACCAAGGACCACCATTTCGCCTTCGAGGCGGTGGCCTGGTACTGGCATTTCGTCGACGTGGTGTGGCTCGGCCTGTTCGTGTTCGTCTACGTTTTGTAGGCGGCGAAGCCAGCTTTTGCGGACAAAGGGTCGGCGCTGCCGGCCTTTTGTTTTGCTGCACATGGATGTGCGAATGCCGCGAGCGCATGGATGCGCAGGAGCGGCGGCTGCACATGGATGTGCGAATGCCGCGAGCGCATGGCCGAAAAATGCTCCTGCATTTTCGGCATTTCCGCCATCCATGGCGGTCAGATGCGCAGGAGCGGCGGCGGCCGATCAGTTGTCGATGTTGTGCGGCTGGATCCAGCCGGTCCAGATGCCGATGCCGATGATCGCGATCAGTGCGACCGACAGACCGATGCGCCAGGTCAGCGAGCGCACCATGCGGTTGTTCTCGCCCTTGTCCACCATCATGTAGTACAGGCCGGCACCGAGGTTGTAGAGGATGACGACGAGGAACCCGATGATGAGGAGTTTCTGCAACATGGCCGGCGTCCGTTGATCGTCCTGAGGCCCGCATTATCGCGCGGAAGCGTGCGACCGGCGACGCGCGCGTGACGCCAGCGACGAAACGCGGCGTGTTGATGTTGCTCGCGCTGGCGTGCATCGGCGGTTTCGTGCGGCTGGGCTTCTGGCAATTGCATCGCGCCGAAACCAAGGAAGCGATGCTCGCGCGCAGCCATCGCATCCTCGGCGAACGCCGCGCCGAACCATTGCGCGCCGAGGCCGATGCGCAGCCCGCCGATGCCGCCGGCAGCTTCGACTATGCGTGGAGTTCCGGCGATGGCCATTTCCTGCCGCTGCCCGCGGTGATGCTGGACAACCAGGCCCGCGATGGACGGCCCGGGGTGCGCGTGTACCGCGTGTTCCAGCCCGACGGCGCGCGGCATGCGCTGCTGGTCGAACTCGGCTGGCGCGCATTGTCGCCGGATCGCAAGCTGCCGCCGGAACCGGCATTGCCCGGCAACCGGCGCGTGCAGGGCCTGCTCGCGCCGCCTCCCGCAGCCGGTTTGAACCTCGGCGGCGACGCGGTCCAGCGCCAGTCCGACGGCTCCCTGCTGCTGGTGCGACTGGATCCGGCGCGCGTGGCGAAGGCGCTCGCGGTGCCGGGCGGCCTCGCGCCGCGCGTACTGCGGCTCGATCCCGCGCAGGCCATGGGTTATGCGCGCGACCTCGACGTGCTCAGCGGCGCCATGCCGCCGGAGCGCCATCGCGGTTACGCTGTGCAGTGGTTCGGGATGGCCGCCGCCCTGCTGGTCGCCACCCTCGTTGCCGCCCACCGCCGCAAACCCCGACCAGAGCAACCCCGATGACCGCAGCAGCACCGAAGTCCCGTACACGCTCGCGCCTGACCCTGCTGCTGATCGCGGCGATGTTCGCGGCGCCGTTCGCGGGTGCGATGTACCTGTATTACACCGGCTGGCAACCGGCGAAGACCAAGAATTTCGGCGAATTGCTGCATCCGGTGCGCGACCTGCGCGCCGTGCAATTCACCCGCGCCGATGGCAGTCGCTTCGAATGGCATCACGAGGACCACCTCTGGCGCGTGCTGGTCGCGCCGCCGGCGAACTGCGGCGCACCCTGCGACCAGCTCGCCGACAAGTTGCGGCGGATCTGGGTCGGCCTGGGCAACCGCGCGAATGGCGTGCAGGTGCTGTGGGTCGGGCCCGCGCCGCAGCAGGGCTTCCGGACGCTGGTGCCGGTCAGCGCCGATTCCTCGTTTTCTGCGCGATTGCCGGATGTCGCACGCGTGGACGCGATTCCCGTCTATGTGGTCGATCCGACCGGTTACGTGATCCTGCGTTATGCGCCGGGCTTCAATCCGCGCGATCTGCGCCGCGATCTCGCACAATTGCTGGGCGCCGGGTCGGGCGAATGAGGATGTTCCCGAATCTGATGAAGACACACCGATGAGCACGCATCGCCATTTCCACCGGCTTGCCTGGCTCGCAGCCGCGCTCGCACTGTGCGTGATCGTGTTCGGGGCGTTCGTGCGGCTGTCCAACGCCGGCCTGAGCTGTCCCGACTGGCCAACCTGCTATGGCCATGCGGCCTGGCCCACGCAGAGCCACGATATCGCGCAGGCAAACCAGGCGTTCCCGGATCGCCCCTTCGAAACCGGCAAGGCCTGGCGCGAACAGGTGCATCGCATGCTGGCCGGAACCCTTGGCGCGCTGGTGTTGGCGATCGCGCTGCTCGCAGTGCGCCGGCGTCCGCGTGGCCCGGCGATCGTGATCGCCGCAAGCGTGCTGGTCGCGTGTTCGATTCCGCTGTACATCAATGGCGTCCACCTCGTGGCAGGGGCGTTGGCGCTGGTCGGCGAGGCCTTGCTGATCGCGGGCGCCATGAGCTGGTCGAATGCGCAGGCGTCGCCGAACGCACCGGCCGATACCGCACGGCTGGCGACGGTGACGCTCGCGATGGTCGTGTTCCAGGCATTGCTCGGCATGTGGACGGTGAGCTGGCTGGTGATGCCGGTCGTGGTGATGGGCCATCTGCTCGGTGGTCTGGCGACATTCGCGCTGTTGTCCGCGATGGCGTGGCGGGCGACGCCCGAGGGCCCGCTGACCCTGGCCGGCGCGGCGCGCCTGCGCAAGCTGTTGTGGATCGGTTTCGGGCTGCTGGTCGCGCAGGTCGCGCTCGGCGGCTGGACCAGCGCGAACTACGCCGCATGGGCTTGCGGCACCGATTTTCCGAAGTGCCTCGACCAGTGGTGGCCGGCCAGCGATTTTCGCCAGGCGTTCGTGCTGTGGCGCGGATTCGGCGTCGACTATTCGGGCGGCGTGCTCGACAACCCCGCGCGCGTCGCGATCCAGATGAGCCATCGCGTGGTCGCGTTCCTCGTGTTCGGCCACCTGGTCGGCGTCGGCATCCGCCTGTTGCGCACGCCCGGTTTGCGAAACTGGGGCGCGACCCTGCTGGTGCTGCTGGTGGCGCAGATCGCGCTCGGCGTCAGCAACGTGATGTTCGCGCTGCCGCTGCCGGTCGCGGTCGCGCACAACGCCGGCGCTGCGCTGCTGCTGTTCGTGCTGGTCACCCTGCTGGCGCGCCTGCGCGAGCCCGGCGATGCAGTGGCCGCGACCGCATGAGTTCCGTCGCGCGCCAGTACTGGCAACTCACGAAGCCGCGCGTGGTCGCGCTGATCGTGTTCACCGCGTTCGTCGGCATGCTGCTCGCGCGCGTCGATCCCGCGCCCGGGATGCCGATTCCACCGCCGCAGCTGCCGCCTCTTCGCGAATCGCTGCTGGGTTTCATCGGCATCTGGCTCGCTGCCGCATCCGCAGCGGCGATCAATCAATTGCTCGATGCGCGCATCGACGCGAAGATGACGCGCACCTCGTGGCGGCCGATCGTGGTCGGACAGATCACCCCGGCCAAGGCGCTGGTGTTCGCACTCGTCCTCGCCGCGCTGTCGATGACGATCCTGTCGTTGTGGGTCAACGCACTCACCGCGGAGCTGACTTTCGCGTCGATGATCGGGTACGCGGTGATCTACACGGTGTTCCTCAAGCGGGCGACGCCGCAGAACATCGTGATCGGCGGACTCGCGGGCGCGGCGCCGCCTGCGCTGGGCTGGGTCGCGGTCACCGGCGAGTTGCATCGCGACGCCTTGCTGCTGGTGCTGATCATTTTCGTGTGGACGCCGCCGCACTTCTGGGCGCTCGCGATCTTCCGCCGCGAGGACTACGCGCGCGCGATGGTGCCGATGCTGCCGGTCACCCACGGCGTGCAATACACGCGCTGGCAGATCCTGTTCTACACCGTGCTGCTGTTCGCGGTGACCGTGCTGCCGTGGGCGACCGGCATGAGCGGCGCGTTCTACCTCGGCGGCGCGCTCGTGCTGAACGGCGTGTTCCTGTATTACGCGATCCGCATGCTCAACCCGCCCGGCGAATTGTTCGCGATGAAGATGTTCCACTACTCGATCGTGTACCTGATGGCGTTGTTCGCGTTCCTGCTTGCGGATCACTGGCTGTTGCCGCAGGCCGACGTGACGGCATTCGTGTTGCAGAAGGTCGGCTGAACCCGACGCCCGTCCGGCTTCCAGCGATCCGACTTCGGAGAATTCAATGATCGTCGCTGTCGTCCTGCTCGTGATGGCCCTGTCCGACACCAAGGCCATGCCGCCGCCGAAGGCATTCGTCGAGTTCGCCTTCCAGTCGGTGGCGTTCAATTCTTGCGGACATGTCAGGTCCGGCGTGGTCTACAACACGGAAAGCCATGCATTGTGCGTGCGTGGGCGGACGGATCCGTACATGGAGAAGATGTTGTCTCGACAGATTGACGACGACATCGGCGCGGGCGGGCACATTCGCTACGTCGTGGTTTCCGGCGGGGGTGGCGACGCGGCGTCCGCAATCCGCATGGGCAGGAAGATCCACGCGGCAAACCTGGATGTGGTTGTCGGAGACTCTTGTGCGTCAACGTGCGCGCAATTCCTGTTCATCGCGGGCAACAACAAGTACATCCTGGCAAGTGGCGTAGTCGCCTTTCGCGACGGAACGGCATCGAACATCGGCGTCGACGCGGTGGCGATTCCGCCAGCGCAGAAGCAGTCGACGAAAGAGGAGGGCGACCAGATCGCCGACTTCTATCGCAGCTTGCACGTAGACCTGCGGTTGCTTGCCGGCCCGCCCGTCGACATCCGGACGGAAAGCGCGAACGGGAGAGAAGTGTCCTGGTCCTGGAAACCCGAAAAACTGCAGTCCTTCGGCGTAACCAAGGTTCATCAGGAAGTCTTCGACAACCCGCGATAAGCCTCCACGGATACCGGGGCGGGGCGCGCGTTCGGAGCAGTGCTGATGGTGGCCAGGCTCACCGCCGCGCGAACAGTCGCATCAGTTCGCGCAATTCATCCTTCTCTTCGTCGGAAAGGCCGGCCTCGCTCTGGCGCGCCCTGAGTTCCTCGACGCGTTGCTGCAGGGTCTGTTGATCGAGCTGCGCGAGCGCGTCGCGCCATTCATTGCGCCACATCGGGGCGTCGCCTGGCAGCGATTGCAGGGCGAGTTTCTGCAGCGCTGCGATCTCTTCGCGTTCGGCCATGTGTTCCAGCAGTGCGCCGGTGGACAGGTGCGGTCGCTCGCGTACCAGCTTGATCAGTTCCACCAGCAGGCCGATGCCTGGTTGGCGCAGCGCGGCGAACAATGGCGGCCACGGCGTGTCCTGCGCGAGGTCGGGGGACTGCAGCAGCAATGCGATCGCGCTGCGCACGAGGCTGCGTCGCGGCACCGCAAGGGCGCGCGGTGCCGGATGCTGCGGCGCCATGGGTTTTGCGGTACTCGCCGCACCGACGCCGGCAATCTCGGTCAGGCGCGCGTGCATCAGATCGCGGAATGCGCCGTCCGGAATCTGCGCGAGCAGCGGCCTTGCACGTTCGGCCAGGCGCGCGCGTCCGTCGAGCGTGCCGAGGTTCACGTCCTTGCCGAGTTCGGCGAACAGGAATTCCGACAGCGGCGTCGCATGCTGCAGGCGCGCCTCGAATCCGGCCGCGCCATCCTTGCGCACGATCGAGTCCGGATCTTCGCCTTCGGGCAGGAACAGGAAGAACGCCTGGCGGCCGTCGCGCATGCGCGGCAGCGCGGATTCGAGCGCCTTCCAGGCCGCGCCGCGGCCGGCCTTGTCGCCGTCGAAACAGAACACCACGTCGGCGGCGTTGCGGAACAGCAATTCGGCGTGGTCGGGCGTGGTCGCGGTGCCGAGTGTCGCGACCGCTTGCGTCACCCCGTACTGGAACAGCGCGACCACGTCCATGTAGCCTTCGACGACGATCAACCGTTCGATCTTCGAATGCGCCTGGCGCACCTGCCATAGGCCATAGAGTTCGCGGCCCTTGTGGAACAGCGCGGTTTCCGGCGAGTTCAGATATTTCGGCGAGTGGTCCTTGCGCGCTTCCTGCGCGCTGGGATCAACAAGCGGCGATCCATCTTTTTTCTCTTCCAGAACGCGCCCACCGAACGCGATCACGCGTCCGCGGCGGTCGTGGATCGGGAACATCACCCGGCTGCGGAACTTGTCGTAGACGCGGCCGCTGTCGCTCTTCGAGAACATCCCCGCGCTTTCGAGCAGGCGCAACTGGCGTTCGTCGGTACCGAGTGCGTTCTTCAAGCCGTCCCAGCCGTCCGCTGCGTAGCCGATGCCGAAGCGAGCGCGGTTATCCGCATCGACACCGCGCTTTCGCAAGTAGTCCTGCGCCTTCGGGTTCGCATCGAGTTGCTTGCGGAAGAACTGCGCGGCCGCGTCGAGCGCGGCATACAGGTCGACCGTCTCGCCGCTCGCGTTGCGCTGGAAGGTTTCCTTCGGCACTTCCATGCCGGCGCGCTTGGCGAGTTCCTCGACCGCATCGAGGAATTCGAGGCGGTCGTAATTCATCAGGAACGAGATCGCGGTGCCGTGCGCGCCGCAACCGAAGCAGTGGTAGAACTGCTTGGTCGGCGACACCGTGAACGACGGCGAGCGTTCGTCGTGGAACGGACAACGCGCCGAATACTCGCGACCCTGCCGCTTCAACGGCACGCGTGAACCGATCACCTCGACCAGGTCGGTGCGCGCGAGCAGTTCGTCGATGAAGGCGTCGGGGATGCGGGCCATGAATCTTGTGGATGCTACCGAACAACGGCAAGCTTGGCGTAGAAGAAGGAATATTCTGCATGAACCGTCGGGACAAATTAGTGGCTCTCTTCGTGGCGACGGGCGTCGCCTTGTTCGCCGCGGCGTCGCAAGCCCAATCGGGTGCGCCAAAGGGAACAAACAGCAAGCCGTCCGCGACGGACAAGGAACTAGCCAGCCTTCTGGTCGATTGCGGTCAACAGCTTCTGGTGGTCGGTCAGTTCACTCGGAATTCCGCGGCCACGATGTTATTTGCGGCCGATTACAACAAGCGAGCCGTGATCGTTGCCGGAATCAAGTATGTCCAGGAGGTCATGCCCTCCGCGTCGCAGAGAGCTCTGGAGGTCAAGGTCAAGTTGAAAAACGGGCAAGACGGTGCGGCGTGGATAGCACAGATGGGCCGGGGCTGCAGGGCGCTTGCGGCCAAAGTATCCCTGCCCAAGTCCGCTAGGCAGCAAGTTGGGTATCTTGGTCATGGAGCCACGCGGGAGCGGATTGTCGCGCTGCTGGGCGAACCCGATTCGACGAAGGCGACTGATGACAAGAAGAAGGAAGTGATGTCCTACGTTGATCATCCTGCGAGCGATCTCGATGTGGATGCCTTTGGAAATCTCCCCGTAGGAAAGATTGAGGACCTAGGATCGAAATGTGACATGGTGCTTGCGGACGGACTCCTGCAAGAAGCCAACTGCCACTAGACCGCCAGTCGCTGCTTCACCAGCGCCGAAGCCTGGCCCATGTCCGCGCGGCCGGCGATGCGCGGCTTCAGCACGGCCATGACCTTGCCCATGTCCTGCGGGCCGGCGGCGCCTGATGCGGCGATTGCGCTGGCGATCTCGGACGCGAGCTCGTCGGCCGACATCTGCACGGGCAGGTAGGCCTGGATGATCGCGATCTCGGCGCGCTCGACCGCGGCGAGGTCCTCGCGGGCCGCCGCTTCGTATTGCGACACCGAGTCCTTGCGCTGCTTGAGCATCTTCTCGAGCACGGCGAGCACCTGCGCGTCGTCGAGCACGATGCGCTCGTCGACTTCGCGGCGCTGGATGTCGGCCTTGATCAGGCGGATGACGCCGAGGCGGTCCTTCTCGCCGGATTTCATCGTGGCCTTCATGTCGTCGGTGAGGCGTTGTTTGAGCGACATGGAAATTCCTTGGCTGGGGGTGGAACGCCCACGCGGGACGCGCAGGATCTTCAACGGGGAGGGCGGGGCATCCACAACGCAAAAAGCCGGCGACGCTCGCGCGGCCGGCTTTTTTCGACAAGCTCGGCCATGATGGCCGTGCTGATCAGCTGATCGCGATCAATACAAGCGCTGGCGCTTGGTGACGTCGCGCGACGAGCGGCGGATCTGGCGCTTCACCGCGGCGGCGGCCTTGCGCTTGCGTTCCTGGGTGGGCTTCTCGTAGAACTCGCGCTTGCGGGTTTCGGCCAGGACTCCTGCCTTCTCGCAGGTGCGCTTGAAGCGGCGCAGCGCAAACTCGAAGGGTTCGTTTTCGCGGACTTTGACGGACGGCATGGAGACTCCGGAACAGGGAAACCGTCCGACAGGACGGGCGAGCCGCGTATGATACCGGGGTGGATACCCTGATCGCAAGCACTGCTGTTGACCAGACCGCAACCGCCGGTCGCCCGGCCATGGCCAGGCCCGCCGTGGGAGCCGTTCTGGGCATCGAAACCTCCTGCGACGAAACCGGGGTCGCGGTGTACGACCTCGCCTCCGGTCTGCGCGCCCACGCGCTATACAGCCAGATCGCGCTGCATGCCGAATACGGCGGCGTGGTACCGGAACTGGCCAGCCGCGACCACGTGCGCAAGCTGTTGCCGCTGATCCGGCAGACATTGGCCGAGTCCGGATTAGCTGTGGCCGACCTCGGCGGGGTGGCCTACACGGCCGGTCCAGGGCTGGTCGGCGCGCTGCTGGTCGGGGCCGGGGTCGCACGCGCGCTGGCGTGGGCTCTAGATGTTCCGGCTATCGGCGTGCACCACATGGAAGGCCACCTGCTCGCGCCGCTGATGGAGGACCCCGGCCTGAAGCCGCCGTTCGTCGCATTGCTGGTGTCGGGCGGACACACCCAGCTGATCGCGGTGAAAGAGATCGGCGCCTATGAGTTGCTCGGCGAAACCCTCGACGACGCGGCCGGCGAAGCCTTCGACAAGACCGCGAAGATGATGGGCCTGCCATATCCGGGCGGCCCGCAACTCGCGATGCTCGCCGCGACCGGCACCCCGGGCATCTACAAATTCACCCGGCCGATGACCGATCGGCCCGGGCTGGATTTCAGTTTCTCGGGCCTGAAGACGCAGGTGCTGCTCGGGTGGCAGAAGTCCGACAAGTCCGACGCGACCCGCGCCGACATCGCGCGCGGCTTCGAAGACGCGGTCGTCGATACGCTCGCGATCAAGTGCGCGCGCGCGCTGGAGGCGGCCGGTTGCGACACCCTGGTCGTCGCGGGCGGCGTCGGCGCGAACGTGCGCCTGCGCGCGAAGCTGCAGGCGCAGGCAGATAAGCACGGTGGCCGCGTGTGTTTCCCGCGCCCGGCGTTCTGCACCGACAACGGCGCGATGATCGCCTACGCGGGCGCGCTGCGGCTCGCGGCCGGGCAACACGACGATGCAACGGTCGATGTGCGGCCGCGCTGGGACATGGCGGGGCTGGCGCCTTTGGCGCCAGCGGGAAACACGGAACCGGCAACAGGAAACGGATAGAGCGGCATCAAACATCCTGCGAATTGGCTTGCAATCGGGTCGATGGAACCCGCACTCTTTTTCCGTTCCCCGTTCCCCGTTCCCCGTTCCCCGTTCCCCGTTCCCCGTTCCCCGTTCCCCGAGGCCCCATGGACCGAGTCTTCATCGCAGGTCTCGAGATCGAGACCGTCATCGGCATCTACGACTGGGAGCGCAAGATCCGCCAGCCGCTGGTGTTCGATATCGAGATGGGTTTCGACAACCGCGTGCCGGCAGCGAGCGACGACATCGTCGATACGCTCGACTACAAGGCGGTCAGCAAGCGCGTGGTCGCGTTCGTGTCGGCTTCGCAGTTCGGCCTGGTGGAAACCCTGGCCGAGCGTTGCGCGGAGCTGATCCTCGCCGAGTTCCCGGTGCGGGAATTGCGCTTGAAGCTCAGCAAGCCCGGCGCAGTGCGTGGCGCGAAGGCGGTCGGCGTGATCATCGAACGGAAAAAGAGGTCAGAGTGAATCTTGCCCGGCAGGACGGTGATCGGCGGGAAGCCATGACGCAAAATTCCACTCCGACCCCTTTTCCCAAGGCGTACCTGAGCCTCGGCAGCAACCTCGACCCCGAACGCCATCTGCGCGCGGCTGCGGCTGCATTGCGCGAGCGCTTCGGCGAGGTGGTGTTTTCCTCGGTGCTGCGCACGCCGGCGATCGGTTTCGCCGGGCCGGACTTCCTCAATGCCGCCGCGATCGTGCGCACCGACCTCGACCCATGCGCGCTCGTCGCATGGCTGCATGCGCTCGAAGCCGCCGAGGGACGCGACCGCGGGGGGGCGAGATTTTCTTCGCGGACGCTGGACCTCGACATCGTGTTCTACGACGACCGCGTGGTCGCGCCGTCGCCCGGCAGCCACCTGCAAATCCCGCGGCCGGAACTCCAGCACGCCTTCGTGCTGCAACCGCTTGCCGAGATCGCACCGGATTTCCGCGATCCGCTCAGCGGGCGCGCGCTCGCGCAACTGTGGGCCGCGCATCCGCAGCATGCGACGCCCTTGCCGGTCGTTGCGCGGCTCGGGAAGCCCTGAACGAGCCCGGCGGGCCGGCGACGCCGGTCACCTAGCGGACAGACTGCATGGCGTAGAACTTCAAGAGGGTGCCGGAACTGTCGTAATTCCATTGGAAGGAAAGAGCATGCACATCCGTCGATCCACGCGCTTGCCAGCCGCGCTGCTGGCCTTGCTTTCGTTCGGCACGTCCGCCGCGACGCCTTCCGACAGTCTACCCGCGCCGGCGACGCCGGTCGCCACCACGCCCCCGCCGGCGGCTGCAACTCCGGCTCCGTCCACATCCACAGCGCCACCGCCCGCGCCGGCCCCTGCCGCCACAGCGGCTCCGGCGGAGCATGCCGTTCCCCCCGTTGTGGCACCCGTAGGTAACGAGCAGGACCGGGCCGCCGTGCAGAGCCATCAGCCGCCGCCCGCCGTCGCCGCGCAACCGGCGGACGCCACGCCCCGGGACCAGGCTGCCGCCATCGCGCAGGCTGCGAGTCCGGGCGATCCCTCCGGGTTCCGCCTGATGACCCTGAGCACGAATGCGTTGTTGAGCCGGGTCAGCCTGGCCGACCATGCCGAACACTCCATCGACATGCAGTACTACATCTTCCGGAGCGATGCGACCGGTCGCCTCGTCGCCCTGCATGTGCTGGAGGCCGCCGACCGCGGCGTGAGGGTGCGCATCCTGCTCGACGACCTGAACCTGGCGGACGATGTCGCGATGTTCCAGGCGCTGGACGCCCATCCGGGCATCGAAGTACGGCTGTTCAACCCGCTGCTCACGCGCGATCCGACCGCCGTGTCGAAGGCGGCGCAATTCCTGCTGGAGTTCCGTCGGCTCAACCGGCGGATGCACAACAAGTCCTTCATCGTCGACAACAACGAGGCGGTGATCGGCGGCCGCAACATCGGCGACGGCTATTTCGATGCAAACGCAACGAATAATTTCCGCGACCTCGACCTGCTCGCGATCGGGCCGGTGGTGCCGGCGGCGACGGCCACGTTCGAGTCCTACTGGAACAGCGACGCCGCGCATCCGCTGTCGGAATACCATTCGAAGGCACACTCGGACAACGGCCTGGCCGCACTGCGTACGACCCTGGAAAAAAATGCACGCAAGTTCGACGCCTCCGCGTACGCCTATGCGGCAGTCGACGACCTCCCCAATGGCGCTTCTGCGGACCGTCCCGGCAACTGGTATTGGGGTCCGGCGACGCTGGTGGCCGACCAGCCCGAAAAGATCGTGGCCGAATCGGGCCGCGGCGCGCTCAGCATCGGCCCGCGGCTCAGGGCCCTGATCAACGGCGCGCAATCCGAGGTGCTGCTGATCTCGCCGTATTTCATCCCGAGCGCGAAGGACGAACGCAACTTCACCGAGATCGCGCAGCGCGGGGTCGCGTTCAAGGTGCTCACCAACTCGCTCGCATCCAACGATGTACTCGCCGCGCACGAAGGTTATTCGGACCACCGACGCGCGCTGCTCAAGGGCGGTGTGCAACTGTTCGAACTCAAGCCGGCGCCAGGCGTGGAGATGGCCGCGGCGGATGCCGGCGCGTCCTCGGGGGTGAGCCTGCACGCCAAGTCCTTCGTCGTCGACCGGCGCTACGTCTTCATCGGTTCATTGAACATGGACCAGCGCTCGAAGCTGCTGAACACCGAGATGGGCGTGGTCGTGGATTCGCCGCAGCTTGCGAAGGCGGTCGCCGAATTCTTCGGGACGGCCACCCTGCCGGCGAATGCTTACCACGTCGTCCTCGGCGCCCGCGACGGATCGCATCCGACGGAACTGCACTGGCAAGCGAGCAAGGACGGCAAGGACGTCGATTACGACAGCGAACCCGATGCGACCCTGCGCAAGCGCGCGGAAGTCCTGCTGCTGAAGCTGCTGCCGATCGACGGTTTGCTGTAACGCTGTCACGCCGCGCAGGGATGGTCCGTTGCGGCTTGGTGTCCGTGCGGGCGTCCGGGGGTAACCAGGCGCTTCGACTGCGGGCCCCTGCAAGCGGCGCGCGACCGACGTATGATCGCCGCATCCATCCGGGAGTACGATCATGGCAGGCAAATTCGCGCGCAGTTGGGCACTGATGAAAGCCAGCGCAGCGGTGCTGCGGGCCGACAAGGAACTGCTGGTGTTCCCGCTGGTATCGGCGATCGCGACGCTGGTGGTAGCGGCGAGCTTCATCCTGCCGATGATCGGCCTCGGCATGTTCGAACACATGGACCGCCATGGCGGGCAGTCGCCGATGTTCTACCTGTTCCTGTTCGCTTTCTATTTCGTGCAGTACATCGTGATCTTCTTCTTCAACACCGCGCTGGTCGGGGCGGCGATGATCCGCCTCGATGGCGGCGACCCCACCGTTGCCGACGGGCTGCGCATCGCGCGCAGCAAGATCGTGCCGATCATCGGCTATGCCGCGATCGCGGCGACGGTCGGGATGGTCCTGCGGGCGATCGAACAGCGCGCCGGTTTCATCGGGCGCATCGTGGTCGGCATGATCGGCGTTGCCTGGACCGTCGCGACGTTCATGGTCGTGCCGGTGCTGGTCGCGCGCGACGTCGGTCCAGTCGATGCGGTCAAGGAAAGCGCCATGCTGCTGAAGCGCACCTGGGGCGAGAACCTGATCGGCAATGGCGGCATCGGTGTCGCGTTCGGGCTGATCACGATCGCGGTGTTGCTGGTCGGCATGGCCATCACGATCGCCTGCGCGGTCAATGGCATGGTGCCGGCGGCGATCGTGTTCGGCGCGGTGACCGCGCTCGCCCTGGTCGGGCTTGCGCTGGTGCAATCGGCGCTGGCCGGGATCTACTCCGCGGCGTTGTACCGCTACGCGACCGTCGGCCAGGCGCCGGCCGGATTCGATGGCGCGGCCTTGCAGGAAGCGTTCCGGATCAAGGCCTGAGCGCGCGGGTCGATCAGGCAGCGCGTCGCTCGGCTACGCGGACCATCGGGTTCAGTCGTACAGCGCGCCCTCGTCGCCATCCCACGAAATCGACTCCATCGAGAACAGGTCGATCGCAGTGCGCGCGACTTTGCGAGTGTCGTACCACGCGTAGGCGCCGACGCCCATTGCGCCGATCACCGGCAGCCAGCGCGACAGGCCGCGACCGATGCCGCGTTCGCTCAATCGCACGCCGACCTTGCGTGCGGCTGCGCGTACCGATGCCAGGCTGGCGGCACGGATCAGCCAGCGCTCGCCGACCTGGACGGCGATGTCGCGGAACGCCTGCGCCGCGGTGTGGCGGAACAGGCAGAACAGCATCTGCTCGCGGGTGAGTTGCCAGCGCCGGCCGTAGGCGCCGGCGATGTCGGCGACCATCTGCGCCTGGATCCTCCAGATCGCGTACAACTCGGGCAGCACGGTCAGCCAGCCCAGCGGACCGGGCGGCAGTGCGAGCGTGCCGGCGACCAGCGCCGACCTGCGCGCGGCCGCATCGCCGATCGCGACGGCGCGCGCCTCCGGACGCATGCTCGCGCCTTCGGTGGTCTGCGGAAGCTGGCCCAGCAATTCGATGATGGAATCGCCCAGGCGCGCCGCCAGCGTGCGGCGGGACGTGAGTCGCTGCGCGCGCATGGCGACGGCGGGAATGTGCTCGCTGGTCGGGGGTCGCTTCGTGGTCATGCGCACAGGATAGGCGGTTTGCCGTGCCGACCGTAAGGGTCAGATCGCAAGCGTGCGGCCACCATCCACGCGCAGGATCTCGCCGGTCGTGTAGCGTGCGTCGCGGATCAGGTACAGGGCTGCATCGGCGACGTCCTGCGGATCCCCGGCCCGCTTCAGGGCGGTCTTCGCGAGCAGGGTCTGCTGGAGGTCGCTGGACATGCCCGACTCCGGCCACAACACCGCACCTGGGGCGATGCCGTTCACGCGCACGTCGGGGCCGAGTTCCTTCGCGAGCGACAGGGTCAGCATCGCGAGCGCGGCCTTGGCCATGCAGTAGAGCGTGTGTTCCTTGAGCGGCCGCTCGGCATAGATGTCGACGAGATTGAGGATCGCGCCTTTCGTCGCACGCAGGTGCGGCGCCGCGGCCTGCGCAAGGAAGAACGGCGCGCGCGCATTCGCCGCGAACGCCAGGTCCCACTGCTGCGGCGTCGTGCTGCCGATCGGCGTCGGGAAGAATGCCGATGCGTTGTTGACCAGCGCATCGATCCTGTGGAAACGCGTGATCGTGTCGGCGACCAGCAATGGCAGCGCAGCGATGTCGGCGAGTTCGGCGCGCAGTTCCAGCGTGCTGTCCGGTCGCGCCGTTTCCAGTTCGAGGACCAGTTCGTCCATGCGGTCGTCGTCGCGCCGATGGTGCAGGGCGAGGTCGTAGCCTGCAGCGTGCAGGCCGCGCGCGATCGCCGCACCCAGCCGGCGCGAGGCTCCGGTGATCAGTGCCACGGGACGAGTGGAAGTCATCAGAATGGCCCCTGCGGGATGGTTCGTGAGGCGATCCGCAGCATCCTGCGCCATGCGCGCAGCGAACGAAAGCTTGTGGGCTGCGGCCGCTTCCGGACGTCCATGCGCCCGCGGCATTCGCACATCCTGCGATGTGCAGGACGCACAAGTGTCGCGGGAGGCAGGACGCCGGGAGCGACTGCAGCCGCCGCTCTTGCGCATCCATGCGCCCGCGGCATTCGCACGTCCCTGTGCAGCAAAAAACCCGCCGGCTCGCGCGGGCGGGTTTTTCGTCGGGATCGTCAGCGCGTGCTTACTTGACGCGATGCCAGATCTGGGTACGGCCGAGCAGCGAGAAGCCGATGTAGCCGCGGACCTTCAGCTCCTTGCCGCCGTTGATCGGGGTCAGCTTGGCCTTGTAGATGCTGTCGTTGCCCTTCTTCGGGTCGAAGATCTGGCCGCCGTCCCACACGTCGTCGTCCCTGGTGAAACCCCACATGATGACCAAGCCCTTGATCTTGTGGTTGTGCAGGACGCCGGTGCAATGGTCGCAGACCGGGTCGGGGTCTTCGCCCGGCTCGCGGATCAGTTCGATGATCTGGCCTTTCAGCTTGCCGTCCGTCTCGGTGATCTGCACCAGCGATTTCGGCTTGCCGGTTGAGTCGTCGACGGTTTTCCAGGTACCGACCGGCGTACTCATGTCCTGCGCCATCAACGTGTATGGAAGCAGGCCAAGCAGACCGGTGGCGGCGATCAGCAGGATCTTGCGCATGGAACGTCTCCTGGGCAGTGGGTAGGACCAACGCCGCGATAGTAGCGCGTCCGGCCGTGACTGCGCTGATCTGGATCACGATTTGCATGGGCTGCGCCGGGCTGCGTGGCGGCGGTCGGCATGCTTCAATGCGCGACCATGCCGAACCGCGCTTTCACGCTGCCCGAACCCGATCCCGCCGCACGCGAACACAGCGCACGGCTGGCCGCGCTGATCCGCGAGCAGGTCGCCGCGGCCGGCGGTGCGCTCCCGTTCTGGCGCTACATGGAACTGGCGCTGTACGCGCCGGGCCTGGGCTATTACAGCGCCGGCGCGCACAAGTTCGGTGCGGCCGGCGATTTCATCACCGCACCCGAACTCGGCGGGCTGTTCGCGCGTTGCGTGGTGGACGCGACTGCCCCAGTGCTGCGCGCCATCGGCGCAGGCGCCCAGTTCCTCGAACTCGGCGGCGGCAGTGGCGCGTTCGCTGAACATGCACTGCTGCGCCTGGCCGCCCTCGACGCCTTGCCCGCGCGCTACGCCATCCTCGAACCGAGCGCGGACCTGCGCGAACGCCAGCACGATCGCCTGCAGGCGGCGTTGCCAGCGGAATGGTTCGCGCGCGTTGCCTGGCTCGACGGGCCGCCGCAGCAGGCCTGGAACGGCGTGCTGTTCGCGAACGAGGTACTCGACGCGTTGCCGGTTTCGCGTTTCCTGATCGAGGGCGGCGAGGTCCTGGAAGAATGCATCGCCGTGGACGTCCTTCGACAGGCCCGGGAAGATCGGTTTGGGTTCGTGCGCGTCACGCGTCCCGCCGACATGCTGCTGTCCGGCGCGCTGCGGCATGTCGAGCGCGGGCTGGCCACTACGCTCGCCGAAGGCTATCGCTCCGAGTTGCTCCCGCAGCTGCCGTACTGGATCGACGCGATCGCCGGAACGATGGAGCGCGGTGCGATGCTGTTCATCGACTACGGCTATCCGCGCCGCGAGTACTACGCGCCGGAGCGCGTGGATGGCACCCTGATCTGCCACTACCGGCACCATGCCCACGGCGACCCGTTCCTGTGGCCCGGGCTGCAGGACATCACCGCGTCGGTCGATTTCACTGCCTTGGCCGAGGCTGGTTCGCGGATCGGTTTCGAGCTGGCCGGCTACTGCGCGCAGGCGCAGTTCCTGATCGGCAACGGCCTCGGCGATGCGCTCGAAGCGGCGCAGGCATTGCCCGAGATCGCACGCTTGCGACTGGTCCAGGAAGCCAAGCGCCTGACCTTGCCTGGCGAGATGGGCGAGCGCTTCCAGGCGATGGGTTTCCAGCGCGGCGTGGATTTCGAGCCGGCTTTCGCGCTCGGCGACCTGAGCGGGCGGCTGTGATGGCGGATGCGATCCTGCATCCGTTCCGCCGGCCGCTGCTGTGGCTGGCGGTGTGGGCGTTGATGATCGCCGCGGTGATCGTGCTGTCGCTGGTGCCGAAGCCGCCGATTCCGCAGTTGCTGATGCAGGGCAAGCTCGACCACCTGATCGCGTATGTCGCACTGGCGGCGTTCGCGGTGCAACTCTTCGAGGATCGCGTCGTGCAGACCGGCGCCGGACTCGCGATGATCGCCCTCGGGATCGCGCTGGAACTTGCGCAGGGCTACCTCACGGTCACCCGCCACATGGCGACATACGACGCGCTGGTGGATTCGCTTGGCGTCGCGCTCGGGCTGGCGACGACGTGGACGCCGCTCGCGCGCACGTTGTTCTGGGTCGATCGGCGCCTGTAACGGCGGTCAGCCCTGGCGCAGCCGCGCGCGGGCTGCGCGGATCGCATCGATGCGCACGATGCGCAGCCGCGCACCGATCTCCTCGCCGACCACGCCCTGTGCGACCAGCGCGCGCGCGTTGACCGCGAGCGCGACGCGATGCAGCGCGCGCAACGTCGTGGCTTGCGGATAGGCGCTGTCCTGCAGGCCGAGCCGGCCGCGCTTGTCGGCTTCGCAGACGGTCGCGAGCTGGTCGATGCGCTCGGGTTTGCGGAATCCGTCGCAGCGCGCGATCAGGTCGTGCACCGCGGCGTCGCGCAATTCGTCGATGCGATGCACGTTGAGGTGTTCGCGGCAGGCGACGACGGCAAGCTCGCGCTGCGCGGCCGGAACCTTCAGGCGATCGCACAGCGCGGCGAGCGGCACCAGTCCCGCGTGCTCGTGGTCGATGTGCTTCGGCAGCACGTCCTGCGGAGTCAGCGCCTTGCCGAGGTCGTGGGTCAGCGCGGCGAATCCGACCAGCGCATCGCCCGGCGCGAGCAAGGCTGCCATGTCGCTGACCATCTGCTGATGGATGCCGGTATCGACCTCGGGGTGGAATTCGACGCGCTGCGGCACGCCGTACAGCGCGTCCACTTCGGGAAGGATGCGCGCAAGCGCGCCGACCTCGCGCAGGATCGCCAGGAATGCGGACGGCTGCGGTTCGGCGAGCGCGCGCACGAGTTCCTGCCAGGTGCGCTCCGGCACGAGGTGGTCGATCTCGCCATCGGCGACCATCGCGCGCATGAGGTCCAGCGTCTCCGGCGCGACGGTAAAGCCGAGTGGGGCAAAACGCGCCATGAAACGCGCAGCGCGCAGCACGCGCACTGGATCCTCGGCGAACGCGGGCGATACATGGCGGAGCACGCGCGCCTGGAGGTCGCGCATGCCGCCGAACGGATCGATCAGCGCGCCTTCGGAATCCTGCGCGATCGCATTGATCGTGAAGTCGCGGCGCGCGAGGTCCTGTTCGAGGGTGACGCCTGGATCGGCATCGACGACGAAACCGCGGTAGCCGCGCGCGGACTTGCGCTCGGTGCGCGCGAGCGCATGTTCCTCGCGGGTCTTCGGATGCAGGAACACCGGGAAATCGCGGCCGACGGGCTTGAAGCCCTGCGCGATCATCCGTTCGGGTGTCGCCCCGACCACGACCCAGTCGCGGTCGCCGTGCGGCCGGCCGAGCAGGCGATCGCGCACCGCGCCGCCGACGAGGTAGGTCTGGATCTGGCCGCTCTTCATCAGTACCGCGCGCGGTAACGATCCAGCCGCGCCTGCCGGTCCTCGCCGTGGCCGAGGATGTCGGGCAGGATCGCGGCCATCTTCGTCGCGACGATGCCGAGCCGGTGCAGGCCGTCGATGCCGCCGACCGAGTCGGTCTGCAACGAACGGTAGTTGTCGCTCGAGAACGGTTTCCCCGGCACGAAATCCATCGCGAACGCCTGCATGCGGCCGAGCGCGTCCGGCAGCGGCAACACCAGTCGGCGCAGTCCCACCTGCCGCGCGGTCATCCGCACGATGTCCGCCAGCGTCACCACATCCGGCCCGTACAGTTCGTAGGTCTGGCGCGCGGTGCCTGCATCGGCAAGCGCGCGGCAGAACGCCTCGACCACGTCGCCGATCCACACCGGCGCGAATTTCGCCGAAGCGCACGCGAGCGGTAGCGCGGGTGCGATCGCCAGCAATGCGGCGAACCGGCAGAACAGGCCATCGCCCTTGCCGAAGATCACCGACGGCTGGAAGATCGTCCAGTCGAGCGACGATGCCTTCACCAGGTCCTCGGCCTCGCCGCGCGTGCGCAGGTAATGGCTGCGGCCGCGGCCCGCGTTGAGCGCGCTCATCTGCAGCAGGCGCGACACACCCGCAGCGGCGCATGCGGCGATCACGCTGCGGGTGAGCTCGACGTGCGCGCGCTGGAAGCCGCGGCCCGAATCGTTGCGCCCGAAGCCGCCGCTCTCGTTGAGGATGCCGACCAGGTTGATCACCGCATCGCTGCCGCCGATCGCGCGCGCCAGCGTTGCAGGATCGTATTCGTTGCAATCGCGGATCGCCGCGTTCGGCGGCAGCGCACGATCGAGGTGGCGAGCACTGTTGCGGCTGATCACGGTGACATCGTGACCGTCGGCGACGAGCCGCTCGACCAGCGCACGGCCGACGAAACCGGTGCCGCCGAGCACACAGATCTTGCATGGCGCTTTCTTGAATGCAGCGCTCATTGCCTGGTATCCGTCGTGGCCGGGGCGGCGGTGACTGGAGCGGCCGTGCCCGACGCTGCGGCGAGCGGCGCGGTCGCGCAGGCGAAGCGGCGCCTCTGCGCATCCGGCACGGTGCGGCCGAGCATGCGTTCCGACAGCGGCACCGCCTTGCCGTCGAAGCGCCAGTCGTAGATCACCGAGAACGCGAGCACGCGCATGATGTAGTCGCGCGTTTCCTTGTAGCTCACTGCCTCGATCCAGAAATCCGGTTCGAGTTGCGCGTGTTGCGCGAGCCAGCGATCGACCGGCGCGGTACCGGCGTTGTAGGCGCCGATCGCGAGATAGGTGCGTCCGTTGAAGCGGTCCAGCATCTGCCGCAGGTAGGCGCTGCCGAGCGCGATGTTCGTCAGCGGCTGGTACAGGGTGTCGCCGCCGCTCCACGCGATGCCCATGGCGCGTGCGACCTTCGCGCCGGTCGACGGCAACAACTGCATCAGTCCGCGAGCGTCGGCGCCCGAACGCGCGGTCGGCATCCATCCGCTTTCGGCGCGGATCTCCGCTGCGATCCAGGCCGGGTCGAGCGCATTGACGCGCGCCTGTTCCTGCACCGTGCGCGCGTTGTTCAGCGGGAAGCGCAGCGTGTACAGGCGCAATTCGTCGGGCGCGTTCTGACCGAGCGCGAACAGGGCGCGGTCGTACCAGCCGGCGTCCTGTGCGAGCGCGACCGCGATCTGTCGCTGGCGGTCGTCGAAACCGCCCAGCGCCTGTTTCCATTCGCGCTCCGCCCACGGCAGGCGGTCGAGCTGGAACAGTTCCAGCGCGCGCACCAACGCCGGCGTCGCCGCGATTTTCGCGCGCTCGCTGCCGGTGACGGACAGTTCGACCGGACAGATGTTGTAGGCCTGGTGCAAGTGGTCGGCGGCGAGGAAGCCGTGATAGGTCGCGGTGCGCGCAGCCTGCTGGTACAGCGCGTTCGCGGCTTTCGCATCGCCTTTGCGTTCGCGCAGGCGTGCCTCGAAATATTGCCAGCGCGGATCGCCGCGCTGGACGGCGTCCATCGCGACGATCGCTTTCAGCGCCGCCGCATCGTCGCCGCGCGCGATCGCTTCGCGCACCTGCCATTCGTGCAGTTTCGCATCGTAGGCGGAGGCGGGAACCGCCGCGAGGCGCTGCGCGGAGCTCGGCAGGTACGAACCCACCGTCCACAGCGCGATCGCGTATTGCGCGCGGCCGCGGTCGGATTCGCCGAGCTGCAGCGCCTGTGCGAGCTTCGCGAACCGCGCCTGGGCCACGTCCGGATCGCGCTTCGCCAGGCGCGCCAGACCGATCGCGACGACGTGCCGGCTGCGATCGGTCTTCGGCCAGCCCAGCGCGCTGTCGCCCGGCGTGTCAATGAAGGCGGCGTAGGCGCTGGCCTGTGCGGCCTGGTCGGGCGGCAAGCCGCGTGCGGCGCTGCGCATCACAGCGGTGTTCGCATCCTCGATGGCGGCGTCGATGCGCTTCCAGCGCAAGTCCGGGGTGAGCTTGCCGCGCGCGGCGAGCAATGCGAAGGGCGCATCGCAATCGGCCGGCAGCGCATCGCCGCCTTGCCACAGCGCGAGCGCATCGTCGAACCAGCCCGCATCGGGTTCGCCGGCATCGAGTCGCGCGGCCAGGCTTGCGCAGCGCAGCGCGCTGCTTGCGCCTGGCGCATAAAAGGCGCGGAAGCTCTTCCAGTCGCCGCGCCGATCCAGTTCCTGCAGCCATGCATCGCGCAGCAGGCTTGCGGCAACCTGGCCGGCGTAGCGGTCGAGGAATCCGCGCACGCTGCCGGGGTCGGCGCTGGCGAGGTTGCGGCGCAGCGTCGCATACTCGATCCACGGCGCGAGCGGATCGCCAGCGAGGCGGCGCGCGGTCGCCGGATCGAGTTGTCCGGCTTCGGCCCGTTCCAGCGCCTCGCGCACCAGCACGCGCTGGCCGTTGTCGGCGGGATCGGCGGAGGCCGCCGCCATCAGCAGTAAACCGGCAAGCAGAAGGATCGTTCGCATGAGGCCGAAGTGTATCCGATGCGCACCGCGCGCCCGCTGCGGAATGCACGCATGTTGAATGTTGCGACGGATGCGGCGCGGGCGCGGCGATGAATCCCGTGCTGGCGTGGTTGCTGTTCCCGTTGCTCGGCGCTTGTGCCGGTGTGCTGGCCGGATTGCTTGGCGTTGGCGGCGGGCTAGTGCTGGTCGCCGCGCTCGCGTGGCTGCTGCCGCTGCAGGGCGTGCCCAGGGAATTCGCGATGCAGGCCGCGCTCGCGACATCGCTCGCCAGCATCGTGTTCACCGCGCTGTCCTCCGCGCGCGCGCATGCCCGGCGCGGCAGCGTGCTGTGGCCGACCGTGTTCACCCTGGTCCCGGGCCTGCTGGTCGGCGGCTGGTTCGGCAGCCTGGTCGCGGTGCATCTGTCGAGTTCGATGCTGCGCTGGATCGTGTCCGGCTACTGTTTCCTGGCCGGCGCGCAATTGCTGCTTGGCCAGCCACGCCCGCAGGCGGCAGCGGCGAATTCGAACGCCGATGCCATCGTTCCGCGCGATCCGCTGGTCGCGGCATGCGGGTTGCTGATCGGCGCGCTGTCGTCGGTGGTCGGTATCGGCGGCGGCAGTATGACCGTGCCCTTGCTGATCTGGCGCGGCGTGCGGCCAGTGCGCGCGGTCGGGACCTCGTCGGCCTGCGGGGTGGCGATCGGCCTTGCGAGCGCGGCCGGATACGCGATGCACGGGCCTTCCGGCGGATTGCCGCAAGGCAGCGTGGGGTTCATCGACGTGCCGGCGGCGGTCGGGATCGCACTCGCCTCGGTGCTGGCCGCGCCGCTGGGCGTGCGACTTGCGCACCGGCTCAGCGCCGCCACCCTGCAGCGGGTATTCGCGCTGTTCCTGTTTGCGGTGGGGCTGTTGATGGCCCTGGGGGGCTGAGTCGAGTGGTGCAATGACTTCAACTGGAATAATTGCACTTGCGTTGGCTTCACACTTTGTTTACAAACACGGGACGCGTCTGCCATGGGCCGCCGCACCACAATTCTCTGGGGAGAAATCGATGATCGCGATCCGCCGTAGCCGACTGTGCGCCGCCGTCCTGGCCGCACTGCTGCCCGCCGCGCTACCTGCATTCGCGCAGGACGCAGCCACTGCCACCACCGACAAGGCCAAGACGCTCGATCGCGTGACCGTCACCGGTTCGCGCATCAAGCAGACCAACAAGGTCTCCAGCCAGCCGGTCGCGGTGATCACCCGCGAAACGCTCGACAAGAGCGGTGCGACGTCGATCGGACAGTACCTGCAGGAAATGACCTCCAGTGGCAAGGCGCTGAACGCCAAGTTCAACTCCAGCGGCAACTTCGGCTATCCGCCGGATGGCGGCGGCATCGGTGCGGGCTCCGCGCAAGTGGATCTGCGCAACCTCGGTTCCAACCGCGTGCTGGTGCTCGTCGATGGCGTCCGCTGGGTCAATGAATCCTCGGCTTCGGGTGTGAGCGGCAGCGCCGACCTCAACACCATCCCGCTCGCCATCGTCGATCGCATCGAAGTGCTGGAAGACGGCGCATCCGCGATCTACGGCTCCGACGCGATCGCCGGCGTCGTCAACGTCATCACCCGCAAGAAGTTCGATGGCGCCGTGGTCCACACCAAGTTCGGCAGCTACGGACACGGCGGCGACGACACCGAAGCCGACGTGACGATGGGCGGCGGCGGCGACAAGTTCAACGGCGTGTTCTCGGCGAGCTACGTGAAGTCCGACCGCATCAGTTCGGGCGCCTGGGACCAGTCCTCGTTCCCGGTTCCCGGCGCCGGCCTCGCCGCCGGTAGTTCGGGCACGCCGCAGGGCCGCTTCGTGTTCTGCGATCCGCGGATCCTGGTTCCCGGCACGCCCGGTTTCTGCGACCCGGCCGGCAACGACTGGTTCAGCATGACCTTGAACAACGGCACCACCGTGCCGAATTACAACGGCGGCGATCCGACCCATGGCCCGGGCACCTACCACGGCTTCACCGGCGCGGACCGCTTCAACTTCGCCCCGTTCAACCTGCTGCTGACGCCATCCACGCGCAAGTCGGTGTTCGGCAGCGCGAATTACGACATCAGCGATTCCGTCACCCTGCACGGCAAGTTCCTCTACAACAATCGCCAGTCGGCAAACCAGGCCGCGCCGGAACCGATCTTCGTCGGTCCGTTCGCGGGTACCGGCGGCATCGCCGACGGGATCACCATTTCGGCGCTCAACCCGTTCAACCCGTTCGGGATCAACCTGTGCGCGCAGGTCGGCCCGGGTTGCCCGGTCGCGAACCTTGGTTTCATCACCAAGCGCCCGATCGAGCTTGGTCCACGCATCTTCACCCAGGACGTCGACACCTGGTATGTGAACCTCGGTGCGACCGGTTCGGTCCAGTGGGGCTCCGGCATGGACTGGAACGTCGACTACGTGCACTCCGAGAACAAGGCGGAGCAGGCGTTCTCGAACGGTTTCAACATCGGCAAGCTCAAGATCGCGCTCGGCGATCCGGCGATCTGCGCCACGATCGCCGGCTGCGTGCCGCTGGACCTGTTCGGTGGCGAGGGTCGCCCGATCACCCCGGCGATGCTCAACTACATCAGCACGCCGCAGCACGATGCCAGCAAGCAGGTCCTCGACCTGTTCAATGCCAACATGACCGGCGACTTGTGGAGCATGGGCGATGGCCATGCCGGTTTCGCGCTCGGCTACGAACACCGCAGGTACCAGGGCAGCTTCAATCCCGATCCGCTGCGCCAGACCGGCGAATCGCAGGACTCGTTCGCGGCGCCGGTCTCGGCGAGCTACAGCGTCAACGAGGGCTACGGTGAGATGCACGTGCCGTGGGTGAAGACCTTCAGCACCGATTTCGCGGTCCGCTTTTCCGATTATTCGACCTTCGGCAGCGCGACCACCTACAAGATCGGCCTGCGCTGGCAGCCGATCGAGGATCTGGTGTTCCGCTTCACCCGGTCGAGTGGCTTCCGCGCGCCGAACCTCGGCGAACTGTACGGTCTGACCCAGTTCGGCGCGACCTTGGTCGACCCCTGCGGCCCGACCGGCTCGCCGGTTGTCGATCGCACCAACGGTGTGTCGCCTGGACTGGAAGCGTACTGCGTCGGACAGGGCGTGCCCAACAACTTCGAGCAGGCCAACACGCAGATCACCACCTTCACCGGCGGCAATGCGCACCTGCAGCCCGAGAAGTCGAAGAACATCAATTTCGGCGTGGTCTACAGCCCGTCGTGGGCCGACAACCTGCCGTGGTCGTCGAAGATGGACTTCGAGGTCAACTACTACCGCTACCGGGTCGACCAGGCGATCCAGGCGCCCGATATCCAGTCCCTGCTGAATGACTGCGCCAACCTCAGGAAAACCGGCGTGGCCTGCTCGGGCTTCACCCGCGGCGCCGGCGGCAATCTCAACCCGCCGACCGACTTCCTCGACAACATCGGCCAGCTGTTCACCGACGGCATCGACCTGAAAGCCAACTGGGTCGGTCCGCAGACGAGCTGGGGCCAGTTGAGCACCGCCGTGCAGGCGACCCGCACGATCACGTTCCAGGCGACCGGCTCGGCGCGCGCGGTCGGCATCGAGGTCAGCGACAGCTCGATTCCGAATTGGCAGACGAATGTGCAGCTGGGCTGGAAGCTCGGCGACTGGAACGCTGCGTGGAACGTGCGTTACATCAGTTCGGTCAAGGAGGCCTGCAGCAATGCGGTGCGTACGCCTGCCACGGGCTGCGCGACCGGCGCCGGTTTCCACAAGCTGAAGGCGACGACCTACAGCGATGTGCAGCTGGGCTGGGACCACTCGTTCGGCGTGCAGGGCCTGAAGCTGGGCGTGGGCGTGAACAACGTGTTCGAGCAGCAGGCGCCGGTTTGCGTGAGCTGCTCGCTGAACGGTTACGACGCAGGTACCTACGACCTGCCGTTCCGCTTCGTGTACGCGACCATCGACTTCAAGTTCTGATTGCTTGTATCCATGCGAAACAAAGGACCGGCGAGCGATCGCCGGTCTTTTTTTATGCGGGGGATGGGTGCGTGGGAAGCGGGGGCGAGGGCATTCGTTTCAGCGGCAGGCAAGCACGCTCAAGCCCGATGAGCCCTATCCGGCTTCGGGCAGCGACATTTCCAGCGCGATCGCGAGGTGATCCGAGCGGCCGGCGACGAGGGCGCGCGGCGGGTCCGCGAGGATTCCCTCGCTGCACAGGATGTGGTCGAGCGCGCGCACCGGCTTCCAGCTCGGGAAGGTCGACGGGAACACATCCGGCGGTTGCAGCCGGGTGCGGCGGTAAAGCTTGAGCATTTCGGGCGCATCGTGCCCGCAGTTGAAGTCGCCCATCATCACTGCATGCGGCGCATCGCGCAGCAGGTCGGCGAGGAAATCCAGTTGCGACGAGCGCGACTGCGCACCGAGCGACAAGTGCACGACCGCGATGGTCAACTGGTCGGCGGCTTCGCCGAAACGCGCGAGCAGCACACCGCGCCCGGCGACCCGGCCAGGCAGTGCGTAGTCGAGGATTTCGGTCGGGCGCTCGCGGCTCAGCAGGCCGTTCGCGCTGTGGGTGATGCCGCCGACGCGGCGGTTGGACTGGTGGCTCCAGAACGGGAACCCCGCCATCTCGGCGATGCGGTGGGTCTGGTTCGTGAATCCCGAACGCAGGCTGCCGGCATCGCTTTCCTGCAAGCCGACGATGTCGTAGCCGGTGCACAGTTCCGCGATCGCGGCCAGGTTGCCGCGCTTGCCGTGCGGCAGCACATGCGACCAGCTGCGCGAGACATAGTCGCGATAGCGTTGGGTACTCGACCCCGCCTGGATGTTGCAGCTCAGCAGTCGCAGGCGGCGGGCGGTTTTCATGGGTCCGGCACTCAGGATCCGAGTGCCATCCGATTGCCCCGCCTCGCCCGGCGGGGGAGGACAAGGGTGGGAGAATTGATCCGTTCCATCGATTGGTTTCATGCCATCAATGGCCAGCAGGAACCCGCCCGCGCAATGATGCGCAGGGCATCATGTCAATGCTTGGCGTGTTCGGGACGCTGCTTGGCGACCAGCCAGTCCACCGCATGCAGCATCGCCGTCGGGCCGCCGTCGCGGGTCATCTGCACGCGGTACTTGCCGTCCACCACGATGGTCGGGGTGCCGTCCACGCCCCAGCGCATCGCCTGGTCGTTGCCGGCGGCGATCTTGGCGCTGACCGCGAAACTCTGCATCGTCGAGGCGAAGGTCTTCGGGTCCACGCCGTAATCGGCATAAAGCTTGGGAATGTCCTCGGCGCTGGCGACGCGCTTGTCGACGTGCACGGCCTTGAAGATGCCGTCGTGACTCTTTTCCTGGATGCCCATCGCCTGCGCGGCATAGAAGGCGCGTTCGAACCCATCCGGCAAGCCGCCGAACGGACCGGGGAGATAAGTGAACTGCACGTCGGCGGGCTTGGTCTTGAGCCACTTGCTCAGTTCCGGCTGGAAGTCCGCGCAATGGATGCAGCCGTAACCGAACACCTCGGTCACCTGCACCTTGTCGCCGGTCGGCTGGTCGGGCGTGTCGATCGGGATGAAGTCGACGCCTTCCTTCGGCTCCGGGCCCGCTGGCATGCCTTTCGGCGCGGCGGCGGCTTCTGCGGCAACGGGCGCAGCGGTCGCGGCTGCTTCCGGAGTGGCCGCGGCAGCTGCGGCGGTCGCTGCTTCGGCAGCGGGTGCGGCGGCGGTGCTCGCTGCAGCGACGGCCGGCGCGGCGGCTTCAGCTTCCGTCGTCGCTTCCGGAGCCTTGGCGGTACACGCCGTGGCGAACACCAGCGTGGTGATCAGCAGGGTGGACTGCACTACGGAGCGCTTGAGCATGGGGCGAATCCTCGGGAATCAGGGGGGCGGCGATCAGGGTGGCGGTATCGCGATGACAACGTCGCGGCAAGCAGACCGCAGGCGGGCGCGATGGTTCAGTGCTGGCGGTTGGGCTGGGTAGTCGGAGCCGTCGTCGCGGCGGGTGCGGGAGCTGCCGCCGGTGCCGGGGTCGCCGGCGCCGCGGGCGCCACCGCTGCCAGCTTCTTGCCGGCGAGATCGTCTTTCGCCGGATGCAGGCCCTGGAGGTAAGTCCCGAGCGCCTGGATTTCCTCGTCGGTCAGGTTCTTCGCGACCCCGGCCATCACCGGATTCGCGTAGTCGCCCTTGCCGAGCACCAGGCCGCCGCGGAATGCGGTCAGCTTCGCCGAGACGTAGGACGCATGCTGGCCGCCGAGGTTCGGATAGGCCGGGCCCGGATTGCCGGCGCCGGTCGGACCGTGGCAGGCCATGCAGGCCGGGATGCCGCGTGCGGCATCGCCGCCGCGATACAGGTGTTCGCCGACCGCGTAAAACTTCATGCCCTGACTCGGTCCGGCCTTGATCATGGTGTCGTCGGAGATTCCCGCCAGCACCTTCTGGCTTGCGAAGTAAGCGCCGATGTCGCGCATGTCCTGCGGCGAGACGGTGGCCGACATGCCCATCATGATCGGATTCTCACGCTCGCCGGTCTTGAACAGCGCGAGTTGGCGGGCGATGTAGCGTTCCTGCTGCGCGGCCAGTTTCGGATACTGGGCATCGGACGAATTGCCGTCGACCCCGTGGCAGGCGGCGCAGGCGCCGGCCTTGGTCTGGCCGGCCTTGGCATCGCCGGGCTTGGCCGGCGCGTGCGCGTCGGTCAGCGAGACCATCGGTGCGGGCGGCGTGGCCGGCAACGGCGTGACCGTCGTGCCTGCAGCGGGCGGGGCCGGCGTGGAGGTCGGTGCCTGCGCGAACGCGGTGGCGGTGGCGAGCAGGGCGGCAACGCCCAGGATGCGCTTGAAGGTCATGCATGACTCCGAAATCGTCGGTGGCGCGGCCATTCCGTGCGTTGGGAACGGTTATAGCGCGAAACCCTCCGATTATCCCTGCCGCTTCCGGAGCGGTCAACGAAACGAAGCTTCCTGGAGCCATTCATCGCCGCATGTTCCCGCCTTGCCGTCGATCAGGGGCGCATTCGCGACCGTGCCGCCGCCGGAGGCGCGCTGGCCTCTCAGCCCAGCGCGGGCGATGATGCGGCATGAGCAAATCCTCCAACGCACTCTCCCGCAGCGTCTATCTCGCCGCCGCGCACAACCTTGCCCAGCTGCCCCCCGACGGCGGCCGCGAGGTCGCATTCGCGGGCCGCTCCAACGCCGGCAAGTCCAGCGCGCTCAATACGATCTGCAACCAGAACGCCCTTGCGCGCACCTCGAAGACGCCCGGCCGCACCCAGCAACTCGTGTTCTTCGAGGTCATGAAGACGAAGTTCCTCGTCGACCTGCCAGGCTACGGCTACGCCAAGGTCTCGAAGGACCTGCGCGCGCACTGGCAGGATTTCATCAACGACTACCTGCGCACCCGCGATGCGCTGTGTGGCCTGGTGATCGTGATGGACATCCGCCACCCGCTGCGCGAGTTCGACCTCGACATGCTCCGCTACGCCGCCGACCGAGGCCTGCCCGCGCATTGCCTGCTGACCAAGTGCGACAAGATCGGCCGCGGCCCGCAGGCGCAGACCCTGCTCGCCGTCCGCAAGGGGTTGCCCGACCGCGCGACGGCGCAGGTGTTCTCGTCGGAGACGAAGCAGGGCATCGACGAGGCGAGGGCGGTGGTGGCGGGGTGGCTGGAGGTTTGACCTCGAACAATTCCTTCTCCCCGCTGGCGGGGAGAAGGTGCCGCAGGCGGATGAGGGGCGCTGGAGCAGGAGCATTTCACGCGCCGCGCGCGCGAGTGACTTTTCTTTGCCTGTACAAAGAAAAGTGCACCAAAAGAAATACACCCCGGGCTACGCGCCCTCCACGCATCCATGCGCTCCGGGTCCGCGCGAGGCGACGGGTCGTTACGGTACATTCCTGCGCCAACGAAACGATGGCCGACATCGTGTCGGCCACCCTACACACTCAACTGCGCTAAAGGCGCTCCGCAGCTCATCATGAGGATGACGCCCGAAGGCTGCTAGGTCGCAGTGGTAGTTTGGGTGAGGGAGAGAAGCTTGTCGCTCTTGATCTGCTCTGGGCATTGGGTCCCCCGAGTCGCGGCGTTTGCCTGCGGGCAAGACCCGAAGGGCGGCGCGCACGATGCGTGCCGTTCGCCGTCGGCACATGGATGTGGCGTCGGTGAATCCCGCGGGCGAGCGCGAACCTTGCGCGCAGCGCATGGCGCGATCTCCGGGGTGTCCTTCTTTCTGGTTCGTCTTTCTTGGACAAGCAAGAAAGATGAACTCGCCCGCGAAGCGGGTGAAATGCGCCGGCCTTTGACAAGAACGCGAAGAAGAAGCGAGATCCTTCGCTGCGCTCAGGATGACAATGCGAAGAACGATGCCGATCGCGGTTCGGCAGACCCGGATCGAATCGTCTAATCCTGCCGCAACCGCGGATCAATCCACACCCGCAACGCGTCCGTCATCGCATTGATCAGCACGATCAGGGTGCCGACCACCAGCACTACACCCAGCACCAGGGTGTAGTCGCGATTCAATGCGCCCTGCACGAAGTAGCGACCCATGCCCGGAATGCCGAACACCTGTTCGACCACCGCCGAGCCGCTGACGATGTTGATCAGCGCCGGACCGAGCCATGCGATCACCGGCAGCAACGCGGGCGGCAGTGCATGGATGAGCAGGATGCGCGATGCCGGGAATCCGCGTGCGCGAGCGGCGCGCAGGTAATCGCTGGACAGCACGTCGAGGAATGCGGCGCGGCTGATGCGCGCGCAGTAGGCGAGGTTCGGCAGGGCGAGCGCGATCGCCGGCAGCAACGCGCTGCGCAACACGCTCAGCGGCGTCGACTGGTCCCAGCCGCCGCCGGGCAGCCAGTGCAGCGTGACCGCGAACAGCAGCACCAGCAGCGGCGCGACCACGAACTTCGGCATCGCCAGGCCGAGTCCGGACAAACCCATCAGCACGCGGTCGATCCAGCTCCCGCGGCGCAGCGCGGCGATGAGGCCCAGCGGCACGCCGATGGCGAGCGCAAGGATGAGTGCGATGCCGCCGCACAACGCCGACACCGGCAGGCCGAGCGCGATGAGTTCGCCGACCCGGTAGTCCGGATACTGGAACGACGGTCCGAGATCGCCGTGCGCGATGTCGCCGAGCCAAGCGACGTATTGCGCGGGCAATGGACGGTCGAGCCGGTATTGCGCGGCGAGCGCGGCCTGCACTTCGGGCGGCGCCGCCTTTTCGGTGTCGAACGGCCCGCCCGGCGCCGCATGCAGCAATGCGAAGCACAACGTCGCGAGCAGCCACAGCGTCAAAGCCGCTTCGAACAATGCGCGCGCGATGCGCTTCGGCAGCGCCATGTTCAACACAGCCCCCAGGTTGTCATCCCGAGTGCAACGAGGGATCTGTTGTGCGCCGCCATCGATACATCAACGCGTGAAGCAGATCCCGCGTTGCGCTCGGGATGACTGTGTTTTCTTGGATGCCACGAAGCGATGCTCATCGCGCCGCGTCCTTCCACGACAGGAAGCGGCTCGCATGATGGTCCAGCGGATTCGCGGTGTAACCGCCGACCCACGGTTTCACCAGGTGCTTGGACGTGTAGAAATACAGCGGCAGCACCGGCTGCGCGGCGAGCAGGCGCGCTTCGGCCTGTGCGAGCAGGACGTTGCGGCGCGCTTCGTCCGGCTCTGCATCCGCGCGCGCGATCAATGCGTCGAACGCAGGGTCGCGCCATCCGGTCCAGTTCAGCGCGCCCTCGTTCGCGAACGCGGCGAGGAAATTCCGCGCATCATCGACATCCGCGATCCAGCCGCCACGGAATGCCTGGGTGATCACGCGCGCCCGGCGATTCTGTACGAACACCTTCCATTCCTCGTTGCGCAGGGTGACGTGCACGCCGAGCGTTTCCCGCCACATCGCCGCGACCGCCAGCGCAAGCCGGCGATGCAGGGTCGACGTATTGAAGCGCAGCTCGATGGTCGGCGGATCGTCCTGCGTGTAGCCGGCCGTGCGGAACAGGCGTTGCGCTTCGCGTTCGCGCTGCGCCTGCGTCCACGCCGCGGCAGCAATCACTGGCGCCGCATAGCCGGAAACCTGCGGCGGCACGATCCCGAACGCGGACTTCTCGCCGAAACCGGTGAGGTACAGCGTGAGCTTCTCGCGGTCAACCGCCAGCGATAGTGCCTGCCGCAGCGCGAGCGCCCGGTGCTTGCCATCGCGATCGTCGAACGGCGTCCTGGTGACGTTGAAGCCGAACCAGAACGCGCCGAGGTAGGGCTCGATCCGCAGCTCGCTGCCGAAGCGCGCGCGCAGTTGCACGAGCGGCTGCGGCGGCAGGGTTTCGGTGAGGTCGAGGTCGCCGGCCTCGTAGCGCTTGAGTTCGCTGCCTGCATCCTCGGTGACGTGGTAGCGCACGTCGGCGATCGCCGCCGGCGCGCGGAAACCGGGATTGCGCTCGAGCGCGATCGCCGCCTGCGGCAACCACGCGCGCAGCCGGTAGGCACCGTTCGAGACGAGGTTGCCGGGACGGGTGTGCAACGCGGCGTACTTCTGCACCGCCGGCAGGTAGACCGGATATCCGATCGGCAGCAGCAGCAACCGTTGCAGCGGCGCGGTGCGGATGAGGTGGAAAACCACCGTGCGCGCGTCCGGCGCCTCCACCCCGAGCGCCGCCGGCGGCAACTTGCCTTTCTGCACGGCATCCGCATTGCGCATTGCGCCGAACTGTTCGGCGAACGGCGCGGTCGTGGCCGGCGCGAATGCGCGTTGGAAGCTCGCGACGATCTGCGGCGCGTCGAGCGCTTCACCATTCGACCATGTCAACCCGGAGCGTAGATGAAAGGTCCAGGTCAGTCCGTCGGTCGAGGTCTCCCAGCGCTCGGCCGTGCCCGGAATCGGCACGCCGTCCGTGCCTTCCGCGACGAGGCCTTCGTAGAGGTCGCGCAACACGTTGCCGCAGGCGACTTCCTGGCACCGGTGCGCGTCCAGGGTGGAAGGTTCGGGTCCGTTGCCGCGGTCGAGCACCGCGTCGTGCGCGAACGCGACGGCACCCATGCACACGGCCAGCAGCGCGCCCAGCAGCCGTGCGGTGTGCGTCCGTGCTGGGGATGGGACAAAGCGTTTCACATCGAACGCAACAATTCAGGCAGTACACTGCGGGCTTCGCGATTGTAGGGCAGTCCGTCCGCATCGCAGGCCACATCTGGAGAACAGCCGTGTCGGGTCCGAGCAAGGTCAAGGATGAGCCGATCGAGGACCGCCACGCACTGGTGGACTACCTCGCGTCGGGCGGCAGGACGAAGGATCAGTGGCGGATCGGCACCGAACACGAAAAGTTCGGCTTCCGGCTCGACGACCTGCGCCCGCTGCCGTGGGACGGCGAGCGCGGCATCCGCGCGATGCTGCAGGGACTCACGCGTTTCGGCTGGCAGCCCGTCGAGGAGAACGGCAACCTGATCGCGCTGCTGAAGGACGGCGCCTCGGTCACCCTCGAGCCCGCCGGCCAGCTCGAACTCTCCGGCGCGCAACTCGAAACCATCCACGCCACCTGTTGCGAAACCTCGCGCCACCTCGATGAAGTGCAGGCGGTCGCGCGTGAGCTCGAGGTCGGTTTCCTCGGCATGGGCTTCCAGCCGAAATGGCGGCGCGAGGACATGCCGTGGATGCCGAAGGGCCGCTACCAGATCATGAAGTCGTACATGCCGAAGGTCGGCAAGCTCGGCCTCGACATGATGACGCGCACCTGTACGGTGCAGGTGAACCTCGAGGGCGCCGACGAGGTCGACATGGCGAAGAAGTTCCGCGTGTCGCTCGCGCTGCAGCCGATCGCGACCGCGTTGTTCGCCGATTCGCCGTTCACCGAAGGCAAGCCGAACGGCTTCAAGAGTTTCCGCTCGCATATCTGGACCGACACCGATCCGGATCGCACCGGCATGCTCGACTTCGTGTTCGCCGATGGTTTCGGCTACGAGCGCTACACCGACTACCTGCTCGACGTGCCGATGTATTTCGTCTATCGCGATGGCGAATACATCGACGCATCCGGGCAGAGCTTCCGCGATTTCCTCGCCGGAAAACTGCCCGCGCTGCCCGGCGAAAAGCCGCGCATGGCCGACTGGGCCGATCACATGACCACCGCGTTTCCCGAGGTGCGGTTGAAGAAATACCTGGAAATGCGCGGCGCCGACGGCGGGCCATGGAATCGCCTGTGTGCGCTGCCTGCGTTCTGGGTCGGGCTGCTGTACGACGCGACTGCGCTCGACGCGGCCTTGGACCTGGTCAAGGACTTCACGATGGCCGAGCGCCACTCCCTGCGCGATGGCGTGCCGCGCCATGGCTTCGACCTGCCGTTCCGCAACGGCGCCCTGCTCGACCTCGCGCGCGAAGCGCTGAAGATCGCCGGCCACGGCCTGCAACGCCGTGCACGCACCAACCGCAACGGCGCCGACGAAACCATCTACCTGGAGCCGATGCTGGAATTCGTCGCCGCTGGGCAGACGCCGGCCGACCGCAAGCTTGAACTCTTCCGCGGCACGTGGAATGGTTCGGTCGATCCGGTGTTCCGCGAGTTCGCCTACTGACATGTCCATTCGCCCGCCCGACCAGGCTGCAATCCCCGACGCCGATCTGGACGAGCTCGACGCGCTGCTCGAATCGCGCGCGGTGCCGTTCAAGGGCATGTCGCTGGAAATGCTCGACGGATTCCTTTCGGCGCTCGTCGTCGCGCCGGAGCTGGTCGCGCCGAGCGAATGGATGCCGCATGTCTGGGGCGGGCGCCCGCCGCGCTGGGAATCGTCCGCGGAAGTCGAGCACGTCCACCGGCTGCTGATGGCATTGTGGAACGACATCGCGCGCCGCGTGGCGATCGAACCCGAACGCATGCGCGACCGCGACACGCCGCTGATCGCATTGCCCGAGCGCGACGACGCCGATCCGGACGCCACCGGGGATTACGGCATTGAATGGGCCTGCGGTTTCCTCGATGGCGTCGAACTGCGTCCCGAGGCGTGGGATGCGAATTGCGAGACGCAACCGTGGATCGACGAATCGCTGGTCGGCATCGAGGCGATCGCCGCGGGGGAGTGGCCGGCCCCCGAAGGAGAGGAAGCCGGTGAAGCGCTTTCCGCCAGCGAACGGCTCGACCTGATCGCCGGCATCCCGCACCTGTTGCACGACCTCAACGTCCATCGCCTCGAACAACTCACCTCGCGTACGCCGATCCGCCGCGAGGCCGCGCCCGGACGCAACGATCCGTGTCCGTGCGGCAGCGGGCGCAAGTTCAAGAAGTGCTGTGGCGCGAGTGCCGCCTGAAGGGCCTCCGCACCGACCGGCTCCGGGCGCCGCAGAACGTTCGGGACGGCGGTCCGCGCCTCGTCAGCCCTGCGGGCGTTCTCGCTGCCCATGCTTGTAGGACTCGATCCGGGCGCGGCGCTCGTGTTCCTTCTGGATCGACGCATCCTGCTGTTCGAGCGCGTCCTCGCCGCGGTTCCAGGCACGGCCATAGACTATCCGGGCGCCGAAAAACATGAGATAGACGATGGTCGCGCAGGCGACCCACGCGATGAGCAGGCCGGACTTGATGGGGAATGGGAACCGCAGATACATCGCCCCGAGCAGGATCGGCAACGGCAACCAAGCGAGAAGGTGGATCCCGACGTGCCGGATGCGGCCGCCCGTCCTCCGGCGAATCCTGTCGGCAATCACCAGCAATGGCACGCCGATTACAATCCCGATGGCGTAGAAAACCCAGTTCGGCAAGTGGTCCATTGTGAAAAAAATCCGGAACTGGCGCTTGTGCGCCTACCGCATGCTAGACCCGAGGTACCGTGACGGCAAGAATGACCGTGCGCGGGCGCGATGGTTTCCATCCCCCGCCCGGAAGCCGCGGGCCAGATCGTCACCATGAGGAGCGTCACCCATGAAAAGCCGTGCAGCCGTCGCGTGGGAAGCGGGCAAGCCGCTGTCGATCGAGCAGATCGATGTCGAAGGTCCGCGCGCGGGCGAAGTGCTGGTGCAGATCAAGGCGACCGGCGTCTGCCACACCGATGCTTTCACGTTGAGTGGCGACGATCCCGAAGGACTGTTCCCCGCGGTGCTCGGCCACGAAGGTGGTGGCGTGGTGGTCGAAGTCGGTGAGTTCGTGAAAAGCGTTGCGGTCGGCGACCACGTGATCCCGCTGTACACGGCCGAATGCCGGCAATGCAAGTTCTGCAAGTCCGGCAAGACCAACCTCTGCCAGGCCGTGCGCGCGACGCAGGGACGCGGGCAGATGCCCGACGGAACCTCGCGCTTCTCGCAGAACGGCAAGCCCATCCACCACTACATGGGCACCAGCACCTTCAGCGAATTCACCGTGGTGCCGGAAATCTCGCTCGCGGTGATCAACAAGGCAGCGCCGCTGGAAAAGGTGTGCCTGCTCGGCTGCGGCGTCACCACCGGCATCGGGGCGGTGCTCAACACCGCGAAGGTCGAACCCGGCGCGACGGTCGCGGTGTTCGGCATCGGCGGCATCGGCCTCGCGGTGATCCAGGGCGCGGTGATGGCAAAAGCCGGCCGCATCATTGCGATCGACACGAATCCGGCGAAGTTCGAACTCGCGCGGCAGATGGGCGCGACCGATTGCGTGAACCCACGCGATTCGAGCGCGCCGATCCAGCAGGTCATCGTCGACATGACCGATGGCGGCGTGGACTACAGTTTCGAATGCATCGGCAATGTCGACGTGATGCGCGCGGCGCTGGAATGCTGCCACAAGGGCTGGGGCGAGAGCGTGATCATCGGCGTCGCCGGCGCGGGCCAGGAAATCCGCACGCGGCCGTTCCAGCTGGTGACCGGCCGCGTCTGGCGCGGCTCGGCGTTCGGCGGGGTCAAGGGTCGCTCGCAGCTGCCGGGCTATGTCGATCGCTACATGGCCGGCGAGATCAGGATCGACGAGATGATCACCGAAGTGCTGCCGCTGGAGCGCATCAACGAAGCCTTTGAGCTGATGCACGAAGGCAAGGTGATCCGCTCGGTGATCCATTTTTGAAGCGACGTGCGGCGCGTGCACCGGGCCTGCACACCGTCTGGGTCATATTGTGAGTCACGTCTGGATGGCGCATGCGCCAGGGAGTCCACCATGAAGCAGCAAACATCCGTTGCACGATCTGACATCACCGGCCGCCGTGCGGCGCTGGCCAGCTTGCTCCTGCTGGGCGGTCTGCTGGCCATGCCCGGCGCGGCCAGCGCGCAACAAGCACATGCTGCTTCGGTCGAAGCGGACCAGCCGGCCGATACCCTGGTGCCGCCGACCAGTGCCAGCGACTTCACCGCTTCGCAGCTCGACAGCGTGCTGGCCGGCAACTGGCGCTCACAAGCCAACCGCGCGCGCGATGTGTATCGCCACCCCAAGGCCACCTTGCAGTTCTTCGGCGTGCAGCCGGACGAGACAGTGATCGAGATCACCCCCGGTGGCGGCTGGTACAGCGAGATTCTCGCGCCCTTGCTGCAGGACAATGGTCACTACATTGCTGCCGTACAGGCTGCGTCCAAGGCAGACAGCGAAGATGGTCGCGATGACAGCGCCCTGCATCGCAAGTTTGCCGCCGATGCCGAGCATTACGGCAGCGCGCGGATCGTCGAGTTCGATGCGAAGGCGCCGGTATTCGGCACACCGGGTTCGGCCGACATGGTGCTGACCTTCCGCAACGTGCACAACTGGGTGATGGCCGACACCGCGCCGGCGATGTTCAAGGCGTTTTTCGCGGTGTTGCGGCCCGGTGGCGTGCTCGGCGTGGTGGATCACCGCGCCGCCGATGGCGCGTCGCTGGAGGCGATCAGGCGTAGCGGATACCTGACCACCGCCGAGGTGGTGAAACTGGCCAGCGATGCGGGCTTCACCCTGGATGCCAGCAGCGAAATCAACGCCAACCCGAAGGACACCAGGAATTACCCGAAGGGTGTGTGGACGCTGCCGCCGACGCTGACTCTGGGTGACAAGGACCGGGCCAGATCT